>NZ_CP093396.1:2199179-2513348 GCF_029027405.1 Sulfurimonas sp.
TCCTATCGCAAGAAAATATCGACCTAATGATAAAGCTCTTGCATCTATTGAGCATTTTAGGATTCCTCTTATCATATACGCCCCTAAGATTTTTAAAGTAAAAGAGATTAAAATATTAGGTTCGCATAATGATATATTTCCCACAATTGTTGATATGCTAGGTTTTAAAGCTAATATAACTACTATGGGAAGCTCACTATTTGATGAAAATATAGGTAAAAGATTCGTTTATTTTTTTGCAGGAAATCTCATTGGACTCATAACAGATGAAGGATATATAAAATACAATTTTAAAAATATAGTAGAAACATCCTCAAATGATACGCAAACAAAAAAGATGAAAAAACTTCTCTTTAGCATAGATACTACTGAGGCACAACTACTAGAAAAAAATAGGTGGACAAAATGATATCTTGCAAGATATTGGTAATATTACCAAATTGGTTAGGAGATGCTATTATGGCAACTCCTGCTATCGAACTTCTAAGTAAGTATTATCACAATGTTGAGTTCACATTTGTTGGAAGTTATGCTAGCATCCAAGCACTTAAACATCATCCACTCTGCAAAAGAGCAATAGTAGATAAAACCAAAGACTCTGGAAATAGATATATAAACACATATAAACTTGCGCATGAATTAGGGGAGTTTAATCTTGCTGTAACTTTTAGGAATCAGCTTCATTCATCTTTGCTTTTAAGATTTACATCAACCGTTATCTGCATTGCTAAAGAGTCATGGCATTCAAGATTTTTACTTTCACATACTCCAAAGATCAGCACCAAACAACATCTAGTAAAACAATATTCTCAGCTTGCCATGATTGATACAGATGCCTATGATGAAAATATATCTAAGTTAAAACTATATATACAACCAGTAAAGTTTGAGAAACCAACTCTTGGCATAAATGCCGGTGCAACTTATGGCAGTGCAAAACGATGGTATCCTGAACGATTTGCTCAAGTAGCAAAAGATTTTTCTCATCTTTATAATATTATTATTTTTGGTGGACCTAATGAAATAGAGATGGCTTTTGAGATAGAATCAAATTTAAAAAATTTAGATGTTGATAACTATATTAACCTTGCTGGAAAAACAACTATTAAAGAACTATGTGCAAACATAGGTGGGTGCTCACTATTTATTACAAATGATAGTGGACCTATGCATATTGCTGCTGCTTATAGAGTTCCAACAGTTTCAATTTTTGGGCCAACAAGATATAAAGAAACTTCACAATGGATGAATGATAAAAGCAATATTGTAAGACATGAAATGGCTTGTTCACCATGCATGAAACGAGAGTGTCCGCTAGAGCATCATGAGTGTATGAAAAGTATTACAGCTTCTGAAGTCACAGAAGCTGTAAATCTGGCACTAAATACCGATACCCTCGTGGTTAAAGCCTAAGTGGGGTAACATTAAAATGCGAATTTAAATCCCATATGAACTGATTTATTGTAATTTAAATCTCCACCTTTCTCTTTTACATAGTTTGTATCAATAGTTCTGTACCCAAGAGTAACACTTCCATTTTTTATGACTTCCAAATCAAGACCAACACGGTACTCTAAAAAGTTTTTTGCATCTTGCATTGATAAAACTTCAGGTGAATAGTAAATACTGCCGTTTAAAAATAGAGGCATTTTCTCACCAAAAGGAAGTTTATAACTAGCTTCTGCTCCTAAAGGAAATGAATTATAATTTTTTGTTCCATTAAGTTTTACACCAAGACCAATTACAAGATCGGTAGCTTTAACTTTTCTTTGCATCAAAAAATTAAACTCATAGTAATCATTTAAACTACGATTACTAGATGCATCACTATTTTCTTTACTACCATGAAGTAACTTTGCCCCAACAAAAACTGTATCTGGGTCTGCCGCCTCATTAAATTGACCCATATCAATTTTTACACCAAACTCCAAATCTTTATCATTTATATTAAGCTCTACTGTGTGCATCGCAAAAGCAGATGCAGCACAAAGTGCCAATAATCCAATTTTTTTAAGCATTACTGTCCTTGTATTTTTTGAATTGTTTTTGTCGTACTTTTTCCATCTACGAAGTCAACAAGTTTTAACTCACTAGCAAATTCGGTTCCAACAACCTCTTTTCCTTTGTAGTCCCCACCCTTAACCAAGGTATCTGGAGCAATCATTTTTATCAAATCAGAAGGAGTATCTTCTTCAAATGGAACAACAAAATCAACAGCCTCTAATGCTGCTAATAAGTATGCTCTGTCATGTACCATATTTATTGGGCGAGTTGGTCCTTTTAACCTAGAAACTGATTCATCAGAGTTTAGTCCAACTATCAATATATCTCCGAAACTTTTTGCAATTTGCAAATACTTAACATGTCCAACATGCAAAATATCAAAACATCCATTTGTAAACACAACTTTTTTTCCATTCTTTTTGAAACGATTAACTATATTTTCTATATCACTAAAACTTTTTATATGTGCGTCTGAGGTACTTTTATGTAATGATGCTTCATACTCTTCGATTTCATCAAGGGTTACTGTCGCGGAACCAATTTTACCAACAACAACACCAGCTGCCAAGTTTGCAAATGATGCGCTATCTTGTATACTTTTACCTGCACTAAGAGAAAAAGCTATAGATGCTATTACTGTATCACCTGCACCTGTTACATCAAATACTTCTTTTGCTACAGTTGGAAATTTTTCAACTTTCTTATCATAAGTCGCTATTCCATCTTCTGATAGAGTTATTAGAGAGATATCAAGATTTATATCATTCTTTAACTTAAGTAGTGCCTTTTCTAAAGAAAGTTCATCATCAATATTTATATTTGTTGAAAGAATTGCCTCTTTTTTATTTGGTGTTAAAAGATATGCACCTTTATATTTTGAAAAATCACTCCCTTTAGGGTCTACTAAAACTTTAATATTATCTTTTTTTGCAAGGGCTATAACTCCTTGACATAAAGCAGTAGTTAAAACTCCTTTACCATAATCAGAAAGGACAATAGCATCATAAGATGATATATTATTAGTAATTGAGTTTAGTATTTTTTCAACAGAGTCTTGAGTTATTTCATTTTTACTTTCTTTGTCATATCTTAAAATTTGTTGACTAACTGCAATAATACGACTTTTTTTAGATGTTTTTCTACTGTTTTGTATTATTAAATTTCTACTATCAATATTAATTTCATTTAACATCTCTTTTAGTTCTAATCCATTATTATCATCTCCTATTACACTTGCCACGCTAACATCTGCGCCTAATGCGTTTAGATTATTTATAACATTTCCTGCTCCACCTAGAACTGTAGTTTCTTTAGAAATATCTACAACTTGAACTGGTGCTTCTGGAGAAATTCTTTCACAACTTCCCCATAAATAGTGATCAATCATCAAATCACCAATAACTAATATTTTTGGTGTAAAATTCTTTAAAATTTGCATTATTTGACTTCTTCTTCGTATAACCTTTTAATCTCTTTTACATAGTCTTTAATAGCATCTTCCATTTCAAACTCTGGTTTATAACCGAGTGCTTCTTTAGTTGTTGATATATCTGCTTGGGTATGAAACTGATAACTTCCAACAAAAGGATTTTCTATGTACTCACATTCTAAAGTTGTACCTAATTCTCGTTGTAATATATTTACAATATCTTGAAAACTTCTAGCTTTTCCAGTACCTACATTATAAATTCCACTTTCATTTGGATTCATAGCTTTTATATTCGCTTGTATAATATCTTCTATATATATAAAATCTCTAAGTATTTTATCACTATCAACAAAAAGACGAGGTTTTTTTCCTGCTAAAAGCTGATGTCCAAATTGTAAAACCATAGATGCTGTTTTATCTTTAAAGTATTCTCCACTTCCGTAAACATTAAAATATCTCAATCCAACTATTGATATATCACTAGTTTTTATATATTCTCTACTTATATTATCCATGCTCAACTTAGAAAAACCATATACATTTTGAGGAGATTCTCTTCCTACTCTTTGAGGAGATTTTGCATTTCCATAAGTAGCGGCTGAAGAAGCATAAATCAGGTTTGCATCATGTCTTAGTGCAATTTCTAGTAAATCTTTATATGCATTTACATTTGTTTTTATCATTAAATCTTGCTCAAGTGCTGTTGTATCTGATATTGCTGCTTCATGAAAAATATAGTCAAATTTATAGTTTATTTCTAAATCAAGAAGTAAGTCTTTATCATTAATATCGCCACTTATTATTTCACCACGAAAGCCAAGAAGATTTTTAAAATGTCCAAAACTTTTTAAATTACCATTTGATAACATTTTTCCACTTCTAAAACTATCTAAAACAACAACTTTTGCAAAAGGATGATTATTTTGAAAATAAAAAGCTAAATTTGAACCTATAAAACCCGCTCCACCCGTGATTAAAATTGTTTTTCCTTTCAAATCATTTTCTATATATTTCATTATAATTCCTATTATTTTTAATTTATAAAATCATACACTATTATTCATTAACATGTATTTAAGACGCAAATCACTATAATTGTTTCGAAAATTAATCTTAAGGAAATCAAATGAAAAAAATCGTAATCGCTTCAATCGCAACTTTAGCACTAGCAACAGCTTCAATGGCAGCAGTAAATGCAAAAGCATGTACTTCTTGTCATGGTGCTGACTGGAGTAAAAAAGCTCTAGGTAAATCTAAAAATGTTGCTATTATGACTCATACTGAAATTGCTGACGCATTAAAAGGTTACAAAGCTGGTACATACGGTGGAGCAATGAAAGGTCTTATGAAGGGTCAAGTTCTAAAATATTCTGACGCTGATTTAGACGCTTTTTCACAAACTATCGGTAAATAAGCTATTTAAGTCGCCCTTTAGCAGGGTGGCATACTTCATTCTTCCTCTCATAAACCTATAATTAAATTTAATAAAACTACACTCTCAAAAACTTAACATACCCTTAAGTAGCATGCTACTATAATTTATTCATAAAAATATTTAAGGAAAATAAATGAAAAAATCAGTAATCGCGACAATAGCTATTTTAACTCTTTCATCAGCTTCTATCGCTGCAGTAAATGGAGCAGCATGTGTAGCTTGTCATGGTAAAAATTTTGAAAAACACGCATTAGGTAAATCTAAAATTGTTGCAAATTTATCACATAGCGAAATTGCTACTGCATTAAAAGGTTACAAAGCTGGAACTTTTGGTGGAACGATGAAAGCTGTTATGAAAGCTCAAGTGGCAAGATACTCTGACGCTGATTTAGAAGCTTTTGCACAAACTATTGGTAAATAATGTTACTTAAGTAGTCTGTCCATTTTGGGCAGTTTACTCTGGTCTATAGTTATTCTTTAATCTTTCTTTTTTTTCCTCTTGTTTTTGAGCATCGTTAAGTTCTTCTTCACCATCAAATTTTGCAGCATTTAGAAACTTTTTTTCATCATCAAATTGACCATTTCTTACTGCCCATAAAAATCCAAACAATGCAATCGCTCCTAAAAATAAAGAAACTCCTAGCATCATAGCAATTATCCAACTATCCATTAATTAAACCTTTTTATATTTATATTTTATCCTCATAGAATTACCAACAACAAGCAGTGAACTAACAGACATAGAAATAGCTGCAACTAAAGGAATAACATAGCCAGCCATCGCTAATGGTATCGTAATAGCATTATATGCTAAAGATATAAACAAGTTTTGTTTTATCAGTCCAAATGTTGTGCGACTAATTCTAAAAGCATCATGAAGTGATTTTAATGAATTATTCAACAAAACAACATCTCCTATTTCTACTGCTATATCACTACCACTTCCCATAGCAATACCAATATCAGCTTTTGCTAAAGCCAATATATCATTCACCCCATCTCCAACCATAACAACTTTTTTATTCTCTTTGTGCAATAAACTAATATAATTTGATTTATCTTCTGGACTTTGATCATATTTAAAATCTTTTATTCCAACTTTTTTAGCAATCTTTTGGGCACTAAATCTATTATCTCCAGTTAGCATAATAGTTCTAATATTTATCTTTTGTAAATTTTTTACAAGCTCTAATGCATCATCTTTAATCATATCACTTAGTTCATATATGGCAACTACTTTGTTATTTACTACATAATAAAATAAGCTGTTATCACTGCTGAAATCTATACTAATATTATTTTGTTCTAATAATTTTAAATTTCCACCAAAAACTTCTGTTGTTCTATATTTCGCTTTAATGCCTAAAGCAGGTATTTGAGATAGTTCATCAAAAATAATTTCTTGTAAATTTTCATCTTTTTCTTTTAAATAAGTATGTATGCCAGATGCTATGGGATGCTTAGATGCTCTAGTTAAGGAATAAAGCAATCCCGTATCAAAATCTTCATAAATATGTACATTAACTACTTCTGGCTTGCCCACTGTTATTGTTCCTGTCTTATCAATAACCAAAGTATCAACTTTAGCCATTGTTTCTAGCTGCAAGGCTTCTTTAAAAAGTATTCCTTTTTTAGTTGCTAAACTTAATCCAACAAGAGTCGCAACTGGTGTTGCTAAAGCTAAAGCACAAGGACAAGCTATAACAATTACAGAAATTCCTATCATAAAAGACATCTCAAAACCATTACCTAAATAAAACCAAAGACAAAATGTCAAAAATGAAAGAGCCAATATCATAGATGAGAAGTGCTCTGATAATCGATTTGCCATTTGCTGAATTTTTGGTTTTGTATTTATGGCCTCTTCTAAAAGTGTAACTAGATTTGATAAAGTAGAATGTTTAAAATCTTTAGTTGCAATAAAATGGACATCAGCATCTATACTTGTAGTTCCACTTATAACACTTTCTCCCAATTTTTTTTCTACTGGTTCACTCTCTCCTGTTAAATTTGACTCATCAAAAGAACCTTCTCCCTTTATAATTTTACCATCAAGTAAAATTTTCTCTCCAGACTTAACAACAACTATATCACCAACTTTTACATCTTCTAATTTAATACTTACAATCTTGTCTTCTAAAATAATATTTACTTCACTTGGAATATGTTTACCAATAATATCAAGGGTATCCGCTACATTTTTTTTACTTAAAATTTCTAAAAATTTTCCTATTAAAACAAAGGTAATAATCATACTTACAGAATCAAAATAGGCTTCTCCATTTTGCATTATTGTTATGTATATAGAATAAATATAAGTAAAAAGTGCACCTGTTGCTACCAACAAATCCATATTTACGACTTTATTTTTTAGTCCATAGTATGCTCCCCTAAAAAATACCCAACCACTAAAAAATAAAACTGGAGTTGCTAAAATTCCTTCAGCTACATTGAGTATTGTTTTAATATCTTGAGTTATACCTGTAAAATATCCTGCATATTGAGCAACTGCAATCCACATAATATTCATAGATGCAAAGATGGCAACAGCCATTTTTAAGTAATATGATTTTCTTTCTTTATTTGCATGAAGTTCTCCAATAGACGCATCATAAGCAAATGCATTGTAACCTATAGAGCGAATCATATCTATAATTTGTGATAATTTTACAATATCATCTACCCAGACAATTTTTGCTTTATTATTTGTAAAATTAATATTTGCTTCTATAACTCCATCCATTTTATGTAAAGCTTTTTCATTAAGCCAAACACATGCTGAACAATGTATACCCTCAATTATTAAGGAAACCTGACTAAAGCCATCCTTATCTTTTTCTACAAATGAATCTCTAAATGAATCTGTATCAAAGCTAAAAGAGTCATCATACTTAATAGACGGTGGAGTAAGGATTGTATTTCCACTTTTTTCATAAAAAGTTTCTAATCCTTCATCATTTAAAAGATTAAAAACTCCTTTACATCCATTACAGCAAAAATAATTATTTCCTTCTATTATCATTACTGATTTATCAAATTTAAGATGACAATGACTACATGAAATACTATTTGACAAGTTCAAATATTCCTAAGTTAGTATTTTTAATTATTTTTTCATATGGTTCAATCATACCACTCATACATATATAAACACCATTTTCTAGTGTTGCTTTTGCAAAACCTATAGCTAAACCTAAATTCAAACTTGATTCTATCTTATCTATTTCAAAAGGCTTCATCGCCCCAGTTAAGATAATCTTTCTATCTTTAAATATTTCAGATAAAAATTCAGCACTAATACTCATAGTATCTGTTCCATGAATAATAATAAAAATATCATCCTTAGACTCCATAATAATACTTGCTAACATTTTTCTATCATCAATATTCATCTCTAAGCTGTCTTTATATACAATACCTGCTAAATCATATTTAAACTCAACACTTTGCAAAATTCTTTCAATTGCATGGTTATCAAAAGGAACTTCCAATTCACCATTAAATAAATTATATCTTTTATTAAATGTCCCGCCACTATTAAGTATTAACACTATATATATCCTTTAATTTTGAAACAATTTTTGTTGCTTTTGAAGTTGTAATAGAAGCGCTTTCATCAAACAGATATGTAGTAATTAAACCCGCATTAATACCAGCTAATATATCTCTTTCCTTATCGCCAACAAGAATTGAATTTTTTAAATCTATATCAAAATCATTATATGCTTCTATTAACATTCCAGCTTTTGGCTTTCTACAATTACATACTCCTGATATATCAGGATGATGAGGGCAATAATAAACTTTTTTTATTTTTATTTCTTTTTTTAAAAACTCATTTATCATCCAAGAAGTAAGTTTATTAAAATCATTTTTATCATAGTAATTTCTTGCTATTCCAGATTGATTTGTAACAATAACAATTATATAGCCTAAGTCTTGATAATAATTACAAAGATCAAATATTCCATCTATAAACTCAAAATCTTCTATTTTATGTAAATAATCTTTTTCAATATTTATTACACCATCGCGATCAAGAAAAAGTGCTTTATTCTTTTGCAATTAATTAACGCCTTCACCAAATATCTCTTTTTCAATAATATCACATATTATATGCCCAATTAATATATGAGATTCTTGAATACGAGGAGTAGAATCAGATGGAATAATTATTGAATAATCTGCCATCTTTGCCATTTCTCCGCCATCTCTACCAGTTAAAGCTACAGTTATAATATTTTTATCTTTAGCAACTTTAAAAGCATTAATGATATTTAAGGAGTTACCAGAGGTTGAAATACCTATAAAAATATCACCACTTTGTCCCATACCTTCTAATTGGCGAGAAAAAACTTTATCATAACCGTAATCATTACCAATAGCAGTTAAATTTGAAGTGTCTGTTGTAAGTGCTAAAGAGGGGATAGAAGGTCTATCGAAGCCATATCTACCAACAAGTTCAGCTGCTATATGCTGTGCATCTGCAGCACTTCCACCATTACCAGCCAATATAGTTTTATTAGAACCTCTATAGAGTTCTACACAAAGTTGTGAAACTTCTAATATTTTATTTATAAGATCTTCATTTTCATAAATAGCAATCTTTGTTTCATAGGATTTTTTGATTTGATTTTGTATATAATTTTTCATAAACACACCTAAAATAATATACAAAATAATACCATAATATTAATACAATATCAGGCTATAATAAAATATTTTAATTGAAAAGAGATAAATAAAAGATTAATAGATTAAAAAAGAAATAATCAACTAGGCAGCGACCTACATTTCCACAGATGCAATCTGCAGTATTATCAGCGATGAGAGGCTTAGCTTCTGGGTTCGGAATGGGACCAGGCGTTTCCCTCTCTCTATAGCCACCTAGACAATCACATATAAAGATACCTAAGTATGTTTATATGTGACTGTATGAGTCAATATGAGTGAGTACTCATTAAATATTAATTGCTAAAGTCAACACCATCTTAGTAGATAATCGGGGTCATTGGTTGAATATTTTGTTGCAAAGCAATTAAATATTAAAGCTGTGACCTCTGTAAAACAAGACAAACAGTTAAAACTGCCTATATGTTTACATCTCCAAAGAACTAAATAACTATGTAAATACACTAAACAAGGTAGTGAACGAATTGTATTTCTAATTAAAGAAATGGTTAAAAAAGACAAACGATCTATTAGTACTGGTCAGCTAAACAGATTACTCTGCGTACACATCCAGCCTATCAAGCAGTTAGTCTTACTGCGATCTTCAGGGAGAGTTCATCTTAGAGTTGGCTTCCCGCTTAGATGCTTTCAGCGGTTATCTCATCCGTACGTAGCTACCCAGCGATGCTCTTGGCAGAACAACTGGTGCACCAGTGGTACGTCCAACCCGGTCCTCTCGTACTAGGGTCAGCTCTCTTCAACTCTCCTACGCCCACGGAAGATAGGGACCGAACTGTCTCACGACGTTCTGAACCCAGCTCGCGTACCGCTTTAAATGGCGAACAGCCATACCCTTGGGACCTGCTCCAGCCCCAGGATGCGATGAGCCGACATCGAGGTGCCAAACCTCCCCGTCGATGTGAGCTCTTGGGGGAGATCAGCCTGTTATCCCCGGCGTACCTTTTATCCTTTGAGCGATGGCCCTTCCACACAGAACCACCGGATCACTATGACCGTCTTTCGACTCTGCTCGACTTGTATGTCTTACAGTCAGGCTAGCTTATGCCATTATACTCTACGAGGGATTTCCAACCCCTCTGAGCTAACCTTTGTAAGCCTCCGTTACTCTTTAGGAGGCGACCGCCCCAGTCAAACTACCCACCAGACATTGTCCTCGCACGAGATAATCGTACCGAGTTAGCTATCAGAATATTCAAGGGTGGTATCTCAAGATTGCCTCATCTAAAACTGGCGTCCTAGAATCAATGGCTCCCACCTATCCTGCACATGAATATCCCAATAGCAGTGTCAAGCTATAGTAAAGGTGCACGGGGTCTTTCCGTCTTTCCGCGGGTAGGAGGAATTTTCACCTCCACTACAATTTCACTGGATCCATTGTTGAGACAGCTCCCATCTCGTTACGCCATTCATGCAGGTCGGTATTTAACCGACAAGGAATTTCGCTACCTTAGGACCGTTATAGTTACGGCCGCCGTTTACTTGTGCTTCAATTCATGCCTTCGCAAAGCTAAGCAATCCTTTTAACATTCAAGCACCGGGCAGGCGTCACACCCTATACATCCTCTTACGAGTTAGCAGAGTGCTGTGTTTTTGGTAAACAGTCGGGAGGGACACTTTGCTGCGACCATGAGAAGCTTTTGGGAGTAAATCCCATAACCTCTCTGGCACACCTTATACCGAAGATACGGTGCTAGTTTGCAGAGTTCCTTAACAATGGTTCTTCCACGCGCCTTAGAATACTCATCTCACCCACCTGTGTTGGTTTACGGTACGGGCAACATTACATCTCGTTTAGAGGCTTTTCTCGGCACGACAGTATCAACGATTCAGTTCGCTCTCCGAAGAGATTGAACTGCCTGTAAGATCTCGGTTTCATGAAGAGCGGATTTGCCTACTCTTCAACCTACTTCCTTCGAGCCACACTTCCATCGGTGACCTCGTTTAACTCTATGCGTCCCCCCATCACTCAAATGATGTAATGTCGGTATCGGAATATTAACCGATTTGCCATCGTCTACCCCTTTCGGACTCGACTTAGGTCCCGACTAACCCTACGATGACGAGCATCGCGTAGGAAACCTTGGGTTTACGGCGAAGGGAATTCTCATCCCTTTTCTCGCTACTCATGCCTGCATGCTCACTTCCATCCGCTCCAGCACTCCTTACCGGTGTACCTTCAGCGCTGAATGGAACGCTCTCCTACCACTTGGTAGTTATACCAAATCTAAAGCTTCGGTGTTTATCTTAGCCCCGTTATATTTTCGGCGCAGAATCGCTAGACCAGTGAGCTGTTACGCTTTCTTTAAAGGGTGGCTGCTTCTAAGCCAACCTCCTGGTTGTCACAGCAACTCTACATCCTTTTCCACTTAGATAAAACTTTGGGACCTTAGCTGTTAGTCTGGGTTGTTCCCCTCTCGACATAGGATTTTATCACCCTACGCCTGACTCCCGAGGTTACACATACAGTATTCGGAGTTTGATAGGGTTTGGTACCGCGGTAAGCAGCCCTAGCCCTGTCAGTGCTCTACCCCTGTATGCTAATGCTCGAGGCTATACCTAAATATATTTCGGAGAGAACCAGCTATCACTAAGTTTGATTGGCCTTTCACCCCTATCCACAAGTCATCCCAACAGTTTTCAACCTGTACGGGTTCGGTCCTCCACTGGCTCTTACACCAGCTTCAACCTGCTCATGGATAGATCACTTAGTTTCGGGTCTGCAGCATCTAACTATGTCGCCCTATTAAGACTCGCTTTCGCTACGGCTCCCCGTTAGGTTAACCTTGCTAGATACCACAACTCGCAGGCTCATTATGCAAAAGGCAGTCCGTCACACTTGTATTACAAAAGTAATTCAATAGTGCTCCGAATGATTGTAAGCCATAGGTTTCAGGTTCTATTTCACTCCGCTCACCGCGGTCCTTTTCACCTTTCCCTCACGGTACTTGTTCGCTATCGGTCTAGTAGTAGTATTTAGGGTTGGAGGGTGGTCCCCCCATATTCAGTCAAGATAACACGTGTCCCGACCTACTCGTTCCTTAGTCTAGTACCATATAAATGTTTTCGCTTACGGGAGTATCACCCTCTATGCTCACTCTTTCCAAAGTGTTCTGCTAACATCTATATTATCACTAAGTGCCCTATTCCCATTTCGCTCGCCGCTACTTTGGGAATCTCGTTTGATTTCTATTCCTTCAGGTACTGAGATGTTTCACTTCCCTGAGTTCGCCTCTATATAAATATAGATAACATGAATCGCTCCATGCTGGGTCGCCCCATTCAGAAATCCCCGGATCAAAGCTCTTTGGCAGCTCCCCGAGGCTTTTCGCAGCCTAATACGTCTTTCATCGCCTCTACTAGCCAAGGCATCCACCTATGGCCCTTAATATCTTTTTTATTATTCTAATTTGCGTTCACTACCTTGGTTAATGTACTAATACCATTACTGATATTTTAACTAATCAAGTTAGTAATTTGTTTATTGTAGTTATTTAGTTTATAATTAATAATTTACTTATCTTATAATTTAATATACGATATGTTTCTTATTATTATATGTTGACTTTAACAATTATAATTTAATGAACAAGACTAATATAAATAGAAGTCTAATAAAAAAGCTAAATCTCTTTAGTTCTTTTATTAGGTTTCTTTTTAATATGTTTTCCAAAAATGGTGGAGAATAACAGGATCGAACTGTTGACCTTCTACGTGCAAGGCAGACGCTCTCCCAGCTGAGCTAATCCCCCACTTTTGTAATCTTTTGTAAAAACAAAGATCACTGAAAACTAAGCAAGTAATAAACATTAATAACAACTGTGAGATTTTCTTTTTGTATGAAGTAATCAAACGAATGATTCTTCTTTACTCTAGAAAGGAGGTGATCCAACCGCAGGTTCTCCTACGGTTACCTTGTTACGACTTCACCCCAGTCGCTAATTCCACCGTAAGTGGTAGCCTCCCGAAGGTTAGCTTCCCAATTTCGGGTGAAATCAACTCCCATGGTGTGACGGGCGGTGAGTACAAGACCCGGGAACGTATTCACCGTAGCATTGCTGATCTACGATTACTAGTGATTCCAGCTTCATGGAGTCGAGTTGCAGACTCCAATCCGAACTGAGAGACGCTTTAAGAGATTAGCTCCACCTCGCGGTATCGCAACTCTCTGTACGCCCCATTGTAGCACGTGTGTAGCCCTAGCCGTAAGGGCCATGATGACTTGACGTCGTCCTCACCTTCCTCCTTCTTGCGAAGGCAGTCTCCTTAGAGTGCCCAGCTTAACCTGCTGGCAACTAAGGACGAGGGTTGCGCTCGTTGCGGGACTTAACCCAACATCTCACGACACGAGCTGACGACAGCCGTGCAGCACCTGTTTTCATGCTCCCCGAAGGGCACCTCTGTATCTCTACTGAGTTCAATCAATGTCAAGGCTAGGTAAGGTTCTTCGCGTATCTTCGAATTAAACCACATGCTCCACCACTTGTGCGGGTCCCCGTCTATTCCTTTGAGTTTTAATCTTGCGACCGTACTCCCCAGGCGGAACACTTAATCTGTTAAGTGCATCACCGAGATGACAAGCATCCCGACGACTAGTGTTCATCGTTTAGGGCGTGGACTACCGGGGTATCTAATCCCGTTTGCTCCCCACGCTTTCACGCCTTAGCGTCAGTAATGTTCCAGGAGATCGCCTTCGCTTTCGGTATTCCTAGTGATATCTACGGATTTTACCCCTACACCACTAATTCCATCTCCCCCTCCCATACTCTAGGTTAGTAGTTTCAAATGCAGTTCTACAGTTAAGCTGTAGGATTTCACATCTGACTTACCAACCCGCCTACGCGTCCTTTACGCCCAGTGATTCCGAGTAACGCTTGCACCCTCCGTATTACCGCGGCTGCTGGCACGGAGTTAGCCGGTGCTTATTCATATGCTACCGTCATTTTCTTGACATATAAAAGGAGTTTACACACCGAAATGCGTCATCCTCCACGCGGCGTTGCTGCATCAGGGTTTCCCCCATTGTGCAATATTCCTCACTGCTGCCTCCCGTAGGAGTCTGGTCCGTGTCTCAGTACCAGTGTGGCGGATCATCCTCTCAAACCCGCTACCCGTCATTGCCTTGGTAGTCTCTTACACTACCAACTAACTGATGGGATATAGTCTCATCTCGAAGCGAAAAAACGTTTACCAACTCTACTTATGTAGAGAAGGATTATTTGGTATTAATCATCGTTTCCAATGGCTATCCCAATCTTCGAGGCAGATTAACTATATATTACTCACCCGTGCGCCACTCGTCAGCAAGTAGCAAGCTACTTCTGTTACCGTTCGACTTGCATGTGTTAAGCACGCCGCCAGCGTTCACTCTGAGCCAGGATCAAACTCTCCATAATTAATTATGTAAAGTACTTATTGCTAAGTATTACTGATCTTTTGCCCAAGAATTAAAATTCATTGGCTTATTGTTTTATAGTCTAAACTAACTACTGCTTAAAGTATTAGTTACGACTTTTCTGTATAGTATCTATTACTATTTGGGAACCAAACATAACCTAAGTTATATCTGGTAACTAATAGAATAGACGGTTGTTGTTATATTAGTTATTTCTAAGTAATACTTCCAACTTAATAGTTATTATTAAGTCTATTACTTGCTTAGTTTTCAATGATCTCAAACATCTTTTGGTTAACTCCTATCGAAGTCTCCCGTAAGCCTAAACATTAGGTCTCTGTGTTTGTGGATGGGAATTATAGACAAGTGTTGCTTAGGTGGTTCTTAAGATTTGATTGAATTATAGGATTTAAAAAAGTTAATTAAAAATTAACTTTTAACTATATATGCATAGCCTGTTTCTGGCTCTATTGCTATTGTTACATCGCCTTCTGAGTTTCTTAGAATTATATTGCATGTTGTTTGAATAAGCCCTACTGTAGCTGTCTTTATATAAGGTTTATTATACGAAGTAAATGTGCCTCTTAATGGTCGCCCTAAATGGTCAAAAGAAAGTCGTTTAACCCTTGCTGAGGCACATCCACCAGTAAATAAAACTTTACTTATACTATAGGATGCCCCTATATTCATTTTACTGCTTGCTCTTGCATCATCTGTATCTAATATACCAGCATATCCTCCACTTAGATACTTATCACTACTAAGTGGGCTCAAAGCAAGTTCATTTAAATTTGGTTTTGAATATTCTCTTGAATCTGATCCATCATCTGAAAAAATAGAATATGCAATTTTTCCATTTGCCCCTATTGCAGCACCAGAGGCACCAAAGACAATTTGCCATCGCTTCTTATACCAATCATTTGCACCAGCACTATTATCACCATATTTATCATCAACCATAGCTAGATGCTGAGTGTACCTGATATGAGAAACAACTTGTATAGCAGCTTCTCTAAGTTTTGTAGATTTCATTTGTGGAGATATTACTGCAGCTAAAACACCTATTACTATTAGTACAAAAATTAACTCTAACATTGTAAATGCTTTTTTCACAGTAAACTCCAAAAAATATAATTCTTTTTAAAGTATAACAAAAAAAGTTTAATAATAGAACCTTTGTGCTATTTTATACTTCTTCTGCTTCTTGTACATCATAAAAAATATCATCCATTGGATGTCTATACATTGGCATTGCAAGTCTTTTTTCATCTAATATATGTCCAATAAAACCAATACTTCTTCCTACTATAAAAAATGAATTTAATGTACCTGATTCTACAAATTCATCTATTTCAAACTCTGGATAGTTTAATGCTCTCCACATATCAACCATTAATATTCCGATTGTCCCATCTACATTAAGAATTAAATTCTCTTTTTTTGATGTTGTTAATTGCTCAACTGTTAATGCATAATCCAACAACGGGGTAGAAGGAAAATAGTCTTTTGCAAATTTTTTCAAGCCTTCAACTCTTAAATCTGGATTTTTAAGAGATTTTATTCTATGACCGATTCCTGGAATTGGAACTCCTTCTTTTTTCATATAGTTTAAAAATTCGGCAGGTGAAAGGTTATTATCATCAGCATGTTTAAAATATTTAGCAGCTCCATCTATCGCTCCACCAAATCTAGGACCGATTGTTAATAAACCTGTAACTAATGACTCAACAACTGACTTTCCAGCTCTTGCTGTAACTTTTGCATTATGTGCACCTGAAACTGCTGGACCATGGTCAGCAACAGTTTTCATAACCGTTTCTATAAACTGAGTTGCCCATGTTGGGTACTGTTTTTTAAACCATAAAAGTGAAATAACATCACCTATACCTTTGCCAGTTTCTGGAGTAGCAACACTTGATATTGGGAAACCTGCGTAAGTACACTCATCTCCTCTATCATCAGAAATAGTACAAATAAACTCCTTACTTCTTCGTGTTTTTGGAATTGTTTTTAGTTCTTGTTCAACAATTTCTTCTATCGTACCATTTGCCTTTAACTCTTCATAAACTTTGTTTATCATTGCTGGTAAATCATTAAATGATTTAGGAACATAGATGCCAACTTCTGCCATTGCTTTATTTTTTGTAGCAGCAGTTTCTGCATCTGCATTTGCACTAGCTCCTGCATGACCGAACTGAACACCACTACTAAAATGTTTAGCAATAGTACCAATGCACCAACCTATCATAGGTTTTTTAATTCGTCCATCTTTGATAGCTTCTATTATTTTATATTCTTCAGTTCCACCAACTTCTCCAAGAAGTACTGTATATTTAACTTCAGGATTTTTCTCCATTCTTAGCAAGTTGTCTATAAAAACTGAACCAACAAATCTATCACCACCAATTGCAACACCTTCAGCAATTCCATCAGCATTGATACTAATAATATTTCCAAGTTCATTAAATAAACCACCAGAACGAGTTACTAGTCCACATGATCCTGCACGATGTAGTTTTGAATTAATAATATTCTCAATTGTCCCACCAATATTTGCTATTTTGAATGCACCAGGAGATATCGCACCAACTGTTGCTGGTCCAATTACATTCACACCTTGTGTTCTTGCTCTATTGTTCATCTTTCTTGCTAGTCGTTCTGGTATTCCCTCTGCTGTAATCATAATAGTAGAAAATCCACCTATATCCATAGCATCCATCGTCACATCATAAGCCGTTCTAAAAGAACCAAAATTTAAAAGAACATCTGCACTAGGATATGTATTTTTCGCATCTGCAGTTGTTTTAAAAAGAGGAATCATAACTTCATCAGAACCCATAAAAAATCTCTCAAATTTATTGGCACTTGTTGGAGCAACTATTGCTGCAACAGATGGTGTTTGTCTGTTAATTGTGTAATCATAATCTAGCATTCTTTGTATTGCCGTTTTATTGTTATTGAAAAAAATTGCTTGTGTTTCTTTTGTAAATAATTGTGTCATCTTAATCCTCCTACTTCTCTAATGCCATTCTAACAATGTCAGTAACATGTGTTTGTGGTCCATAAACTTCTATGTTTAAACCTAGTCTATCTGCTGCTTCTTTAATATTTTTAAGACCTATCTCATAATTTGGTCCACCTCGACGAACATATATTTTTGTATTATGTTCTTTCATTCTTTCATGATTTTCTTCAAATGATTGAATAATACCTGTAAAAGTTTTTGCAACATCAGTAAAGTTTGCTATAGCTCCACCAATAATTAAAATCTTATCTTGCCCTTGTGGATCTTTGTGTCTAGTCATTAAATCAATAACAGTATCAGCATAAAATTTTGTTTCACTAGTTGTTGGTCCACCAGAATACTCTCCATAATTGGCTAAATCTGCAACACTTCCGCCATTTGCTTCTGCAAAGTCTGCAATAGTATCAGCATAAACAACAGATGCTCCACCACCAGCAACCATAGTCCAAACTCTACCCATAGGATTTAAAATAGTAAGCTTTAATGAAGCTCCTGATTTACTATCTGCCACCGCAATAGCTTTTTCTTCTACTGTTTGGTCTTCCATACCAAATGGAGTTGGGTACTCAATATCTCCCCAAGCATCTTTCATCATAAAACCTGCAGTATCATCAAGTTTGGAAACTAAGTCAAGGATTGCAGTATTATTATCTTTTAACATTACTATTGGATTTATTTCCAAATAAGCAAAATTCATATCTCTATAAAAATGAAAAAATGAAATAGCAAATGCTGTAAAACAGTCTTTAGAATTAGGAGGAATTTCAGACGGAATATTTGCTTTAATAGCATGTTCCATATCTGCATCACTCATATCAATAGGAATAATAACTTGATTTACTTTATCGTCCCAGCCATCTTCAACTTCCATACCACCTTCAGCTGACATATATAAAACATCATCTTCATCTACACAAGTTGCACAAATATAGTACTCTTGTTCTTGAGTGTGGGGAATAAATGGCTCTACTATAAAGTGAGTAAGAGTTCCATGTTGTCCTGTAAGAAGAGTAGTCGTATGTGATATTTTTTCATCTATCCATGTAGCTGCTACTGCTAAAGTAACATCACCAACTTTCTTATCTTTAAAAAGAACTAAGTCATTTTTACCTCTTTTTCCAAAAAGCATATCTGGTTTTGCTACTAAAGTTTCTTGTTTTAACCACTCAAAACCATGTTCTTCAGCTTTTGCTAAAAGTTCTTTTCCACTAGAAACTAAAACTGATTTAAATCCATAATGGAAACCACTAAAATACTTTTCCCATTGTTTAGAAAAAAGTGCTTTACCGTCATATTCGCGTATCGCTTTTTGAGCCATTTGAAACTCCCTCTTTTTTTATATTTGTAATAATTTTATCACATATTATAAAATAAAGTTACTTTATAGGAATTTAATTTAATTAAGTTTAATCAGAGTTACTTTTCGAAACATTAGCCTTATATATAAGCTTATTTTTGTAACTTATTGTTACATTACTCTTTTTATTATCTTTTATTCTATTTTCAAAAAGTTTATAGTCGTTACAATTAGTTACACCATAGAATCTTAATCTACTTGATATTTTTTTATTTGCAGAAATACAGTTTATTCCTTTAGCTTTTAATATCTCTGCTAATTCTTTTGCAATATGCATATTGTAAGCAAAATGTTGTTGTGGTTTTTCTAAGACCAAATATAGCTCTTTATTAAAAAAAACTACTAATGAATTTGATACTAATAATATTAGTGAAACAACAAAAGCAAGTTTGTACTTAGTTCTAAAAACTCTTAACCTAACTCTATAAGAATGATAAAATGTTTGTCCAGCTAATGGAAGTGCAATTATTAAATATGGAGCAAAATGCTCTAGTTCTATTCTTTGTCTAAAAGATAGTAAAAGAGATATTATAAAAGCTATTGAAGAGATAAACCATAGCATATCTATCTCTTTTGTTAAATATTTTCTATATAAAATATAAAAGATATATATAAATATTATCGGTGTAAATATAGCTGCATAAACTGCAATAGAATCTAAAAAATGACCTTTTGCTACACCTCTTGCCTCAACTCCATAAATAAATATAGATGTGAAAAATGCAAATATATTAAATAAGAAAAATTGTTTTTGTGAAGTATATATAGAATAAACTGCTAATGATAAGAATAAATATAAAAATCCTCCATCAATAACTGCATAAGTACTCAGTATGATGTAGATACATGTTTTTGAAAAATGCTCATACGCGTACACAAAAAGTAGTAAACCAAATATCAACAATCCAGCACCATCTACAATAATAGCAGAACTTATAACCCCTGGAAGAAGAACAAAGACTAAAACTAGCCATAGTCTGCTTCTATCATCTTTTAAATATTTATTTGATATTTCATATAAGAGAAAAGCACTTAATATATGTAACACAATCATAGGAAATCTTAAAGCAAAATCATTTTGTCCAAAAAGTTGTATGGAAGATTTTATAATAAATTGTAAAAAAGAAAAATCACCATATAAAATAATAGATTCATTATATGAAATGGATAAAGATGAAGTTTGTGACAAAAGGACTAATGCATCTATTCCTAATATTAAGAATAAGATGTATCTATACCTCATAATTTTAAAAAATTTCCTATTATTTCATGACCGTACTCACTCATAATTGACTCTGGATGAAACTGTACGCCATATATATCTTTATCTTTTATTTTTATTGCCATTATTTCATTATCATCTTCACTATAAATAATTGGTTCTATCTTGTTTGGAAGTGACTCTTTATCTACTATGAGGGAATGGTATCTTGTTGCTACGAACTTTTGTGGTAAATTTTTAAAAATTTTGCATTGACTAACTATATTCATAGTTGATGTTTTACCATGCATCATATTTGTAGCACGAATGACATCTCCACCAAAAACCTGAGCAATACTTTGATGTCCCAAACAAATCCCAAGAATTGGTAATTTATCTTTAAAATAATCAATAACTTCTAATGTAATACCTGCTTCATCAGGAGATGCCGGACCAGGCGATATTATAATCTTTTGTGGAGAAAGTTTTTCAATCTCTTGAACACTCATTTCATCATTTCTTATTATTTTTAAATCAGCACCTAATTCTCTGCAATATTGAACTATATTATAAGTAAAACTATCATAATTATCTATCATTAAAATCATATTTTATCCATTAGCGCTTTTTTGATAAAAATAGTTTGTAGCTTCTACAAAGCCATCTACGCTACCACAATCAAATCTTTTACCTTTAAATTTATAAGCAATAACATTACCTTGCTTTGCTTGTGTAAGAAGTGCATCTGTGATTTGTATCTCTCCACCACGACCAGCTTTTGTTTCTTTTAAAATTTCAAAAATATCAGGAGTCAGTATATACCTTCCTATAATCGCTAAGTTAGATGGAGCATCCTTTGGCTCTGGTTTTTCTACCATATCACTAACTCTGATTATATTATCTTCTATAAATTCTCCAGCAATCACGCCATATTTATTTGAGTCATGAGTTGGAATTTCTTCAACTGCCACAATACTACACTTATATTTTTCATATAGTTTAAGCATTTGACTAAGCACTGATTCGCCACCTTCATTGTCACATAAATCATCTGCTAATATAACAGCAAATGGCTCATTCCCTATAAGAGTTTCACCACAAGCAATTGCGTGACCCAAACCTTTCATCTCTATCTGTCTAGTATATGAAAAAGTACAATTTGTAATTACATCACGAATCTCTGTCAAATAATGTTCTTTTGGTGTTCCCTTTATTTGGTGTTCAAGTTCATAAGATATGTCAAAATGATCTTCAATAGCTCTTTTCCCACGCCCTGTCACAATTGCCATTGTTTCAATATCTGCGCTAATCGCCTCTTCTACACCATACTGAAGTAGTGGCTTTGTTAAAACAGGTAGCATCTCTTTTGGTATAGCTTTTGTTGCAGGTAAAAATCTTGTTCCATATCCAGCTGCCGGGAAGAGACATTTTTTTATTATTATATTATTTGACATTTCAAACCTTGTAAAATTTTAAAGTATGAGTATATCTTTTTTGCTCTTTTATTTTACTTATTATCATTTTTTAGATTATCTCCGCTACCTAAAAGCACAGCTATCCATTTTGTATTTTCTTTTTCATAAAAAATTATTTTCATCATAATTGTTAACGGAATAGAAAGCAACATTCCAACAATCCCAAGTAACCAACCCCAAAATAGTAAAGACAAAAATACAACTAAAGTAGAAAGACCAAGTCCTTTACCCATTATTTTTGGCTCTATTACAGACCCGATTATTATATTAACACCTACATAAATTCCACTAACTATTAACGCACTAATAGAGCCTAGTTGAACTAAAGTAAGTAAAACTGCTGGAACAGCAGCAATTATAGAACCAATATTAGGAATAAAGTTCAACATGAAAGCTAATACTGCCCAAAGAAATGCATAATCTGTACCAATAATATAAAGAGAAATCCAAATTATTAAACCTGTAAATAATGATATAACAGTTTTTAAAACCATATAACTTTTTATTTTATTTGTAATTTCTTTTATATTATTAATAACCATAGTGTTTTTTGTTATTGATAAAATTTTACCTATAAAATTTTGAGATTCTAAAAGCATAAAAACTACGCTTAAAAGTATCACAAATCCATTTGTAAATAATGAACCAATACTTTGAATAATTGTGCTTGAAAATTGCATGATTTGTTTTGTATTTATAATATTAGATATTTCAGCTTCTGGTATTTCAATACCATATTTGGTAGTAACTTCTACAAACTGATGAAGAACTGCTGATAATTGTTGCTCATAAAAAGAAATATTAGCACTAAACTCTTGAGCAGAATTTCCTATCAATTTTGCAACAGAAATTAAAAATATTAAAAATAAACCAATAACTATTGTTAAAGAAATAATGCTAGGTAAACCTTTTTTATTTATATATGCATATAAAGGTGAGAGAATAATTGCAATAAATAAAGAAAGCAAAAAAGGCACAATGATTGCAGATGCACTCTTAATTCCTGCTAATACTATAATAATACTGGCAAATACAATAAAAAAATACCCTATATTTCGCTCTTGCATCTATGTATCCTTTTATTAATTTTGTATTTCTTTTTGATTTGTGATTTGTTGTAAATAATTTGAAATATTTATGAGTGAAAAAGTAACTAAAAAAATCATCAGCCCTGGGAAAAAACTAACCCACCAAGCTATTTCAATAACTTCTTTCCCACCACTTAAAATTGTACCCCAACTCATTTGTGGAGCGACTATACCAAGTCCTAAAAAACTAAGTCCTGATTCTGCAAGTATCGCACCACCAACTCCAAAAGTAAAACTAACAAAATATATAGGAGCCAAAATAGGTGCATAATATTTAAGTAGTATTTTTATTTTACTTACTTGCCCGATATTTAATATTTTAATATATGGCTGAGAAGTAACTCTAAAACTTTCAGAACGGATTAGTCTTGCCGTAGTCATCCAACCCGTTATGGAAATAATAATTATTAAAACCCATGCTGATGCATTTACATAACTTACAAGTGCTAATAATAAAAAGAATGTTGGGAATGTTAAAAATAAATCAACAATTATAATAAATACTTTATCTACATTTCCTCTAAAATAACCTGCGGCTGAGCCTAAAATAAGACCAATCACTGATGATATAAAAGCACTTCCAACTCCAATAATTAAAGATACTTTTCCACCTTCAATCAATCTGGCTAATATATCTCGTCCTAATCTGTCTGTGCCAAGAAGGTGTTCTAAAGAAGGAGAAATTAGTATAGAAGCACTATCTAACGAATAAGCATCTATACTATAAAACAAAGAGCCTAAAAATGAGAATAAAAAAATACTTATTAATATAGCTATACTGATTTTTGGTATTTGTTTTATGTTTTTATTCCCAATAATGTTTGCATCATTTGATCTATTGTTGTTATGATTTTTGCTGCTGCACCATAAGCAGTTTGATATTTAATCAAGTTTGCCATTTCTTCATCAAGACCAACTTTTGAAACTGAAAAATATTCTAATTCTATGGCAGTAAATTGAGTCGAGATTGTTTCATTTTTTAATATAGCAGCCTTTGTTTGCGTACCAACATCTGTTGCAATAATATCAAACATTGCGTATACCTTCTCATTATATGTATTCGCTCCTATTTTAAAATTATACTTTTCATATTGATGTTGAACCATGCTTAATGCTACTTTATTATCACCTGCTAAAGGTGTTGCTCCTGCAGATATAAGAGTAGGATTATTTTTTATGTTGCTACTTAACTTGATACTTTTCGCATCATTTCCATCAAAGTATCTGCTCATACCAAGAGCACCAGCGAAATTAGTTCCAGATGAATAAGAGTCAGTTTTTAAAGTATCTTCTAACGAAAAGGTATAACCTTGAGATTTAGCAAGTGCATCCAATTCAAATTCTAATGCCTTCTCACCACTTGCATAAGTAGCCCAATTGAATCTGATAAAATCATCTACATCATTATTCGCATTTCCATCACTATTATCATCTCCCTGTGATTCTATTTGTCCTTGGATAGAGTTAGAACCAACAATCCCTGTCATTGAGGTTGCTACATCAATTTTAATACTTCTTCTTGCTACGATTTTACCATCTATATCGTATATAACAATACTAAAAGATCCAGGATTAACATTGTATGATGAATTAACTATAGAGTTAATTGGATTTAAGCTTAAAGTATTTGACTCCATCTTAGTGGTAGCACTTCTCGCATAAATATTATTAGTGGACTCTATCAAACCTCTTGCAAAAGCATTTAGCTGAGTGACAACATTTTGAACTATTCCATCTGTTGGCATTCCACTTGTTGTGTCTAGTCCTGCTCCACGCAAATTTAATATAGAACCAACAACACCGCCAGAAATATTTTCTGTCATCGGTATAAGTACTCCATCTTGTCTCTCATACGAAACTACATAAAAACCACTTTCATTATTTTTATTATCAATATGAATCGGATGGTACGAATTTCCATCAACTATATTAAAACCATTTACATTAATGGTATAACTTCCTGTTTTAATATTGGCAGAACTATCTATTTGAATATTAGACTTTATGCTACTAGAATTTGTCACTGCTCCTATAAGTCTCGATAAACTTCTCTCTAAAACATTTCTTTTATCTCTTAAATCATTTGCTGTATAAGTTTTCCCAGCTTCAGCATTTTCTATTGATTTATTAATCCCTGCAAGTTCTTTGGCTATTGCATTAACTTCATTTATATTCACTGCCAATTGGTCATTTAATCTTAATTGTAAACCTTTAACTTTGCTTTGTGTATATGCTATATGTTTTGTCAATGTATTTGTTTGAGTTGCTAGTGCTAATTTAATAGCATCATTATCTGGATTATCTGCAAATGTTTGCCACATTTTATAGTATTCTGCTAAATCTGCTTTAATACCAACACCATCTATTTCTGGAAAATATGTTGAAAGTTCTTCTAAAGTTTTTTTTTCAAAATCACTATATTCTTTATCTGAAGATGCATCTGTATATTTGTCAAATACAAAATTATCAAATATCCTCTTTATGTTCATAATAGTAGCACCATTTCCTACATTTCCAGGAGCTGCTTGTAAAGGTGTTGATGATGCTTGAACTACTCTTTGTCTTGTGTAGCCCTCTGTCTCTGCATTTGAAATGTTGTGTCCAGTTGTATTTATACCATTTTGAGCTACATTTAAACCTGAGTAACCAATATGAAGCGCATTAAATATGGAAGCCATCTTACACTCTAACTTCCAAAATAGAAGAGTTCTTAGATGCTACTTTTTTATACCCTTGCATTTCGATAGGAACAACCTTTTCTAAAAAACTGTTATATAGATTGCTTACAACCAAAACTAATCTAGCATAATGCTTATTTGCATCTCTTAGCTTATTTAGTTCTACTTTTAAATCATCAAGCAGCAAATGTTGTTCTTCGCTTAGTAATTTTGGTAAATCCATATCAGGATTTTGTGTCATCAATGATGATATTTCATGGTCAATCATCGCTTTTTTAGCCTCAAAACCTTTAAGTTTCTCTTCTTTAAGTGATAATCTATCAAATTGAGGATCATTTTTGGCCTCTTTTATATCTTCTATATCAGACTCTGTAATTTTAATTAAGTCCCGTAAATCTTTTAGGGCACTTTGTAAATGGTGCGACAACATCTTAAACCTCTATCTTAACTTTAAACCTATAACAACTCTTCGGCTATCTTTTGCGAAAGAGCTTCTAGGTTAATTTTATACTCACCAGATTCAAGAGCTTCTTTAATTCTCTCTACCTTGCTTGTATCACCTTGTTTTGATATATTTGCTTGTGCCTTATCAGTCTCTTTGGATTCTCCAAAGTTACTAGTATAAGCACTGCGAACCGCTGAACTATTCAGTTGCGAAATCATAATCTTTCCTTCTTATATCAATATAAACTTTCTAATATACAGCTATATCGACAAATAGATAAAAAACTTCAATTTTTTCTAGATAAAAAATCATACAACATTTCGGAAAAACCGAAGCTACCAGCACTTGCTTTTGCTAACTCTTCTCTGTACATTGACTTATATATTTTATCGCCTGGGTCATTTTGTTCTGAGAAAATATTTTTCTCATCTTTCATTGCATTATCCATAAGCATCTTAATTATTATAGACTCAAATGCGTCTGTTTGCTCTTTTAATTTTGCAGCATCTATATTTGAATCGATTTTTGGTATTGCTGAATTTTGTGTCATCAATTTTGCTTGCATATTAATAGAGTTAGTTCCGTACATCATCTCCTCCTTACATTATTTTTAATTCTGCTGCTATGCTACCAGCACTTTTCATCGCTTCTAAAATAGCTATAATATCTTTAGGAGTAGCTCCTAATTTTTGAAGAGAACGAACTATGTTTGCAACAGTTGTTGTTCCTATTTTTGTATAAATCTCATTTTGATTTAACCCAATAACCAAATCTTGATCAACAACCATTGAACCTTCTGGTTGCACAACAGTATCTTGTGCTACTATCTTAATAGTTATATCACCATGAGTTAAAATTATTGGTTTTACTTCTATATCTACACCAGCGATAATTGTTCCAGTTCTTTCATTTATGATAATTCTACTCTTTGGAGTGTAAACCATATCTATATCTTGAATCTCTGCTAAAAACTCTATCATGCTTTTGTTTTTAGGCCTTTTAAGCCTAATAGTTCGAGGATCCATTGCAACAGCAACCTGTGTATTATAAGTGTCATTTATTGCTTTTTGAATAGCAACACTGTTTCTAAAGTTATGCTCTTTTAAGGATAAAGTTACATATTCTTGATGATAAAGATCTATATTTATTTCACGCTCTACAAAACCACCTTCAAAAACAATACCAGATGTTGGATGGGATTCACTTCCCGCTCCTCTAGTGTTTTTCCCACCTATACTTACAGCTCCTTGAGCAAGTGCATATATCTTTCCATCCACTCCTTTTAAAGGAGTCATTAAAAGCGTTCCACCTTCTAAAGATTTGGCATCTCCAATGGATGAAACTGTTATATCAAACTTATCACCTTGACGAGAAAAAGCTCCCAAAGTTCCTGTAACTACAACAGCTGCGACATTCTTTGATTTTATATCAATAGGATTCATATCAATATTCATGGCTTTTAACATGTTTGAGATAGACTGAAGT
This sequence comes from Sulfurimonas sp., assembly GCF_029027405.1. Lineage (NCBI taxonomy): Bacteria > Pseudomonadati > Campylobacterota > Epsilonproteobacteria > Campylobacterales > Sulfurimonadaceae > Sulfurimonas > Sulfurimonas sp. The sequence goes on from NZ_CP093396.1 coordinate 2,226,886, forward strand.
GTAAACTTAGATGTAGTTCCATCACCAGTTTTTTTAAGACCAACTACTAAAGAGTAGCCTATGATTTGATTATCACGAACTCCAACAATATTAGCAACATCAGTAATTTTTGTTGCGTATATCGTTGAAATAGTGAGTAAGAGTAAAATGATTGTTTTCATAGCTAGTCCTTTAACTGACTATTACTTAGCAATTCTTATTCCATGTTATTTTTTTAATGTAGGCATTCCTTATAAAGCATATCTAGTAAAATAACGCTTATACCCATATACATTCCAAAGTCCATAAGACCTATCTCCAACAATATTTTCCCAATAATAGCCATGCTCATAATAAACGTCAAAATCACCATAAGAAGCATAAAATGTACGTCTAGTAACTTTTGGTTTTTGCCAAGCCTTATAGTACGGGTAAAAGCGGTCTGCTATATACTTGTCCCATAATAGTGAGCTATTCTCATTTAGACATGCATAACCGTCGTTGTCTGGACACAATGCTGTTTCTTCTATATAAATTTCATCTATATCAATCCCATCTATTGGCATAATAATCTGAATCCACCCAACAGACCATAATATTGTACCATCCCATTGATTAGTACCTCCACCATATGTTGCAACACTATTGACTAACCACTGATAGTTATTATTTACAGAACCTAATATTATTTCTCCTAAAGGCGTCGGGGTATTTATAATTAAACAAGTTGCTGTCGCACAATCTAAATAATATCCATCAGCACACTCAGCACTCATAATTTCATTAGTTCCCTTAAGTTTATATAGCTCATCACAAGCTTGATTATCCCAAATTGCCTCAACTTTATAGCCACCACAACTAGCTTTTACATATCCTGATATATCTTCTGATACAGCTCCTTGCACATAGTAAAGTTTTTTAGCTACTGCAAATGGATAGACATCTTCACTCATAACTACACTAGGATCATGTAAATGTTTTACAGTTATACGATAATTTTTTGTACCTTTTTCTATTTCTTGGTCTGTTGCCCATTGTGAGGATGCTTTTTTATGTTTTTCAATAGAACTACTTAAAAAGTCCATAATCACTTTTTTACCTATATCTGTAGATATGCCCCTTTTTCCGTATCCATCTTCAAATGATATATTTTGACCCATATAATAATCAAATGCATGAAACTGCATATCAGAACTATTTTCAATATATTCATTAACAGCATTAAGCATGTATGATCTATTTGGATTTGTTGTTGCATCTAATGTACCTTGATCTGCCACTTTATCATTATCAAAATTTATATATGGGTGGAACCCTCTAGCTTCTCTTGTTGGCGAGCCTACACTCATCCAACTTATATAATCTTCTAACCATGCATTATCTCTATTTCCTTCTGGCTTTAACATATCTTCATATGCTTTAGCCGTAAAGATATCACCTTTCCCATGTGCAACGATTATAATACCATGCCCTAGTCTAATACTCTTTTTGTAATCATTAATTTGTTTAGATAAATCAATATTTCTATCAACACTATATATATCAAGATAGTTTGTACCTCCTAAATCATCTACAATTTTATCAAATAGTTCTTTTTCTTTTTTTGATAATTTTGCTATTTTTCCAGCAAGATTAGTTGCTTTACTAAGCCCTCTCATTAGAACAAGCTTCATAACTGTTGTCAATGTGTCCCAGCCATCTTCTTCAAGAGACAGAAACATATATGTATCATATATATCTCCATAATATCCATGAGTTTGGTTGTATGATGTTTTAAAGTTTAGTTCTTTTTTCATCTTTGTTACATTACCAGCATATTGTTCTTCTAATATTTTTCTTTTAATTAAGTCTTTATAATTATCTGCTTTTTTTTCACTTGTCATAATACTGTTAGCAAAATATATATCATTAATACACTCATTTATCTTGGGTGTATTCGCTTGAAGAGACAATGAAACAAACAATAAAAAGATTAAAATCATATACTTTTTCATTAGTTGCCTCCAAGTAAAGATGCGACATCGAAGTTACACTTTTCTTTAAGCTTATCTGACTTAGTAGACTCATACACTCCACCGCTAAGTTGTGCATCATATTCTAGATAAGCTTTAACTCTTGACTTTCTGTTTAATTGTAGATTTTCAAAATCTTCATCTATATAATCTTTTGCTAAAATTGATTCACCATAATATTTTGCATAATAACTAAAATAATAATTACAATCCATAGCATCATGTAACGCTTTATGATTAGCTTCAGTATCCAAAGGATTATCTAAAATCTTCTGATATGCACTAGCAAGCTGAAAACCTATCTCAGTTACAATCTTATGATCTGTTGCATATTTTTTTATAACAAATATCTCCACATCATCCCTAACACCATTATCATTAGAGTCTATCCCGAGAAGTGTTGAGTTATTAAGAGCTTCATCTGGTTCAGGTGGTAGTTCATAACCATTTATAATTTCAGCTTTTGTAACTATTACTTCCATAGTAGCTTTAAAAGGTTTTCTGTTTTTCTTAGCTATGACTTTTAGAGTATATTTTCCAGCACTTGATGCCTTAAAGGTTACTTCTGAAGTAGTTTCATTTGTAAGATGATAATCTTTATTTTTTGATATTACTTTCCATATATAGCTATCCATATCTTGATATTTTGTAGAAACGATGATAGCTTTGTAAGTATGAGATTCATTTGTTTTTATCTCTTTGTTACCTTCTATCTCTATGACTTCCATACATCCAGTTATAAAAAGAACTAAAAACAGACCTAAAATTACTTTTTTTATACTACTCATGATTATTTCCTTTTTTTTGCAATAATTGATAATAGTATCTTTTAGTTTTATTTAGTGCATTAAGATATAAATGTTTATCTTATATTATTAACAGAGTAACAAGTGGTAACACTCTACACTAGATATGTCAATGAGGTTTTTCCAAACTTTTTAGATTTTTTCATCTTGAAGGTACCTATTTTTTCTGGTATTTCTAAACCTGTCATGTGTTCGATGATTATAAGCTTTGTAAGTTGTGGAGGTATAGATGCTATCATTTTTATCATCTTGTCGTAGATATCTTCCATGCCTTCTCGGATGCTAAAAGGTGGGTCTATGTAAAAGTATGCTATTTGATTATTTTTCTTTAAACGAGATATAACTGCTTTAATATTCTCAAAACTATCTCCACTAAAAATTTCACAAGCAGATTCATCTGTTTTTGAGATATTTTCTTTTAAAACTTTTATGGCATCTCTATCTTTTTCCATAAAGATTATATTGTTTGCTCCTCGGCTAAGAGCTTCAAGTCCAATAGATCCACTTCCAGAGAAGACTTCAACAAAGGTAGCATCTATGATATCAAACTGAATTGTATTAAAAAAAGATTCAAGAACTATGGACTTTGAAGAACGAGTAGTTATTTTAGACGGAAGCTTTAAAACAACATTTTTAAACTTTCCAGAAATTATTTTTTTTGTTAATTGTTTCGTATTTGATTTACTATTCATAAAATGCTTTTACTGCTTTTAGTATATTTTGCTGGTACTCTTTAGTAATTAAATCTATTCTTTTTTCTAAAATATGGAAATTAGCACCACCTTGTTCAAAGGATTCAATTTTATTTTCTAATTTCGGACTTATACTCTCATACCTATTTTCAAGTGCTAAAATAAGAGCAGACTTTGAAAAAGGCTTTATTAAATCTGCATCTTTATCTTTTCCAATATAAAAATTTCTATCATCATTATCAATTTTAAAATCTCTTACAACAACATCACATCGCTTTACAGAACTCAAATGAGAAGACAAAAATAGTTCTAACGATTTTTGTAATAATGGTGATTTGCACTCAACTGCTACTTTCATAAAATACTCCCTAAATTATACTCAATACTATATCTTAAATCTTCATCTAAATCTACAACATTATTTAGCATCCATTCCAAATATCCTCTATCATTCATTGAAATTTCTTCTATATAACGCCCGCTATATTTTCCAAATTCAAATTTTTCTATCAATACTTTTTTAAAACTAAGTTCAGTAAAATCACTTTTAGAATTCATCTCTTTGAGATAGTCATAAAGATTTTTCACTACTTGTGCATTATCTAAAGCATTATAAGCATCTAAGCTTTTTTTTTCTTTTTTATAAAGTTTCAACTCATACCTTAAAAACTGCAATGAAAACATTTCACATTCAGGAACTAGATGCTTAGTAACTCTTAGCGTATCTATAACTTCTCCTAAAAAACTAAAACCAGCATTTTGGAGCATATTTAAATCAAATTTTACATTATGACCTATTATAGTGCTAGACGCGTTATTGTATTTTAAAAGAAATTTATAGGCTTGGCTTTCAATTAGTTTAGACTTATTTTTTAGCATCTCTGTTGTTATATGATTTATACTCGAAGCAATAGCAGGTACTTTTTTCCCTTCATTTACAAGTTCATAGAAAGTTGTGACTTCATCATTTTCAAAACAAACAAGACCAATAGAAACTATTTTATCTTTAGTTTCTAAACCTGTTGTTTGAACATCAATAAAAATTAACATTTAACTATCTTAACTCTTTTGCATCTATGAGACATAATCATAAAAGAAAAATATCCACTTACTAAAATAAATGTAAACAACCAGTAGATGCTAAACCATGAAAATACACTGTGAAATGATGTAAAAATATATGTAAAAAAAAGTGCTAAAATCATTAAAGAGCCAACTAGCCATATCATTAACATAAACCACTTTCTCCATACCTTGACTAAATCTCCATAGCCTATTTCTTTGAGTACATCTTTTAAATCACAAGAATACAGTTTAAGTTCATACCCATAAATTTTGGTGTTAAATATATATTTTAAAGCTCTAAAAAGAGCTATGAGAAGTGCCAAACTCCAAGAGATTGGAAACCAAAATTTAAATAAATTTTGTAACGCTAATATAACTTCACTGTTTAAAGGTCGCATACCTTGGTTTATGTATATAATTATCGTTATACTGAGCGAAACTATAGATGCTAATATTAGACTGCACAAGCTTAAACGCACAGCCCATCTAAGCCATAAAAAAAAATAAAACTTACCCATTATTTTTAAATTTACCTAACATACCATAGTAGTTTTCTAAAGTCATAAAACTTTTCTCAAATCTATATCTTATGATAAACTCAACTATTTTATTTTTTAGATTTATTTCTACATTTTCTGCTTTACCATAGTAACCTAAAGATATATTTGTGCTTTTTTTAATTGCATTTTTATCATAACTTATTGCTAGTATTTGAAGATATTTTCCTTTTTTTATTTCACCTAAATTTTCATCTAAGAGTGAAGCACCAGAAAGGTTAATAGCTTTAAAATTAAACAAATCTAAAAAATTTTCTAACTTTTCATCTAAGTTAATTTCTGTATATAAACCTTTTAAAATCTTCATATTTTCTTGTCTTGTAGTTTCATAAGAAGAAATCTTATTTGTTAGGTTTTTTAATCTCTCAAGTGCCGAACTCATAATACTTCTCCTAAGTTTTAAACTACTCGTACATATTATAGAAGTATATCAAAAAAGATTTCTTTTAGCTATAATTTCATTACTTAAATCATAAGAGAGTTATATGGACTATTTACAGATAAAAAAAGTTAAATCTTTGAGTGGAAATATCAAAATTTCTGGTGCAAAGAATGCCTCTCTTCCTCTAATAGCAATGACTATTCTTGCTAAAAACAGCGTTAGTATTAAAAACTTACCTCAAGTAGCAGATATTAGAACACTTTTAAAACTTCTCTCAAACCTTGGAGCAGAATGTAATTTTCATGATGATAAAGTAGTTGTTAATACGTCCTCTCTAGCACAGACAAAAGCAACATACGATATTGTAAAAACCATGAGAGCTTCTATCTTAGTTTTAGGGCCAATTTTAACAAGATTTGGTCATTGTGAAGTTTCTTTGCCAGGTGGTTGTGCTATCGGTCAAAGGCCTGTTGACTTGCATCTAAAAGCATTGGAGCAAATGGGTGCAATCATTGATATAAAATCTGGATATATTGAAGCAACTGCTCCAAACGGACTAAAAGGCTGTGACATAATTTTTGACAAAATCACAGTTACTGGAACTGCCAATATTATAATGGCAGCAGCTTTAGCAAATGGAAAAACAACGCTTACAAATGCTGCAAGAGAACCAGAAGTGGTTCAACTTTGTGAAGTTTTAAATAATAGCGGAGTAATGATAGAAGGAATTGGAACTGCTATTTTAACCATCCATGGAACTAACTCTAAGTTACTAAATATTGAAGGATTTACAGTTATTCCAGACCGCATTGAAGCTGGAACTTACCTTTGTGCTGGAGCAATTACTAGAGATGAATTGACTTTAACAAATGTAAATGCTGGGCATCTAGGCGCAGTCTTATCAAAACTTGAAGAGATGGGAAGTAGCTTTAGTATTACAAAAGACACGATAACTATTCATCCATCTAAAGTCATAAAATCTGTCAAAATTGTAACTCAAGAATACCCTGCTTTTCCAACAGATATGCAAGCTCAGTTCTTAGCACTTGCAACTCAAGCAAATGGAACATCAATCATAGAAGAAAGACTATTTGAAAATAGATTTATGCATGTTAGTGAGCTTCAAAGAATGGGAGCAGATATCTCTTTAAATGGGCATGTAGCGACCATAAATGGTGGAACTAAACTAAGCGGAACAGATGTAATGGCAACAGATTTAAGAGCATCTAGTGCTCTTGTTTTAGCTGGACTTGTAGCAGATGGGGTCACAGATGTACATCGCATCTATCATCTAGATCGTGGTTATGATGCGTTAGAGAAAAAACTTGAAGCTGTTGGAGCAAATGTTAAAAGACTTAAAGAGTAACTTACTCTTCAAATATTATCATCTCATAAACACTTTTTTTTGTAACTAAGGCTTTATCTGGTGATACAGAGTGGGTATTTTGAGCGCGAGAAACTTCGTGACGAAGTTCTGCTATTTCTGTTTCCATACCATCTACATTTTCTTTTAATCTAAGTATAATATCAACACCCGCTAAATTAACTCCTAGCTCACGAGTAAGTCTCAATATTAATTTTATTCTGTCAATATCTCTTTGTGAATATAGTCTAATTCGTCCATTTGAACGAGATGGGCATACCAAATTTTCTCGTTCATACTGCCTAAGAGTTTGAGGGTGTATTTCTAAGATTTTTGCTACGATACTTATAAGATAAACTGGTTCGTCATATTTATGTATCATTATGAACTCCTCTTACTCTTTAGGTAATTTTTCTTTCATTATATCTACTAACTTTTTGTCAAGTTCATCAACAACTGGCAAGATAATATTTGCTTCAAGATATAAATTACCACGAATTTTTGTTTTTCTATTCATTGCACCCATCTCTTTTACACGAAAGCGTTGTCCATTTTTAGTGTTTTGTGGAACTTTTAGTTTAATCTCTTTTTCTAATGTTTTTATGGCAATTTTATCACCAAAAAGTGCAGCGTACAAAGGTACATCAAAAGATTTGATTAAATCATCATCTTCTCTAATATACTCAGGGTTAGATGCAACTTGAATCTTCAAAAATAAATCCCCTGCTCTGCCACCTTGAGCATGTCCTTTGCCTTTTACGCGCATCTTTTCTCCACTCTTAACACCTGCAGGGATTTTAATATCAAATCTATCACCATTAACTGCTACAGAGTGAGAACCACCTAAAATAGATACGCTAAAAGGAATTGTCACACTTGTTTCAATATCTAAATTTACTTGTTGCTGTTGAAATCCTCCACCAAATGGACTTCCGCCACCAAAACCACCGCCACCAGCGAACATTTGTCTTAGTATATCATCTAAATCACCTTGTCCACCACGACCATGAGAACGAGAAAAATCATGAAAATTTTGTCCACCAAACATGCTATCACCATGCATGTCATACTGTTGTTTTTTCTCTTTACTACTTAAAATCTCATAAGCAGAATTTATCTCTTTAAACTTATCTTCTGCACCTTTATCTTTATTTACATCAGGGTGATATTGTCGTGCTAGTTTTCTATAAGCTTTTTTAATTTCTGATTCACTTGCACCTTCATTGATTTCAAGTGTTTTGTATAATGATTTTGCCATTACTATTTTGTCCTAAATTTATATTAAATGTATTTTTATATTTAAGTGTTATTATATCACAAGGGTTGAGTGGAAGTCAATCAAGTTGTAAATTTACCAGGGAAAACTAATAGCTATAACAGAAAAATACTTTCTGTTATAGTTAACTCTTTTAATGTAAAAAGTGGCGAACTTCTGAGAAATATAAACTCATACCAAATTCATTGGCAGCATCTATAATCTCTTGATCCCTGATACTTCCACCTGGTTCAATTATATTTTTTACACCAGCTTGTGCTGCTGCATCAATAGAATCTCTAAATGGGAAGAATGCTTCAGATGCGAGAGCAGCACCACTTACATCAAGTCCCATATCTTTTGCTTTTTTCAAAGCACACTCAGCAGCATCTACACGACTTGTCATGCCCATACCAACTGCTACCATTGCAGAGTTTTTAACATACACAACACAATTTGATTTTGTTAGAGATGCAACTTTATATGCTATCTCTAAATCTTTTATCTCTTCTAGAGTTGCCTCATTTTTGGAAACTAACTTAGCATTTTTAACTTCATCAGATGCTACTCTATCAGCATCTTGGAAAACAAATCCACCATCTATATGTTTGAAATCTTTTTTATCATTTGCTAAGATAAGTTTATCACTACCCATTTCAAAAAGTTTTATACGCTTTTTCTTTGCGAAAACTTCTTGCGCTTCCTCAGTAATATAACCAGCAATTACAACTTCCAAAAATATTTCATTCATTTTCTCAGCCAACTCTTTATTAACCGTTCCATTTACTGCAACAACACCACCAAAAGCAGAAACTGGGTCACATTTTAAAGCTTCTATATACGCATCTAGTAAGTTGTCTTTTATAGCAAAACCACAAGGATTTCCATGTTTAGAGATACAAACAGCATTATCCTCTCCAAAAGCAGATGCTATCTTCACAGCACCATTTAAATCATTAAGATTGTTAAAACTTGCCTCACCTTTTAATGTTGTGAAGTTGTTTGTAAAGTGCTTATCAAACTCATACAAAGCACCTTGTTGATGAGGATTTTCACCATATCTTGTAGCCATTACTTTGTTTCCAACTATAAACTGTTTTTCACCAAAACCTTTATTAAATCGTTTGTTCATATAGTTAGCTATCATGCTATCATAAGCCGCTGTATGCTCATATGCTTTTATCATATATCCACGACGAAATTCTTTAGTATTTTTTTCATTTTCTATTGCATCTATAACTTCACTATAATCCTCTACATTTGTAACGATAATAACAGCATCAAAGTTTTTTGCAGCAGAACGAACCATAGCAGGTCCGCCAATATCTATGTTTTCTATAATATCATCAAAATCATCAGTTCTCTCGATAGTTTCTTTAAAAGGATACAGATTCACACAAACTAAATCTATTGACTCTACACCTAACTCTTTAGCTTGGTCAAGGTGTGATTGTTTATCACGACGATGTAAGATTCCACCATGAACGAAAGGGTTTAAAGTTTTTACTCGCCCTTCAAAACACTCAGGAAATTTTGTAACCTCATCAATCTCAATAGCTTGAATGCCAGATTCAACTAACTTTTTATAAGTTCCACCAGTTGAAATAATCTCATAACCATTTTTTACTAAAGATGTACAAAACTCTACAACACCATTTTTATCGCTAACACTAATTAATGCTCTTTTTGCCAAAAATTATCCTTTTTTTTTATTATGGAATTTTATCTAAAATAAGATTATGATTTAATGAAAATTAAGAGCTGTAGTATTAAACTTTATCTTGGAATTTATCACGAATTTTTAAAAACTTTTCAATATTTTCTAAAAAGATGTCTAAAAGTTTTGGGTCAAAATGTTTTTCTCTTTCTTCTTTAAAAAGCTCTAAGATTCTATCTAATTCCCACGCTTCTTTATAACTTCTATCACTTCCTAGAGCATCAAAGACATCCGCAATTGCCGTGATTCTTCCAAAAATATGAATTTTTTCACCGACTATCTTATTTGGGTACCCTTTTCCATCCCATCTTTCATGATGAGTAAACGCGACAATTGCTGCTGCTTTTAGTATGCGTCTTTTTGACTTTTTCAAAATATTATAACCGAGTTTACTATGAGTTTTCATGATTTTCCATTCTTCCTCATCTAACCTTCCTGGTTTTAAAAGTATCTTATCAGGAATACCAACTTTACCGATATCATGCATAGGAGATGCACTGTATAACAACTCTGCATTTTTCTCGCCAAGTCCAGATAACAGCGCTAATAACTTTGAATATTCAGCAACTCTTTTAACATGGAAACCTGTCTCTTTTGAGCGTGTCTCACCAACCTCACCCATACGATGTATAATCTCTTTTTGAGTCTCTTCAAGTTCAGTATGAAGTTTTACAAACTCTGTCATATTATGGCTAATAAACATATGCTCTATAGTATTATCATCGGCATCTTTAATAGGAACAATAGTACTATGAACATGATAAGTACTTCCATCTTTTGCAACATGTCTTATTCCTCCATTCCAACTATTACCACTTAGTATTGTATCCCATATGTTTTTATACAAACTTGGTGCAATTTCAGGATGATTAAGCATATTATGTGAATTACCTATAAGTTCTTCTTCTGTATATCCGGATATATCACAAAAAGCCTGATTTACATAGGTTATTGTCCCATCAACATTTGAACGAGATAAAATATTACTTACATCGATTGCTTTTTCATACTCTGAAGAGCGTTTATACATCTCTTGGAAATTACCCTCTGAAATGTTTAATTCATCCTCAAGATGCTCTTTCATAGTTTCAATAGTTGTTATGTCGGTTCCAATGCCTATATACTCAACAATATTTCCATCATAGTCCACTATAGGGCTTATTACAGTATCTATATAATAAGCTTCTCCATTTTTTTTACGGTTTTTAACTATTCCAAACCATGACTCTTTATTTTTTATAGTCTTCCATAGCTCTTTAAATACTTCTGAGGACATGTCCTTATGCCGTATTAAATTATATTGTTTACCTATTAATGTACTCTCACTATATCCCGAAAGTTCACAAAACTTATCATTTACATAAGTAATATTACCTTTTAAATCTGTCTTAGATACTATTGTACTTCTATCAACCGCATCTTTGTATTCGTTTAGTAATTGTTGTTTACATAAAATTTCTCTACTTTTACGGTTTGACTCAATAGCAGTATCAACTTTGAGTACAAATTCTTCAATATTAAATGGTTTTTTTATAAAGTCAGAAGCACCTAGTTTTAGTGAACTTCTTACCAGTTCAGGATCACTTTTCCCAGAAATGACTATAATAGGAATTGAATATTTCTCAGGAATAGACTTAATCTCTCTGATAATATCCAGACCATGCTTACCAGGAAGTTCCATATCAAGGAGTATGAGGTTTATCGTACTAACTTTTAATTGTTCAAAAGCCTGCTCTGCATCTTCAGCCTCTACAATGTTGTAGTTTCTTACATTAAGGATTGACTCTATATGTTTTCTAATTAGTTTAGAATCATCTACAACTAAAATATTACTGCTATAATTTTTTTCTATAGAATGTATAACCTGATCTATAGCAGCTATAGAGTTATTGAAATACTTATCTTTAACAAGATAGTCTAAAATACCATTCTTAAAAAGGTTCTCTCTTGTCTGTATATCTGTTTCTGTAGTAAGTATAATAATTTTTGCTTTACTTAAGCGCTTAACCTCTAGTACAAGTTTCTCACCATAGGCATCTGGAAGGTTGAGATCTAAAATAATAAAATCATATTTACTATTTACTAAATTATGAGAAGCGACTGCATAATCAAATGCTTGTTTGCATACATAACCCTTATCTACTAATATTTTATTAATGGAATTATTTACAAATTCAGAGTCTTCTACAATCAAAATTTTATATGATGAATTTTCAATACTCTGTTCATGCTTATCACAATATAACATTTATTTATAACCTTTTAAAGACTTAATTTACGAGCATACAATAAATAATATTAAAAAATGATTTCTAAAATTAAATTTTCTTAAATTTAAACTTTCTCAAAGAGATTTTTTATTATTATATTTAAATAAATTTACAGGAGGTTCAATATGCAAAATATAGCTATTTTATGTTCCGGTGGGGATGTCTCCGGTATGAATCCAGCGCTAAAACACTTTGTAGAATATACACTGCAACATAGACTGATTCCATACTTTATCTACGATGGATATGAAGGTCTTATTGACAATAAAATAGAGCGAGCAAGCTACTGTGATGTATCTGGGATTATCAATCGTGGCGGGACAAAAATAGGTAGTGCTAGAAGTAAAAGATTTATGCAAAAAAAGTATAGAGATATTGCAAAACAAAACCTAGATGCTTTAAATATCAAGATGCTAGTTGTTCTTGGTGGAGATGGCTCATTTAAAGGCTTAGATATATTTTATAAAGAAAGTGGCATAAAGTTCTGCGCTATTCCTGCTACGATAGACAATGACATAAACGGAACTGATTACTCCTTAGGGGTTGATACTGCATTAAACATCATAAAAATATCTATAGATGCCATAAGAGATACTGCTTCTTCATTTAAACGAGCCTTTGTAATAGAAACAATGGGAAGAGATTGTGGATACTTAGCCTTAGTATCTCATTTGACATCCGGTTCTGAACTTTGCCTTATTCCAGAAAAAGAGTACAACTTAGAGTCTTATGAAGCATCTTTTAAAGAGCAAATTAAAAATGGAAGAAGATATTTTATAGCCATTGTTTCAGAAGGTATCAAAGAAGATTCTACAGAAATAGCACAATGGTTTGAAAAAAAGCTTGGGATAGAGTCCAGAGTAAGTATTTTAGGTCATATTCAAAGAGGCGGGAACCCGACTATATATGACAGACTTATGGCTTATAAGTTTATAACTTATGCTATTGATGGTTTACTAAAAAACATAGACGAAAGTGTCATCTGCTATACTAAAAAAGGTTTTGTTTATAAAAGTATCCAAGAGGTTGTTAGTAGTCCAAAAAAAATGGACCCTAACCTGTTGAGTTTATTGTAAAAAAGAGATTAGATATCTCTTTCTATAACTCTTTGGAATGTTTTAAAGTAACTGTCTTTTAAGTTTTTCATGCCTAAAGTAACATCATTTACTTTTATGAAGGCACCACCAACTGTTCCTATTTTTTCAACACTTGATTGTTCATCTAACATAGCTTCAAAAGCTTCACAATTTTCAGGTTTTACTTCGATAATTGCACGACTCATAGACTCAGCAAAGATATCTCTTTCATCAGATACACTCATTTCAACATCACAACCAAAACCAGAAGTTGCTGACATTTTTGCTAGTGCAATTGCGACACCACCTGAACTTGCATCTTTAGCACATTCAAGTAAGTTTTTCTTATTGCCTTCTATAACTAAGTCCCAAAGAGCAAGCTCATTTTTGTAGTTTATTTCAGGTAAAACACCTGCAACAGTGTGACAAATCTCTTTCATATAAAGTGAACCACCAAACTCGCTTTTACTCTCTCCAACTAAATAAAGTGAATTGCCCTCACCTTGAAATGAAGACATCAACACATTATTTTGATCATCATTTACACCAACAGTTGCAATAGAAGGAGTTGGAAAAACTGAGACTCCATTAGTTTCATTATAAAGTGAAACATTACCACCAATTACAGGTGTTGTAAGTTCACTACAAGCTTCTTTAATTCCTAAACAACCTTGACCAAATTGCCACATAACTTCTGGATTTTCAGGATTACCGTAGTTTAAACAATCTGTAATTGCTAAAGGTCTAGCTCCACTCATTGCAACATTTCTACCACTTTCTATTACAGCAGCAGCAGCTCCACCTCTAGGGTCTATGTAACAATAACGAACATTACAATCAGCACTCATAGCAAGCGCCTTGCCATTTTCTTTTACACGAACAACAGATGCATCTAACATACCACCATTTTTGATAGTGTTTGTTTGTACCATAGAGTCATACTGAGTATAAATCCATGATTTATCTACAACTTCCATAGATTTAATCAATGTTTCAAAAGCATCTTGATTTGAAACTTTATCAAAGTCGTTAATAGTTACAGATGCTAAAGCATCTAAATAAGTTGGTTTACTCATAGGACGATTTAGTTCTGGTGCTTCTTCACTTACAGGGTCAACAGGAACATCAGCACATTTTTCTCCATGCCAAAAAAGTTCCATATTTCCAGTTCCTGTAACTTCACCAACAACAGCAGCATCTAAATCCCATTTTTCAAATATATCAATAATCGCTTGTTCTGAACCTTTTTTAGCACATAAAAGCATTCTTTCTTGAGACTCACTAAGCATAAAGTCATATGGAGTCATATTTTCTTCACGAGCAGGAACTTTGTCTAGATTCATAATCATTCCAGAGCCACTTCTTCCTGCCATTTCAAATGCAGATGAAGTAAGTCCAGCAGCACCCATATCTTGGATACCAACAACATAATCAGTTTGAAAAAGCTCTAAACAAGCTTCAAGTAAAAGTTTTTCAGTAAAAGGGTCACCAACTTGAACAGTGGGACGAAGAGATTTTGACTCTTCTGTAAAACTATCAGAACTCATAACAGCTCCACCAAGTCCATCTCTACCTGTTTTTGCGCCAACATACATTACAGGATTTCCGATACCTTCTGCTTTACCATAAAAGATCTCATCACTTTTTGCAAGACCAAGAGTAAAGGCATTTACTAAAATATTTCCATTGTAACACTCGTCAAAACTTGTTTCACCACCAATTGTTGGAACACCCATGCAGTTACCATAAGAACCGATACCATCAACTACACCACGAACCAAGAAGCGTTGATGAGCTGATACTTTATCATCGTTCATAACATTACCAAATCTAAGTGCATTCATATTTGCTATTGGTCTTGCACCCATAGTAAATACATCACGCATAATTCCACCAACACCAGTTGCAGCACCTTGAAAAGGTTCTATAAAACTCGGGTGGTTATGTGACTCCATCTTAAATACAGCAGCATAGCCATCACCAATATCGATAACACCAGCATTTTCTCCAGGACCTTGAATAACCCATGGTGCTTTAGTAGGAAAACCTTTTAAATGTACTTTTGATGATTTATAAGAACAATGCTCACTCCACATAGCTGAAAATATACCAAGTTCAACGATATTTGGTTCACGACCCAAGATCTCTTTCATATGTGCATAATCATCTTGACTTAACTTATGGTCTGCTAATACTTGTTCTATATTTTCTAGTTGTTGGCTCAAGATAGAATCCTAAAAATTGGTTTTTAAATATGGATTATAGCTAAAGGAAAGTAAAAGTTGTTTTAATGAAAGGAAAAGTCAACTTTTGAACGAATATTTTTCTTTAATGAGAAGATATTTTTATATTTTATATTTAATATTTCATACTCTTTTTTACCATTTGCTAACTTAAGTATAAACTCATCATCTACTTCTTTTCCTATCATAGCTTTTGCTATAGGAGAGTGGATAGAAATCAGTCCGATTTCTGGTTCACTTTCTAAAACACCACACAAAGTAAATGTTTCTTCTTCATCTGTTTGAATATTTACTATATCCACGGTACTTCCAAAACTTACTTTTTTATGTTTAAATGTAGATGGGTCTATAATTTGTGATTTTGCAATCATGGAGTTTAGATAATAAAGCCTTCTGTCAATAAAACGAAGCTTTTCTTTTGCCGCATGATAATCAGCATTTTCACTTCTATCACCATGTGCTGCTGCTATAAGTTTTTCCTCAGCAGTTTTAGGTTTTTCAACCTCTAGTAAGAACTTAAATTCTTCTATTAAAAGGTCATACCCTTCTAATGTTATCGGTTCTTTATTCATAAAGAATCAACCAATTTAATGGTTGAAACCAACTATATAGTATGTTTCTTTATTGTCTAATTTATTTACTGTAACTTTAAATTTGTCACTAAAATGTTTAATTTTTTCATGTGCTTCTTGTGCAATTTCACTTGAAGGTGCTTCTATCTTAATTTTAAAATAATCATTTGTATTTGACATGGCAACATACGAACCATCAATTTTTAAATGATCGTGTAAATCCATGATATGTTTTTGTATTTTCTCATATCCCGTAGTATTATTTTCTATTCTTTCTAATTGACTCAATAAAGCACTATTTGGCGCATAACCCAATTGTTTTAACATTGCATCTCTTTGCATTTTGACTCCTAAAGTTTATTTAATTCGAAAATAATAACAGTTTATTGTAAATATTCAGTATTAATTTATTTGCATAGACTATAATATTAGAATAAATAAATTATTTCAAACAAGAGAGAGTATCATGACTAACGACATTTTAAAAAAAATCAAACAACTTCCACCACTTCCTGAATCTGCTATGCAAATAGAAGCTGTTTACCAAGATCCTGATAGTAGTTTTAATGATATGGTCAAAATTTTAGAAAAAGACCCTCTTTTAACAGCAGATATTTTAAAAGCTGCAAACTCTCCACTATATGGTTTTTCTCGTGAAATTAATGCTATCAGTCAAGCTGTTGGTCTTTTTGGAATGGGAACTGTTCGTGGTTTTGCACTAGCTAGTATAGTTAAAAAAAGTTTTACATTAGACTTATCTCCATATGGGATTAATAATGATATGTTCTCTGCTCTTTCTAAAAAGCAACATGGACTTATGATTTCATGGTGCATAAGAAAAGAAAATAAACTTCTTGGTATTTTATCTCCAGCAGCTTTTCTTGTTGAGATTGGTAAAGTTCTTATTGCTCAACAAATTATTTCAGATGGTAAACAAGAAGCATTTAGAGACGCCCTTGTGGAACTTGGTGATGTAGAAGCTGCAGAGCAAAAAGTTTTAGGAGTAAATACACCTGAAGTTAGTGCAACAATATTTGAGCACTGGAGATTTGAAAAAGGTTTAGTTGATGTAATCTCTAACTGCCAAAGTCCCCAAAAAGCGAAACCTGAAGACCAAAGAGCTGCAAGTATCTTACATGTTGTTCGTGTTGCTGTTCCTATAAATGGTACTATTACAGATGCTAGTATAACCGCTGCTAAAGAACTTATTACAAAATATCAACTAGATATGGAAAGTTTTGATAAAGCTTTAGAAAACGCTAACTAAGATAAACTTGAAATCTCTACTAATTCGGCTCACTCTTGGTTTAAGTGAGCAAGATATAAGCTCGAATGAGCGTTCTAACATAACAAACTTTTTAGCTAAAAAATATATAACTAAAAAAGACAATATCTATAAATTTAACTCAAAATATCGTGCCGGTACACTTGGACTTATTCAAAAAGATACAGCATATTTAAATGTTATTGGTGAAAATATTCGTGATTTATTTATAGCTGAAGGTGATTTAGGAGATGCAAAAGAAGGTGACCTTATTATCGCTCAAAGACTTCTTGGCATCAGAGGAACTCCTCGTGCAAAGATAGCACAGATAGTAGGACGAGCTCTTTCATATAGTGTTGCTTTTATTATCGCTAAAGATGGAGTCAAATCTTTAGTAAATTTAAAAACTGACTACCCTGCTGGAGTTGAACTTACACAAGAGGTTTTAGATACTTATGAGGTAGGTGATGTTTTTAAAATAAACAATCAAGAAAATTCTATCATGGAAAAACTTGGAAATATAGAAGACCCTCTTGTAGATGAAAAAATAGTTCTTGCGCAGTTTAATAAACATGATGAATTTGAAGAAGAAGTTTTAAAAGTTGCGACATCTTTTAAAGCAGTAGATGCTGCAAATTATAAAGATAGAGTTGATTTAAGAGATTTAACTTTTTGTACTATTGACCCTGTCACTGCTAAAGATTATGATGACGCGATTTACTGGGATGATAAAAAGACAACCCTATTTGTTGCTATTGCAGATGTAAGTGAATATGTAACACCTTTTGGAACTATAGATAATGAAGCTATATATAGAAGTTTTT
Organism: Sulfurimonas sp.; assembly: GCF_029027405.1. NCBI lineage: Bacteria > Pseudomonadati > Campylobacterota > Epsilonproteobacteria > Campylobacterales > Sulfurimonadaceae > Sulfurimonas > Sulfurimonas sp. The sequence continues at coordinate 2,244,963 of NZ_CP093396.1, forward strand.
CTATTTATCTTCCACATCGTTCTATCCCAATGTTGCCCCGTCAACTAAGTGAAACTCTCTGTTCTCTTCAACCTAATGTAGATAGATTAGCTTATGTTTTTGAAATGAAACTTGATATTAATACTCTTGAAGTTATAAACTCTAAAGTTTATGAAGCTATCATCCATTCTAAAAGAAGATTCAATTATGAAGAGATAGATGATTTTTTTGAGGGCAAATTAAAACCAAAAAATGATTCAGAAGTTAAAATATTTTCTTGGATTAAAAAGTTACGCATTATTACAGATAAACTAAAAGAAAAACGATTAAAAGTTGGTTATGACTTTCGCTCAAACGAATTAGAAATGAAAATTGATGAAAAATCAAATATCGTGTCTACGACTTTTGCAGAAGAAACTCCATCGCATTCGCTCATTGAAGACTGTATGCTTTTAGCAAACAAAGAAGCCGCGTCTAAATACACTAGAGGTATATTTAGAATTCATGAAGAACCTACTCAATCAAAAATCCAGATTCTTTACCAAGAATTAGCTGGAATTGGGATGTCTATTGATATTAAGAACTCTATAAAAGAAACCATAACTGACATACAGACTCAAGCTAGAGATATAGACTTAGAAGCTGAAGTAGATACTCTAATTATCCAATCACAGATGCAAGCGAAATATACTCCACTTAATGCAGGACACTTTGGACTTGGTTTTGAGGCATATACTCATTTTACTTCACCTATTAGAAGATATAGTGACTTAATCGTGCATAGACTCTTAAAAGCTATAAATAACGACGATAAAGAAGAAGGCTCTTATGTTTTAAGAAATATAGAAGCACTAAGTATGGCAATAAGTGAAAAAGAGAGGGAAGCAAGTAGTATAGAGATAGAATTTGCTCAAAGAAAATTTGCTCGATGGGCGAATAATAATATAGATAAAGAATTTAATGCTCGCATAACAGCAACCCAACCAGAATACAAAGCCGAAATTCATTCTGAGATAAGTGGCGCTAGAGTAATTATTACTTTAAGTGAAAACTCTGTACTTTTTGAAGATGTCATTATTTATATAAATAAGGTTGATATTGCAAAAGCAAAAATATTTGCTCATGTTGTAAAGAATAACGATGTATAAACAAGCTCTTGATAAACTAATTCAAAGTGGCAAAGTTTCAAATAGTTTTGTATTTTTCGGTGAAAGTAGTTTTCTTATAGATACCTACACAAAAATGCTTAGTAATATTGAAGATGCATCTACTCTTAGCTTTTATTACGATGAGTATAATTTTAAAAGTGCTAAAGCACATCTTAGTCAATCTTCACTTTTTGGTGGACAAAATATTTTAATTATAAAAAGCGATAAAAAAATTCCTAAAAAAGAATTGGATGAGTTTATAAATTTATGTGAAAAAAATAGAGATAATATATTGATATATGCTTATTATGGAGATAATATTCAAACATATAGTGCAAAAACCTTTTTAGCTAAAACTGACACTATCGTTGTTAGGTTTTTTCATCCAAATCACCATGAAGCATTAAGTATTGTGCAGAGTGTTGTTAATGATAAAAAAGTAAAAATGGATAAATTTTCAATCAATCATCTTTTAAGTATACACAATGGTGATGTAGCACTTGCCTGTAATGAAATAGATAAGCTTAGCATCTATGATAAAGAGATAACAACAAAAGATATAGAGCATCTAGTATCTGGCTTAGCCGAAATAAGTATAGATGATTTTATAAAAAATACATTAAATAAAAAAGAGTTTACTGAAGATTTACTAAATATCATAGACCATGGTGAAGATGAGATTAGAGTTATTACATCTTTAACTTCATATTTAACCCAACTCTACATGTTCAACATTTATATAAGAGTTAATGGGGCGCCAAATCCTATTGAAATTTTAGGTTACAAACCTCCAAAAGTTATTGTTGATGAGAAAGCCGCACTTTCATTAAAGTTTAAACCACAAACATACTACAAACTGCACAGTTTACTACTAGATAGTGAATTAAAAATGAAAAGTTCAAATGTTGATAAAGGTGCAATCTTACTCTCAACTCTCATACGAGTTCAAGCATTAATCTAAATCCTCCACTATATATAATGGCCTAAAAAATCAAGACAATTTTTCTGACTTAATAGTAAAAACGGTTGCTATTATTAATGTAATTTCCATTTTATAATTTCTCTAGTTCATCAATTTTTTTGTAGTGAGTTGCTAAGGGTTACGAGATTTGGAGGTATTTTAGAAATGGACTATCCTTTTAAGTTTTGTAGGTATACATAAATTAGTGCTGACACTTTTTCCCTAATTTAGAGACTCCTGATTATAGTTTAGTATGGGTTACACATCGGGAGATGTGGAACCAGAAGTTAGTGCCATTCTTCACAGGTGTATATTATGAGAGGAATTCATTTTTCTTTTTTTATAAAGCCAACTATACTACCCCAAGAAAATCAAACAACTATTTCTAAAGTTTAATTCTTAAAAGAGTAAAATTAAACAATAAAAATAGAAGGTAATCTTATGAGTCGAAAAAGAACAACATATACAGCAGAATTCAAGACAAAGTTAGTTTTAGAAGTTTTAAAAGAAGATAAGACACTAAATGAAATAGCAAGTGTAAATAATATCACACCAAAAAACTTACAAAATTGGAAGAAGATATTCTTGGAAAATGCAGAAGTTGCGATGGAACCTGCAAAAGTAATTAAAGAGTACAAAGAAGAGAATGTAAGATTACAAGCTAAACTTGATGAATATGCAAAGGTTGTAGGTCAACTAACAGTAGAGAAGGACTGGGCGGTGGGAAAGTTAAGTAGCTTGGACTCTAGCTATAAAAAGGAGTTGATTGATAGAGATGAAAATAAGGCATTATCAGTTGTAAAACAATGTAATCTTATTAACTATAACAGAAGTAATTTGTTCTATGCACCAATGGTAAATCTTGCTAAAAATGTAATTAAAAAACATATAGAAAAAGTATTTGAAGAGATACCAAGCTATGGCTATATGAAAGTGTATCATCAACTACTAGAGGATGGTTTTCGTGTCAGTCCCAACACAGTGCTGGCATACCGTAGAGAGTTAGGTTTACAGGCTGTTTTAGCTGTAAGACCACCAAATACAAGCTGGGCGGACAAGCAACATCATAAATACTCTTACAAAATAAGAGGATTAGATATCGTAAGAGCAAACCAAGTATGGTCAACAGATATAACCTATATTAAAATTAAAGGTGGTATGGTCTATATGGCTGCCATAATTGATTGGTATTCTAAAGCAATATTATCTTGGCGAATATCCAACACAATGGATACAGATTTAGTCATGGGTGTACTAGATGAAGCACTCGCACTCTATGGTAAGCCTGAGATATTTAATACTGATCAAGGGTCACAATATACAAGCTGTATCCACACTCAAACATTAAAAGATAATGACATAATTATCTCTATGGATGGCAAAGGTAGAGCAACAGATAATATTTGTATTGAGAGGTTCTGGAGAAGTGCTAAAGTTGAAAAAATATACCTCAATGAATATGAGAGAGTATCAGTTCTCAAAAGTGATGTTAAGGATTATATAGAATTTTATAATCACAGAAGATTTCATGAGACATTGAAATATAAAAAACCTATGAATGTTTATTATGATAGTTTAAAAATCAATGATGAGAATTACACTAAATCTAGTGAAAATGTAGCATAGGGTAACAGGTATTTAGGGAATTAGATTTTTGAAAAAGTTGTCTTGACATATTGGGGGAGTATAGTTTAACATGTCTAATCCAGCTGACATTACTGCAACTCCTCCATACATACCTTTTATATAATTTTTTAACCAATCAGAAAATGCAAAATCCATATCCATTGGCATACTAGTGAGTGGACTAAAATCAAGACTAAATCCTCCTAACCCCTCAGGATCCACCAAATTAACAGGATCCCCAAAAATATACCCATAAAGATTAGCATCTCCACCTTGGAAGTCTATAGGGTCTTTAGCAGTCCACTTTCCTGTTTGTGGGTCATACTCTCTATTATCCAAAGTGAACTAATACCAATCCCCATTAAAATATAAATAATTTAGCCTGTTCAATAATCCACTCATATCCACATAGTTTTTGAGTTTTTGCAGTATTCGCCATCCATATGACTACTTCATCTTCAATAATGTCTTTTTGAATTTCAATATCTTTAAAAAGTCTGTTAGCTGTACTCTTCAGCGAGTGCTTCAAGAAATATTTTTGTAATAGTTGATTTGCAATAACAGTTCTTTTACCTATTTTAGACCAACTCCTTCTATAGTTTGAGATTAATCCAAATCTCATTTCATCCATAAACATCAACTTTATTGGTTTTAAAAGTAAATTATTCTCTTTTATAAGGAGAAGGTCTATTTGATTTATAAGAGTAACCTGCTCGTTTTACTCTCATACGTATTGTTTCATTCGGTACAGTGATATTATATTTTTCATAAATAAATTTCTGCATTTTTATTACTGACCAGTACTCTTGCATCAAATCCAGTTGTTTAAATAGCTCTTCAAATATTTTAGAGTCATATTTGGGATTCCCATTTTTTCTTCCACTATTATGTTGCTTTAGAATATCTTTTCCATGCTCATTATAGTTTTTTAGCCACTTACAGTAGGTCGCTGATGAAATGAGTAACTCTCCTTGTATAGCTTTTAGTGGGGATTGGTATTATATCTGAACTTATAAATATCTTTCTATCGACAAAGCCCCATGAAACACGCCTAAAATATCTATAGTTTCAGTATCTTTGATAAGGTATGCAATTCTATAATGTCCATAAAGTAAAATTCTAATTTCATTGTTAGTGTCATCTTGATATGGATAGCCAAGTTTTGGGAATGATGATAAGATTTGAGTTTTAGTAAAAATTTCGTTTACTACTTTTTTTGCTATTTTTGGATTGTCTTGTGCAATATAGTCGTGAATATCTTTTAACCAAAAGCTCGCTTCGTCAGTCCAGTTGATATTTACCATTGCTTGATTCTGTGTTCCATCTCTCTACTTGAGATAGTTTTACCATTTTTAGAGTCTTTTAAACCTTTTTTTATCATTCTGTCAAAAGCAAGCTCTTTTATGAGTTCATCATAAGATGTATCTGTAGGTAATGAGTCTATAATATTTTTAGCCATAGTTTTTGGTGCAGTCATAGTTCAACCTTTAATGTAAGTGCAATAGAAAATTATAGCAAAAGTTATGTAAATGTTCTAATGAGAAATAAATGTTTCTTCTCTTAGGAATCGGCAAAAATCATTTTTTAGATATTTACGATTTAAAGTAAAATAATGGTGTCTCAGAAGTACTTGAAACTACGGTATAGTAATGGTTAAAAAGGTTTTATTTACAATGAGCTGTAAAAAAATGCAAAAATATGTCCAAGTTGTCGAAAAAATAACACTAAAAAAGTAGGCAAACGATTAGGAATTCAAAGATATAAATGCTTGAACTGCAATGCAAATTTTTCCTCAAAAAGAAGACCCGATAAACTCCAAGAAATTATCTTTAAAAAGTACATTTACAAGAGGCAAACTTTAAGCGATTTAGCGGAGGAATATAAAAAGAGTTCTCGTTGGATACAGAAACAAATATTCAACTACGAACCAGAGATTAGAATTCATAAACCTAGAGCTATAATTCTTGTATGTGATGCTACTTTTTATGGGAAGAGAAAAGATGAGATGCCCCTTGAGGGTACAAGCTTGGAACCCTAGTTTTCAAAGATAATATTACAAAAGAGATACTTTTATCCAAACATATTGAAAGTGAACTATCAGCTGATTACAAATTACTAATGAAACAACTTTTAAAACTAGGATACACCATTCTTTCCGTTACTACAGATGGAAAGAGAGGCTTAAATAAGGTCTTTAAAGACTTTCCTATACAAATGTGCCACTTCCATCAAGCGAAGACGGTAAGAAGATATATAACAAAGAAGCCAAGACTGCAAGCTGGTAAAGATTTGAAAAAAATCATGTACAGGATTACTAAAACTAATGAAAGAAACTTCACTAAAAAACTAGATGAGTGGTATGAAGTCTATAAAGATTTCATAGAAGAGAAAAGTCTAAATCAAGAAACAGGAAAATCCTATTATACGCATCAAAAGGTCAGAGCGGCATATCGAAGTTTAAGAGCAAACTTACCTTACCTATTTACTAGAAATAAATATAAAAATATTGAGATTCCAAACACTACGAATACTCTTGATGGTGGAACGTTTTCTCCACTGAAAATACTGATTAAAATTCATAGAGGTTTAAGTAAAAGTTTAAAATTAAAACTTGTTGATGACTATCTCTTAAACTATAAGAAAAAATGATTATTTAGACACCATTATTTTACTTTAAATCTTAATTATAGAGATTTTGGTACTTAGGTTAGTGCCATTTATAACTTGCACCTTTTTTCTTTTGTCGGATGATTATTTATTTCATATACACTGTATCCAAATGCAATTAAGATAGATACTGCTGCTATTATTAATGTAATTTCCATTTTATAATTCCTCTAGTTCATCAATTTTTTTATATGCTTGTTTATTTACCACCACTATCGCTAGAGAAAAGCACACTATTAAAATTGTTGTAATCATTATTGATATATCATCAGATGATTTATAGTGAGTTGCTAACCATCCACTTAAGGAGAGTAATATTGCTGAAAGTATTCCAAAAACCACTTTTAACCAACCAATCTGCTCTTTAATTTTTTCATTTTTACTCATAATACAATTATATCATAAGTACTTTAACTGCCTAGACTCTCTAATTTTTCCGAAAATAATAAGACTTAGTTAAGTGGTCTCGACAATATAGGACATTATATATGTGTAGGTTGGAATGTTCCCTATTTAAATTACCACTCCAAAGTCTAATCGTTAACCTTGAGTTACAAGTAAAGCATCTATATATAAAACTGAAAGAAGTATAAAAAGTATCATAAATGGTTTAACCCATAATGAATAAGTAGTATAAATAAATGCATTATTTGGGTCATATTCATTAAATAAAACTTCAACTTCTTCACCTATGATATAAGATTGAGCAAAAAACTTGTCGTATACTTCATTTTCAAAAATATAAACATGTTCATCCATTTGAAATTCTATTATAGGAGATGAAATTCCATAGTGATTTTTTTTGCCATATTTTCGTACTACACCCTTCGTATATTTTCCAGTTTTTATTAAATATATTCTTTCTTTAACTAAAAATAAAGCCCCAATTGAGATACCTAAAATAATAAAGTTTAAGATAATAAAACATATTATCGAAAGAGAATTCAATCCTATTGCACCTGAAAAAAAAATTAAAATTAACAATCCATAAATTACTTTCTGTGCCCATGAACTTCTAAATGTAAACAAATCTTTAATCATTTTTAACTTATTTTCCAATACTTGCACCTACAGTTTCTCCAATACCAACTTTAGTACCTCCAACAATAGCTCCAATAATTGGAAAAGGTTGTGGCATTTTAGATAAAAGGATTGGAATTGGACCTTTTGCAGCCCAACCACCACCTAATCCCGCTCCAAGAGCTGCCAAATAATCGTAATCATTCCAATCTTTACAAGGATCTTGTAAGTTTCGATTTAGAGGTATTTTAGAAATGGACTATCCTTTTAAGTTTTGTAGGCATGTATAAATTAGTGCTGACACTTTTTCCCTAGTTTAGAGACTCCCCTTATGATTATAGTTTAGTATGGGTTACACATTGGGAGATGTGGAACCAGAGAATTTGTGTCATCATTTCTTAATCCAAAAAAATATAATTGAAATACTAAAAGAAAATATGACTGAAATTAAAAAGCTTATTAATACAAACGAATCAATATATCCTAAAGTGATGTAGTTAATAATTTGTAATAAAAAACCAACTATCAAACCACTAATAATAGCACTTTTATAAAAATTTATAAAAATTTTGTTAATCCAAAAACTAAGCACGATTGATACAATTGCAATAGTTAAATAAAAAATAATTCCAAGCATTTAAGTAGTTCCTCATTTTATAAATTTAACTCAATATCAAATTGACATAAGTATCTCATTCAATTGCTATTTTGTGCATTTTGATAAGCACTCTCTCCTAACACCTTCACAGCGTCATAGTAATCATATGCATGTTTAAAACAACCTGACTGTAATAAAAAAGGTTCATTTAAACAAGATTGCTTCATATCATCTAAAAAACTTGAATCACACTCGTCTTTAGACATTCCATTATTGCTATAACAATTGTCATGGTTCACACAGCTCTGTGTAAAATTAAAATTAAAAGATGTATCAGGAACTAACAAGTCACCTATACATCCACTTCCACATGCTAATCCTGTCGGATCCACAAAGTTAACAGGATTATTCAACACATACCCATAAAGATTAGCATCTCCACCTTGGAAGTCTATCGGGTCTTTAGCAGTCCACTTACCAGTTTGTGGGTCATACTCTCTATATCCAAAGTGAACTAAGTTTGTGTCTTTATCTTGTAGTCCACCTGCGAAACCAAATGGTATTTTAAAGTTTTTGTTTGTATCGTTTAGTATATTACCAAATGTATCATAAGTTACTTCTTTTATGATGTTATGGTTTTTATCTGAAATGAGTTTTAGTGTTCCTACTTGGTCATAGTGAAGATAGTAAGTTTTGTTGTTTTGTGTCATGCTTGTTGGCATTCTGTTGTTTGTGTAGTTGTATCTTTGGATTAGCTTATCATCTTTGTCGTAGATTGCTAGTAGAGTTGTAAGGTTTAACCATAGGTACTTTTCTACTATTTCATTGTTTACTTCTTTTGCTACTCTTTGGTTTAGTGCGTTTAGATGGTAGTTTATAGTTTGTGTTGGAGTAGTTACTTTAGTTAATGCTCCTAGTGTGTTGTATGTGTAAGTAGTTGTTTCTGTTGGGCTTGTCTTTGGTACTAGGTATCCATCTTCATCATATCTGTATGTAGCATCTCCATATACTTCTAGGTTATCATCTAGTGTGTATGATGCTGATGTTGTTACTCCATATACTGTTGCTTGTAGTCTGTTACCATTGTTGTCGTAGGTGTAGCTTTCAACTTCTGTATTATCTTTACTTACATTTGTTAATCTTCCTCTATTGTCATAGCTATAGTCATAGTTTGTACTTACTCCATTTATTGTTTCTTTTTTTTGAGTGATAGTTCCTGTTTTATCTCTTTGGCTTAGTTCATAGCTAAAGGTATTGTCACTTACACTTGTTACTTCACCATAGTTGTTGTAGCTTATGTTTTGAGTAAAAGTATTGTCTGTTACTTTTGTGGTGTAGCCATTTGCTTTATCTCTTGTAAGTGTGAAGTCTCCACTTGATGTGAGTAAAGTATCTTTATCGTAGGTATAGTTATTTGTTGTACCTGCGTATGTTGTGGATTTTACTAAGAAGTCATTGTTATAGGTGTAGTTAATACTTTGGTTTAGAATTCCTTCTTGAGTAAGTGAAGTTAATAGCTCTCCATCATAAGTATAGTTTATACTCTCACTAGCATTTGTAATAGTTCCAATTATATTTGCAAACAGATATGTATAAGAAGTAGTTCCTTCTGGAGTATTTGTACTTACTAAACGGTCTTTAGTATAAGTGTTTGAGATAGTTCTTGTGCTTGGTTTTACTATCTTAGTGATTTTTCTGTTTTTGTTGTAGGTGTATGTAGTAGCTTTGTTTAGTGGTGATGTGTGGTTTGTTACTTTGCCTTTTGGGTTTGTAATTATTTCTATGTTTAGAGGTATTTTAGAAATGGACTATCCTTTTAAGTTTTGTAGGCATGTATAAATTGGTGCTGACACTTTTTCCCTAGTTTAGAGACTCCCCTTATGATTATAGTTTAGTATGGGTTACATATCGGGAGATGTGGAACCAGAAGGGTTTTTAGCGGTGCCCTATTATAATCATTGATTAGCAATTTTTCCCAACCTTAAAGACCTAACAAATTTTGATCATACAATAAAAACCACAAACTTAAACAAATTCCTAGCAAGGACACTAAAAGATGTTTCCATAACGGATGATAACCTATTATGTGCAATAAAAAACTATCTTGAGACATATATTTAATTCCATATAGATATATTAGTCTCAACACTTTTACAAAATAATACATATTAATAACGGAACCCAGTATTACAAATAAAGTAAATAATTGAAGAATCTTATTGATTAGCAATTCCCCCACCTATAGCAGCTCCTGCTGCCGTACCTGCAGTGCCATAATGAGGTGCTGGCATTTTATTGATTGGATATTTAAAAACATCAATAGGTCTATAAATATTTTTACCTGCTTTTCCCACTAAACCACCAAAGAATCCACCTGTCGCACCGAGTCCAGCAGCTCTAGTCAAATCACCAAAATTTAAACTAGAGCATTGCCCGCTTAACTGGTTATAAGCATTATTTGTAGCTGCTGCTAATGCGCCACGAACTACTCCTCCAGCAAAGCCACCAAATCCACCCCATGCACCTGTAAGTCCAGCCATAGCTAATCTTCCGAGATTAAGCTTGCCCGAATTACGTTGGTTGGAAGCTTCAATTAATAGTCCAACTGCAGCTCCAATTATTTGTGGTACCCATAACCCCTCAGGATCCACAAAGTTAACAGGATCCCCAAGAACATACCCATAAAGATTAGCATCTCCACCTTGGAAGTCTATCGGGTCTTTAGCAGTCCACTTACCTGTGTGTGGGTCGTACTCTCTATATCCGAAGTGAACTAAGTTTGTGTCTTTATCTTGTAGTCCACCTGCGAAACCAAATGGTATATTTAGGTTTTTGTTTGTATCGTTTAGTATATTACCAAATGTATCATAAGTTACTTCTTTTATGATGTTATGGTTTTTATCTGTAATTAGTTTTAGTGTTCCTACTTGGTCGTAGTGTAGGTAGTAAGTTTGCTTGTTTTGTGTCATGCTTGTTGGCATTCTGTTGTTTGTGTAGTTGTATCTTTGGATTAGCTTATCATCTTTGTCGTAGATTGCTAGTAGAGTTGTAAGGTTTAACCATAGGTACTTTTCTACTATTTCATTGTTTACTTCTTTTGCTACTCTTTGGTTTAGTGCGTTTAGATGGTAGTTTATAGTTTGTGTTGGAGTAGTTACTTTAGTTAATGCTCCTAGTGTGTTGTAAGTGTATGCTGTTGTTTGTGTTGGGCTTGTCTTTTGTACTAGGTATCCATCTTCATCATATCTGTATGTAGCATCTCCATATACTTCTAGGTTATCATCTAGTGTGTATGATGCTGATGTAGTTACTCCATATACTGTTGCTTGTAGTCTGTTACCGTTGTTGTCGTAGGTGTAGTTTTCAACATTTATATTATCTTTACTTACATTTGTTAATCTGCCTCTATTGTCATAGGTATAGTCATATCTTGTACTGACTCCATTTATTGTTTCTTTTTTTTGAGTGATAGTTCCTGTTTTATCTCTTTGGCTTAGTTCATAGCTAAAGGTATTGTCACTTACACTTGTTACTTCACCATAGTTGTTGTAGCTTATGTTTTGAGTAAAAGTATTGTCTGTTACTTTTGTGGTATATCCATTTGCTTTATCTCTTGTAAGTGTGAAGTCTCCACTTGATGTGAGTAAAGTATCTTTATCGTAGGTATAGTTATTTGTTGTACCTGCGTATGTTGTGGATTTTACTAAGAAGTCATTGTTATAGCTGTAGTTAATACTTTGGTTTAGAATTCCACTTTGAGTAAGTGAAGTTAATAGCTCTCCATCATAAGTATAGTTTATACTCTCACTAGCATTTGTAATAGTTGTGATTATATTTGCAAACAGATATGTATAAGAAGTAGTTCCTTCTGGAGTATTTGTACTTACTAAACGGTCTTTAGTATAAGTGTTTGAGATAGTTCTTGTGCTTGGTTTTACTATGCTTGATACTTTTCTGTTTTTATTATAGGTGTATTTAGTGGCTTTGTTTAGTGGTGATGTGTGGTTTACTCTTTTATCTATACCATTGTATGCAAATGTGTGGTTTGTTGGGCTTGGGGTAATTAGTTTACTTATATTACCATTAAAGTCATACTTGTATTGTTGTGTAGTTCCATTTGCGTAAGTGATTTTATTTACTCTATCCATTATGTCGTAGGTGTAGTTTGTTGTTTCACCTTTTGGGTTTGTAATGGTTTCTATGTTTCCTTTATCATCATATGTGTAGTTGATGATTCTAGCTCCAGTAGTTTCTTTGATTACTTTACCTTGAGTGTTGTACTCATATGTTGTAGGTTCAAGTGTTCCTAAACTTATAGATGTAGTTAAAAGAGTGTCTTTATCATACTCTCGTTTTAGAGTTCTTAATTCAGGGCTAGTGATGGTATCTACAGCATTATTGTAGTCAGATACTATAGTTGTTACTTTAGAGTTAGTGCTGATGGTTTGTGTTTTTGAGTTGGTATGCGTTTGGTTTCCATCATAACTGCTTGTATATACTATTTGCTTTTTGAGTCCACTTACTTGTGTTATGGACTTAGAAGAAAGAATCTTTTGTTCATTGAGTACATCTGTAGTATATAGAGTGTTTATACTTACTCCACCTTTTAAGAGAGATATTTGTTTTTTATCTGCTGAGATTGTTGAGGAGATAGTATCTCCACTTGGAAGTGTCCTTACTGATATAGTAGAACCATCAGCTTGTTTGGTGTCTGTAGAACTTGTCTCATCCCCCTCTGGTTTGGTCATTGTATAAGTAGCTATTTTACCACTATTATTTTTCATAAACTTCCAGTTTCCACCTATAGCATCTGTATCTTGATAGATTCTTCCGTTTGCATCAAAAAGGTGTGTGAATACATTTCCGTTAGGGTCTATCTCTTTAGTCATTAATGAGCCACTATCATATTCAAATTGATAGCTTGAAGAATCTTCATATTTTACTGATATAAGGTCTCCATTAGCATCTACATTCAAATATGTTTCTTGTCCATTTGGAGCTGTGATTAGAGTTGGGTTACCGTTTGTATCTCTTGTGATTGTTATTGTATTTGTAAAGTTGTCTGTTATAGATATAAGATTTCCATTTTCATCATAGATATATGATTCTAAAGTTTTTTTATCTGGATAAGATTTTGTGAATAGATGTTTTCCATCAAGACCAAATGTATATTCTAGATTGTTATCAGAAATTTTATAGGAGTCGTAATTATAGCCTGTGACTCCTGTTGAACCATAATTATAAATAGCATTAATATGTTCACTGTTTAATGCTTTATCATATATACGAAGGTCATCTATGAGTCCATCTAGATTATAGCGGCCACTCATACTGCCTATTGTCCAGTCATAATATGGACGAGAAATTTGACTAATCGTTCTTGCCTTTTCATCGACCAAAATTCCATTTTTATACATCTTGATAGTTGTTTTATCTGCAACAAAAGTAACAAATATGAATTTTTGTTCTTGAAGTGGTATGGTTGCATTTAACTCAAGTCCTACTCTGATTGCGTTACCAGTACGACCTAAGTAATAAAATATACCATTTTCGATACTATAATTAAATATACCATCAGGACTATCATACCCATTCGCTATATGAGTAGAAACATTGCCGCTGCCACTATCATATTTATTGTACTTTGTCCAAAATGATAATGTTATTTCTTTTAAATTATTTAAGCTACTTGACTGTTTAACTAAAATACTCCCATTAATTCCATTAAATTTTGCTGCTTTACCGATAATCCCATCAACATAGCTAACACCACTATTAGCAACCCCATGATTATTTTTTCCACTAATATCTTCAGCATTACCTTCAAATCTATAATAAGCAACTAGTCCATCTTCGAGACTAATCTCTTTTTCAACTTTTGTGCCATTGCCTTTAGATATGCTATTTACACCAAGGTAATTAACATTTGACAATGTCCAACCCTTTGCTAGATTACTATTGTTATCAGTAGTATTTTCAACTTTTATATTTATTGATTTACTAACTGATAAATCTATATCATCTCGCCCTCGTATTCCCATTACAGAAGATCCAGCATTTGCCCATGCCTGTGCAAATTGTGATGAAGCACGATAATAAACCATTTGATATTTATATGATACAGTTAATTTTGCAGTAGTATCCCCTGTAACCTTGTTTCCTAAAATATCTTTACCATCCCATTTAAATTGTAGATTGCCCAATTCAGAGATAGCAGGTTCCTTTTTAAAAACTCGTCCAGCTACTTCTAGTTTAACACTGACACCTATAACAGAAGCAGGAATATTTGTAGTGTCAATCGAAGCATCTATAACATGAATATATCCATCAACTCTTTTTGAAGAGTAATGTAGTGTGGTATCTGTTCCAGCTACAGGTATATCTTCATGAAAAACTCTTGTCTTAGCTGTAACATAAGAATTTATAGCGATATTACAATCGTTTGGTGGTGTTTGATCTTCTACATCTGGTTCATCCGGAGACTTAGCATCATCTGGTGGACCATATGGCCAGTTGTGGTCCCATGGTGTGAAGTGTGTTATCTCTGCTCTCCAGTAACTTTTACCTGCTATATAATTTGAATTATTTTGAATTCCAGCAACTTCATCTACAAAAGAACCGTTATTATTTAAATCATTTGCTAAAGAGTCTCCATTACTATCAAGTGCATCTACTATGCCATCTCCATCAGTGTCAAGTAGCTGTATAACTACACCATTTTTTGAGGCTTTCCATTTAGCATCATTTCTATCATAATAACCAATAGGAACTATCTCTCCAATATCAAAACCTAAAAAGTTATCCACATACATAATAACTGGTGCATTAAATGTAATATTTTCATCATCACCAACACCATCAACTTGTAAATCTGAACAATAGGTATATGCTGATTGGGTAGGTAAATCAGCAGGCATTGACTTTGGAGTTTTAAATTCTGTAGCTCTAACTGCGATTTTAGTAAGATTTCGAGTAGTTCCATCTGCTGATGTTACTGTCGCATTTGAAATATTATTAAACACTAGAGTAGTAGATCTTTCTCCTCTATCATCCACAATAGGAGTAGATGTATGGATGAGAGGTGCAGTTGTTCCTAACATAATAGTTGTTACTTTGGTATCAACTTCTAGCATGGTAACAGAAGGTGCTATTGACCATTCCTTTACAGGGGCATATATTTTACGATCAATAGTAGTAAATCCATTTGCACTATAACGCATAGTTAAATATGTGCCACCTTCTGAAGCAAAGGCATATTTTCCATTGTTGTCTGTTAATAATGAACCATATTCTGGATGATTATGGATAGTTACTTTAACACCAGATAATGGGTTACCATCTTCTGCTAGTATCTTCCCTGTTATCATACAAAATAGTTTTTCATCATATGTATTTTTAGTTGAATTTCCTGGAATAATATTTGTATATGTAGATCCAAAATTTGTAAGTGAAAAATTATTCGTATCAAGTAGTTTATTTATAGTCATTAAAATAGAATTTGAAGTTATATTTCCAATAGTCGCATATAAAGATACTGTGCCTATTGCCAATGCTTCTATAGTATTTCCATAGACAGAAACAATTTGTGTATTATCAGTGTGAAAAATTGCTTGATTGCTTACATCTTTAGTTGTACCATCACTGTAAACACCTACTAAGTTCAAGCTTACACTTTGAGAAACTCTTAATGCACTTTGTGGGTTTGTGATTCTTATAGATTCAAGAAGTACTGCATTAGGAATTACAATTGTTGTAAGACCTAAACTACTTAAAATAATGTTTAAATGATTAATAGCATCTGTTTCATTAACAAGAGTTTTACCAAGTATATAAGCTACATCAGTATCAAAAGTGTCTGATGTAAAATCAATAATATTATCTTTTAATAAAGCTAATAGTTTTGGGTCTAGTGTGATACCATTATTAGCATTATTGTCACTATCTAGTGTTTGCAACAATTGAGCTAGATTTACAGTTGCTGTTTCATTACTTGGGAAGAATGTAAGAGGGGTAATAGTACTTTCTACATTTACTGTACCTAAAGAAATACCTGCAATCTTAAACTCTACAGTATCTTCAACATTACAAGTGTATTCTCCTAAAGTATTTGTAATTCCTGACTTATCTGAACTACAATTATAATTAAGTCCTGATACTGCACTATCTTGAAAACTCCCAGTGATAGCTGAAGGTGTACTATCCGTGCTACTATTTAAACAAGCATTAAATGATACTCCAAACAAAACTAAAAATATTGTACTTATTATAAAATTTTTTATGATTTATCCTTTTTCAAAGTGTATTACTTTAGCTTTCACATGTAATATAAATACACAATAATAATTTAAGTATCATATCTGTTATTCTATAAAGAGTATATTAAAAAATCCAACTTAATTAAAAAAAACTTTTTAGAAAGAAGAATTTATTTCGTATCCGCTGTTTACTCCTACTATAGCATAGTTTGAAAGGTATTTTTAGCAGCAATTTTTACTATTAAGTTACTAATTTTTTTGCAAAAAAAAAGCCTAACTACAAAAAGTAGTTAGGCTTTAGGACGAAAAACTAATTTCTTAGTTTGTTTCTTGATTAACGATTTTGTTAGAACCAATCCAAGGCATCATTTCACGAAGTTTATTACCAGTTTTAGTGATAGGTTTCTCTTTGTCATTTGCTCTTTCAGCATTCATACGAGGATAACCTGATTGACCTTCTAAGATGAAGTCTTTTGCAAATCTACCATCTTGAATCTCTGTTAAGATATCTTTCATAGCTTGCTTAGACTCAGCATTTATAACGCGATTACCAGAAACATAATCCCCATATTCAGCTGTGTTAGAGATAGAATATCTCATATCAGCGATTCCACCTTCAAACATTAAATCAACGATTAATTTAAGTTCGTGTAAACACTCAAAGTATGCAAGTTCAGGAGCATAACCAGCTTCTGTTAATGTTTCAAAACCAGCTTGAACTAGAGCAACTGTACCACCACAAAGAACAGCTTGTTCTCCAAAAAGGTCAGTTTCAGTTTCATCTTTAAAAGTAGTCTCGATAATAGCAGTTCTACCACCACCAATAGCAGATGCGTAAGAAAGTGCTAAATCTTTAGTGTTACCACTTGGATTTTGACCAACAGCGATTAAATCTGGAATACCACCACCACGAACAAACTCTGAACGAACTGTATGTCCTGGGGCTTTTGGAGCAATCATTGTTACATTGATATTACTAGCAGGGCTAATACGACCATAGTGAATATTAAAACCATGACCAAATGCTATAGTTGCACCATCTTGTAAATTTGGAGCGATTTCATTAGTATAAATTTCTGATTGGTTTTCATCTGGAAGAAGAATCATAACCATGTCAGCTTTTGCTGTTGCTTCTGCTACTGTTAAAACTTCAAAGTTTTTAGCTTCAGCTTTAGCCCATGAAGAACCACTTTTACGAAGACCTACAATAACATTAACACCGCTATCTCTTAAGTTTTCAGCGTGTGCGTGTCCTTGAGAACCAAAACCTATCATTGCAACTGTTTTACTTTTGATTAGGTCTAAACTCGTGTCTTTGTCATAATAAACATTTAATGCCATTTTATTTCCTTAATTTTATTTCATAAAATGAAGGCAACCCTTCATCTAATCTATCACGCCAAAGGAAGTAATTCCTTTAGCTACGCTAACGCTTTGTTTTCTTCGACAGAAAGTCCATTGCACTAGTGCAATCTTGTTTATGTAATATTATTTTACACTTAAATACTTCAAAAATTTGTCGCATTATACTCAATTAAAGCAAAAACTTTTATAATGTCAAAACAAATTAGGAGAAATTATGAAAAAGTTTAATCTTTTTAATGAAATAATCATAACAAATAAGCAAACATTATTAACGGCCATAAACGCAAAGAAGCTTTTTGGCATCTGTATTGAGGGAAATATAATCTATGAACCTTTTACAGATAATGAAATATTTATCTACAAAGGGCAACCAGAAATAGTTGAAGATTTTAAAAAGGTATTGGGTCGTAACTATCAACTTGTTGAAGATGGCGATAGAGTTCTTATAAAAGCTTTTTCAAACTGGCAAGAACTTATAGGCATAAATACTCCAAACTCATCTTATGATGACACAACAGCAGATGGAGTTGGCGAATTTGCATCTAAAAGTTTAGAAGATATTGGTTGGCATATTGCAGAGTTTAGTATTGATTATAGAACTTTAGTTGAACTATTAGAAGAGAAATGTGAAGGTACTGTTTTATGCATAGAGCAAGAAGAACCTTATCAGTTTAGCGGACTTGGATATTTGAGCGATAACAAACATGCTAAAGAAGTTCTTTTTGATTATTGTAAAAATATTGTAAAAGATAAAATAGAAAATGACCCTGATTTTGCAAAAGAAAACTTAACAGATGATGAAGAGGATGCTGCTAAATTTTTTGGGGTTATTTGATTTTTCTCAAATATCTTTGTAAAATAATCATCGCTGAGATGGAGTCAATTCTTCCATCTCTTATCTGCTTTATCTCGCCTCTTATCAAAGCTTCAGCTTCTTTAGAGCTTCCAGCTTCATCTTGAAAAAAAACTTCACCTTTAAAATCAACTAGATTCATAAAATGAGAGATGCGTCTTTTCATCTCATCTTCACTACTTCCACCAAGGGGTATACCGACTACAACAGCATCTACTTCCCACTCATTTATGATTTTTTTTACTTCAATAGATGCTTGATTTCTGTTTTTTCTTATAACTGCTTTAAGTGGGGTTACTATATCTTTGTGTGCAGAGTAAGCTAGTCCTATGCGTTTAAGCCCTAAGTCTATTGCTATGTATTTCAACTATTTACCCAAACAAAAAGAGCCAAACATCTTGTCTAGCATCTCATCATTTTCAAAAGGTCTAGTTATAGATGCCATCTCTTTTATTGCTTCGTTTAAGTGAAAAGAAAATATCTCCAACTCTTGGGTCTGAAGTGGAGAAAGTGCTTCTTGTATATTGATAAGTGTTTGTTCTACGGCTGATATTTGTCTTTGAGAAATTAGCATTATTTCATCCGACAGATTAGTTCTATCTATAATATTTTCTAAAAGTTTTATAAGTGAAATAACTCTCTCTTTAGAATTTAACTCTAAATCAAACTTTATAGTTTCATTTTTAAACTTTGCTTTTAAATCTATCTTATTTTTTATATAAATTAAATTTTTGTTTTTTGAATGTTCTTGCAAAAGATTTAACATATCTTCATCTTCACTATCCATTTCACGACTACTATCAAATAAAGCGACAACTATATCACTCTCTTGTATAGCCTCTAAACTCCTCTGTATTCCTATGCGTTCTATCTCATCATTTGCTTCTCTTATCCCTGCTGTATCAACTATACGAATCAGATGACTACCAATTTTCACTTGCTCTTCTATTGTATCTCTTGTTGTTCCTGCTATATCACTAACTATGGCTCTGTTAAAATTTAAAAGTGCATTTAAAAGTGAACTTTTACCAACATTTGGTTTTCCAACTATCGCTACTTTAAAACCTTGCATCAAACCTTCTCTCTGCTTTGAAGCTACAAGAGTTGCTTCTAAAGAAAGCGTAAGTTGTAATAGTTTTTCTTCTATCTGTTTTACTAAATCTTGAGGTAAATCCTCTTGGGCATAATCAATAGTAACTTCAGAATAAGCCAAAATATGAATAATCTCATCTCTTATCTTTTCTATATATTCTTTTAGTGAACCCTTCATTTGTTGTGCTAAGATTTTAGCTGCATCTTCACTCTTTGCTTCAATGAGTTGTGCAATTGCTTCTGCTTCACTCAAATCAATTCGACCATTAAAAAAAGCTCTCTTTGAAAATTCACCAGCGGTTGCAAGTCTTGCTCCAGCTTCTACACTAGCCTTTAGTATACTTTGAGCAACGATAAAACCACCATGGCACTGAATCTCAACTACATCTTCTGCTGTAAAAGAAAAAGGAGCTTTAAAGTAAATAACAATGGCTTCATCAATTAACTCGTTATTTTTGTTGTGTATTGTGGTTAAGCTTGCATACCTTGGGGGGAAATCTTGTTTGTGTGTAAGTTTTTTTGCTATTTCTAAGGCTCTATCTCCGCTTATGCGAATGATTGCAATAGAACCTATACCATTTGCAGTTGCAATGGCTGAAATTGTATCATTATCCATTTATGTATGATAATCATTTACAATGATATACTTTAGTCCATCTCTTGTTGAGCGAATTGCTACATACTTATTTGGGTACATGTCACGAAGTTCTCTAAGAGCTATTTGAACAAGAACACCATCAAGTATTTTAGTTTGAGCTCTTCCATCTCTATCGATATTATCTTTAACACCACAGAGGTATCTTGAAACTGATTCTTCTTGATTTTTTAAAAATTCTGCAATTTCAAGGCGAAGTTGAAGTTGGTATTTTGTATTTATCCAATTAAAAATCATATATGATAGAGCTTTATATCTATAACCTTCTTTACCAATTAAAAGGGCAGCATCTTCGCCTTTAAACTCTACAAGAAGTGTATTTTCATCATATACGCTAACTTCAATTTTTTCTATTACAAAGCAAACTGATGAAAAAAGCTTATTTATCTCTTCTTGTACAATTTTTGCAATTGTTTGTATATCATCATTATCAAGATTATCAAAAGCATCATCATAATCAGCTAGATAAGAAGACACATCCTCATCTTCTTCTTCATCTTGAGTGCTTACAAATGATTCTGGCATTATCGTATCATTTATAATCTTATGAGATTGTTTTTTTTGTTCTTTTTGAAGTTCTATTTTTAAAGTGGTTTTTTTATGTTTTTCTGTAAGCTTTGGCTTTGGGGATTGTTTTTTTTGTTCACTAAAGTTTATAGATTTTTCTTCTTTATTGACATTCTCAGTGTTAACTTCTTTTGCAGCAACAATAATAGCTGTTTTTTTAAATAAACCTAAAAAACCACCACTTGGATATTGTACAACTTCTATGGTTAGTTGTGTAACAGAACATTCCAACGAAGAAGCAGCATCTTGATATGCTTCTTCTAATGTTGTAGATTCTATTTTAATCATCATTCTTTCCAGATTTTTTTTCTAATTGTTTTGCTTTTACCTCTTCTTTATGTTCTTCTTTTATAGCGTGTTTACTAAGAGCAATCTGTGCATCTTGTGCATTTTTAAACTGAGTATTAACAACAAACTGTTGCATAATTGAAAAGATATTATTTACAAACCAGTAAAGAACTAAACCTGATGGGAAAGTTAAAAAGAAAAATGTAAAGATAACAGGTAAGTATTTAAATACTTTTTCTTGTATAGGGTCTGTAAAGTTTGTTGGAGTAAGTCTTTGTTGGTAAAACATTGAAGCACCCATGAGTATTGGCAGAACATAAAACTCATCCATACGAGAAAGGTCAGTTACCCACATAATCCAAGGAGCACCTTGAAGTTCAACTGCATTTAAAAGTACACGATAAATCGCAAAAAATACAGGAATTTGTAAAAGCATTGGTAAACAACCACCAAGAGGGTTAGCATTATGTTTTTTATACATATCCATAACAGCTTTGTTCATACGCTGTGGATCACTTTTGTATTTAGCTTGAATCTCTTTTATTTGCGGTGAAATAGCTTTAATTTTTTGCATTGACATCATGCCTTTATATGTCAATGGATATAAAACTGCTCTAATCATAAGAGTAAGTGCTATGATTGACCAACCCCAGTTTCCAAAAATACCATGTAACCAAGAAAGAAGTTGAAACAGTGGTCTTGAAGCGAAAGTAAACCAACCGTATTCTATTGCATTTGTTAAAATAGGTTTTATATTTTTAAGTACCTTATACTCTTTTTGTCCAACATAACCACTAAATGCCATAATTTGTAAAGCATCAAAATAAACAACTGGGTTGTCATCTCTATCTCTTTCAACTATGATATTTGTGTCTTTAGCAAAACCATACATGATAGTTGCAGAGTATTGATCAAAAGCAGACACTAACTCAACACCGCTAAATGTTTTTCTTCCTTCAGCATCTCCATCTTCAATAATTGTAGCTATTTCATCATCTGTAAAAATCATAGCACCAGTAACTGTCATCATTTGCTCAGTTTCGTTTACTTTTGGTCTTTGACCTAGATATATAAAATATCTTTTATCTTGTGAAAGTGAAACTTTTGCATCATAGTGACCATCATCATAAAATGTCAACTCTTTTGTAACTGTTAGAGTTGATAATTTTTGAGTTAAGATTACTTTTTTTGCAACTCCATCAAGGGTTAATTCTCTAACATCTGCTGTATATGCGACGCTCATTGCTTCACTATTGAGTGCTTCATCCAAAAATCTAAGAAAAAGTGGCTTCATACCGGTAGTTGAAATTAACTGTGCGTGCTGATCTTCTTTTGTTTTAAACTTATCTTGAAGTAATTCTTTTGAGCTTATGCGCCCTAAAGTATCTACTTTTAAAATATAATCTTTATTTGTAACTGTTACAATAACACTTTTGTCATCTGAACCATACTTCTCTTTTTCTGATATATCATGAGTAATAATATCTTGCATATTTGAAGATGATTGCATTTGACTTGCTGATGAATTGTTTTGAATTGATTTGGCATCTATAACTTTATTTTCTGGTTCTATTGGTGGAACAATTGCTGTATATCCCACGAAAAAAATTACTGACAATGCTACTGCTAACATTAATCTCTGATTTGCTGAAAGTTTCTCTAACACGGTTTCCCTTTATATGAAAAATTTTTTATTATATAAAAACGGTTTTTTTTATTTGGAACCAACCAATACTTTATAGAATCTAACCCTATTTTTTCGGGTTTTATAGACAGTTTATCAAGGAGTGGATACTCTATGCCACCATCAAATAATTGATTACAACGAAGTATTCTAGTCAAACTATGGTAAAAAGCACTTAAAATAGAATTATTTTCAAAGTTAATTCGTGCAAATTCACTACAAGATGGGTAATATCTACAACTTCCAAAGCCTATGAGAGTAAAAAATTTCTGATAAACCCAAAGTAATTTAAGTAAAAATTTTCTAATCACTTAAATTTCCTTAAATATTTTAGAGCGGTTTAAAACTTTTTTAAAGTCATTTTGAAGTTGTTGATGAGATATTTCATTGATTGATTGTTTTGCTACAAAGATATATGTTCCATCTTTTAACAAGGAAGAGTAAGTACAAAACAAAGCTCTAAGTCTTCTTTTTGCTCTATTTCTTTTAACTGCATTTCCAATTTTTTTAGTTGCTGTAAATCCAACTTTGTTAGTTAAATCTTTTTGAAGATGAAAAAGTACAACACTCTGTGAGTGCATATTTTTTCCTTTTTTATATACATACTGAAACTCTTTATGAAGTTTCAGTGTATTAAAACCGCCTAAACTGACAATCTTTTGCGACCTTTAGCACGACGACGGTTTAAAACTCTACGACCATTTTTTGTTGCCATTCTAGCTCTAAAGCCATGAGTTCTTTTTCTAGGTGTACTGTGTGGTTGGTATGTTCTTTTCACTACATATCCTTGTTTAAAATTAAGTCCGCAATGTTACATAAAAGTTACTTAAAGCGTGGTTAATTAATTAAAAAATCCTTTAGCAATTCTCTTTTTGATTGATTATAGGGGATTGTAGTATCAAATATTTTTTCATTTTCTCCAACATGACAATCTCTACATGCTTGAATAACATCATGCTCTCGTACATTTGCTTTGTTTATTTTTGACATGGGATGACAAGAAAAACAATCATCTCCACATTCTGCCATAGTATTTGGCTCAACAGAGTGACACTTTATACAAGTTAACATAGGTTTATGGCGTAAATCTTCTTGTATCGTAGGGATAAGCTTTGGGTGACAGGTTAAACAATCACCCGTACAAGAAAACAAAGATAATGTAAAAAACAAAATTAGTATAAAATATTTCATATAAAATTATAACCTCTATCTTATTTACTTCACACTTACTTTTACAACTCCATCCATCATATAAAACTCTACTTTTGAACCTTCTACAACTTTACCTTCTAAAATTAAATCAGCAAGACTATCTTCAATTATCTCATATAAAGCACGCTTAAGAGGTCTAGCACCATAATCTTCATCAAATCCAGCCTCAGCTATAAAAGCTTTAACTTCATCAGTAATACTTAGCTCTATGTCTCTCTCTTGCACCTTCTTTTTAATTTCATTAAAGAAAATATCTACTATTTCTACTATTTGTTCACGACCAAGAGAATTAAACTCTATAATATCATCAAGTCTATTTAAAAATTCAGGTTTAAAATATTGTTTTAACTCTTTTACATTTGAAGTTAAGATTATGATAGTGTTACTAAAATCTACCGTTACACCTTTGTTATCAGTTAAACGACCATCATCTAAAACTTGTAACAACATATTAAAAACATCTGGATGTGCTTTTTCTACCTCATCAAATAATATTACACTATATGGTTTTCTTCTAACTGCTTCTGTAAGCTGACCACCCTCTTCATAACCAACATACCCAGGTGCTGCCCCTATTAAACGAGAAACAGAATGTTTTTCCATATACTCACTCATATCTAGCCGTATCATTGCATCTTGGCTATCAAACAAAAACTTTGCTAAAGTTTTAGCAGTTTGTGTTTTACCAACTCCAGTTGGTCCTAAAAATAAAAAACTACCGATTGGGGTATTGGCATCTGATAGTCCCGCTTTATTTCTTTTAATGGCACGAGCGACTGCATGAATAGCTTTTGTTTGACCTATAACCTCACTATTTAGTTCTGCCTCAACATTTAAAATCTTATCTTTATCTTTTTGAAGCATTTTATTTATAGGTATACTTGTCCATCTAGATACTATAGATGCTATCGCATCTTCATCAACACTATTTTTCAAAAGTGTCCCTGCCTCTTGTAAATTATCCCATGACATATTTACATTTTTTTCTTCTTCTATTAGCGCTGGTATTTCTCCATATTCTATCTCAGCAGCACGGTTAAAATCTGCACTATTTTTAGCATTATTTGCTTCTCTTCTTTTAGATTCAATCTCATTTTTTATAGCAGATATTCTTTGGAAAACTTCTTTCTCAGTATTAAACTGTACTTCTAAATTTCTAACATTTTCCTCAACATCAGCCAACTCTTTTGTTATTTCTAAAAGTCTTTTTTCATTTGCTGGAGTTTTTTCCATTTTTAGAGCTTCTTGTTCTACATGCAACTCTGAACTTTTTCTCTTTGCTACACTCAATACATTAGGCTCTGATTCTATTTGCATCTTAAGTTCAGCCGCCGCCTCATCAATTAAATCAATCGCTTTATCTGGTAAAAACCTATCTGCTATATATCTATCTGAAAGCTTTGCGGCAGCAACTAAAGCACTGTCAGTTATTGTAACGTTATGATGTGTTTCAAGTCTCTCCTTTATGCCTCTTAATATTTGTAAAGATTGATTTACTGTTGGTTCTTCAAGAGTAATTGGAAGAAATCTTCTTTGCAGTGCCATATCTTTTTCAAAAAACTTTCTATATTCTTTTAAAGTTGTAGCACCTATTGTGTGAAGTTCACCTCGAGCTAGAGCTGGTTTTAGAATATTAGCAGCATCCATACTTCCTTCACTCGCTCCTGCTCCTACAATAGTATGTATTTCATCAATAAATAAAATGATATTTCCACTCTGCTTCACTTCGTCAATAACTGCTTTTAATCTATCTTCAAACTCTCCACGATACTTTGCACCAGCTATCAAAGCACTCATGTCAAGAGCTATAAGCCTTTTATTTTGTAAAGATGTTGGAACTTTATTTTCACTTATTCTTTGTGCTAAACCTTCTACTAAAGCTGTTTTACCAACTCCTGGTTCACCTAAAAGCATTGGATTATTTTTTGTCTTACGAATAAGTATCTGCATCATTCTAGTTATTTCTTCATCACGCCCAATTACTGGTGATAGCTTCCCTTCACTAGCTTGTGTTGTTAAATCAATACCATACTTTGCTAAAGATTCTAAAGTTTCATCAGAACTCTGAGAGTCAATTTTAGCTCCACCTCTAGAACTTTCTAAATTTTTTTCCAATTCAGACACATCAATATACTTTTTCAAAATACTTACATAAGGTTCTTTTTTTAAGTTCGCCAATATAAAAGTATCTACTGCTAAAAAAGTATCTCCATTTTTTGTCATTAAACCTGCAGCAACTTCGAGTGAGTTTACAAATTCTTTAGATAATTTAATGCTTTCTTTTGATACGGTTGAAGACTTTGGTAATTTTTCACTTAAACTCTTTACATCTAACTCCATTGCAATTTTATCAATACTCATTTTATTAAACATCTGATTTAAAACAGAAGATGAATTTGTAAGGAGTGCCCATAAAAAGTGTATGTTTATCACTTCTTGATTTTTATTGTGTAAAGCCAAAGAAATAGAAGATTCTATAGCCTCAGTCATATTATGCGTAAGTTTTTCAAAAATATTATTCATAAATTATCCTTTATTTTTTTATATAATAATTATATCACATTGAGTCTATCTATGTCAAGTTAGTTTAGTCATGTTCCATTATGTTTTTACTTTATCTATTTATTAGCAACAATGTTATAAAATAATAAAATTTGATTTTTAGGAAGTAGCAATGCTA
This sequence comes from Sulfurimonas sp., assembly GCF_029027405.1. Lineage (NCBI taxonomy): Bacteria > Pseudomonadati > Campylobacterota > Epsilonproteobacteria > Campylobacterales > Sulfurimonadaceae > Sulfurimonas > Sulfurimonas sp. The sequence goes on from NZ_CP093396.1 coordinate 2,271,613, forward strand.
ACAATACTAGAGGCTATCAACACTCGTTCTTCAAAACGAGCTTTTTTACCAAAACCAGTATCTAAAGAAGTTCAAGAAAAAATCCTTAAAGCAGCAGGAATGACACCAAGTGGAGCAAATATGCAACCATGGATTGTTTACGCTGTTAGTAACAAGGAAATTTTACAAAATGTTGGAGATGCTATCATTGCAAAAATGAATGCAGGTGTTAAACATGATCAATTTATCCAATACTACCCAAAAACATGGATAAGTCCATATAAAAAACGCCGTATTAAAACAGGTGTTGGTCTATATACACTCATGGAAGTTGATCGCAAAGATGTTGAAAAAAGAACAAAGATGTGGCATGATAACTTTAGATGGTTTGGCGCTCAAACAGTATTTTTTATTTTTACAGACAAAGTAAACATAGATGAGGCACAAGGTGCCATCCTTGATTGTGGGGCATATATGCAAAGTATTTTACTCGCTGCTAAAGAGTTTGGACTTGACACTTGTCCTCAAGGCTCAACTACTGAGTTTGGGAAAGTAATTGCGAATGTTTTAAAAACACCTGATAATTTAGCTCTTTTATATAGTGTTGTAATTGGTTATGCAGATGAAGATGCTAAAATCAACTCTTATCAACCCAAGAGAGTTGCACTAGAAGATAGTGTTACTTTTATAGATTAGATTTTCTAGCATCTATGGCTAGATATCTTTGCAACATACTTTCGTTTCCACTTACTCCACCACTATGAATATATAATATTTCTTCTTTAGTTTGACTCAAAAGAGCCTCCCACATAGCTGGAGAGTAAAGTAAATCAAACTCTATGCCTGCATCTAAAAGTTTTTTATACATTACATAAAATTCTGGATATGGCTTTGCAAAATGATATTTTTTCTTTGGCTCTAAAATAATTAAATTTTCTGGTAGTTCATGTAGGGCTTGCATCTGAGTTTTTAAGTACCTTACATCTCCAACACATGGAGTTGTGTAAACTTTATGCTCAGGTAAAGCTAAGGCTAGAAATAGAGCTGTTGTACCTGTTCCAGATGGTGTTGCTAAAGATTTTATATCCAAGTTCTCTTCTCTTATCTCTTGTGCTAAAACATCTAAACCTTTTTTTGCTTCTTTAACCGCTCCACCTTGTTCTATTATAAATGTATCAGCATCTATGCTTACTCGTAATGAAGCTATAAAATTTCGATATAAACTATACTCTACTTCAATATGACGCATACCTAAAGAGATAGCCCGATAATAATTTCCAAGTTGAGACAATTTTTGAGTTTCACTTATAGGTTTTGAATAGTAAATAAATTCCCAAGCCTTTCGTTTACACATTGCCGCAATTGCAAGCATAGCATTTGATTGAGTTCCACCATAAGAGATTATTTTTTTTAATTTTTTTGGTGGAGTTTTTAAAAGAGTATATAGTTTTCTATATTTGTTTCCTGCGAGATATGGATTTATTAAATCATCTCTTTTAACAAGGAATCTCCTTGAATCTATCATTAAAGTAGATATAGGAGAATTTTGCATTTTTAAAAGCTATATTATTTTATAGTAGCTTTTTTTTCTAGCTCTTGCATTTTTGTCTGCATTACAGATTTGAATTTTTCAGCTTTTAATCTTTTTTCTATAAAAGACTTAACTTCTGTAAAGCCTAGAATTTTTTTAGATTTTTTATCTTCTATGTAGATTACATGGAATCCAGCCTGTGTTTGAACAGGTTCTTTAGAGACTTCACCAACCTTCATACTAAATGCGGCATCGTTAAACGCTGGGAACATTCTACCACGAGCAAAGTAGCTTAAGTCTCCACCTCGTGGTCCACTTGGTCCTATTGACTTAGCTTTTGCTACTTCTATAAACTTAGTTTTTAACTTATCGCCTTTTAGAGACTTAAGTTCTTTTATTACTGCATTAGCTTCAGCTTTTGTTTTTAGCAATACATGACGAGCATGAACACTTTCTTTTTCATAAAATTCTTCTTTATTTTTATCATAATAACTTTTTAAATCTTTATTTGAAACTTTTATACTTTCATGAAGATTTTCTTGCCAAACTTTAATCGCTAATTGTTTTTTTATATCATCTTGTACTTTTTTGTATTCTTCTTTAAATTTTTTAGATTTAAGCACACCTGTCTTTTTAGCATCTCCAAAAATCAACTCTTTTGCTATTAACTCTTGTAAAAACTGTTGTCCTAATTTAGCTTGTTTTTCTGGTGGTACTTGGTTAAATCCACCTTTTGTTGCATTCATTAGACCTTTATAAACATCTTGTTGTGTAATTTCAGTTCCATTCACAGTAACAATAGTGTTTGCGCCAACAAGTGTAGTTGCGAACAAAAGAGAAGCAAAAATTTTAGTTATTTTCATCATTTTCATTATATTTAATTCCTTTTAGATTCAAAATTCTAATGCTTTTATATTAACACTTATTAAACAGATGAAACTCGTAAGTATTTGTTAAGTATATTTTCTAGTACATCTCGACTTAAAGGCTTTGACATATAATCATCTAAACCTTCTAAAAGTAGCATCTCTTTATCTCCTTGCATAGCCATGGCAGTAAGTGCGACAATCGGAGTTTTATCATTTTTATTTATTTTTTGCTTAATCTCTTTAGTTGCAATAATACCATTTTTTTCTGGCATATCTATATCCATAAATATAATATCAAAATTCTTTTTTTCACACATATTCACTGCTTCATTTCCATTAGATGCTGTAAAAACTTTTATATTGTATTCTTTAAGTATGATTTTAATTAATTTCTGATTTATTAAGTTATCTTCAACTACCAAAGCATTAATATTACTATTTACGTTACCTTTTACTAAATTATCTTTTTTATAAATTTGATTTAGTTGCTTAAAAACAACACTCGGTAAAAGAGGTTTTCTAAAAACATTGTCAACAATATGAGTGAATTTTGTTTGCAATTTCTCATCTTCTTCTAACAACAAAATTACAGGGGTTTTTTTTGAGTATGCACCCAACTCTAACATCCAAGTAGAATCTTTTTTATTTGCGATTACATAAAGAGTTTCAATCCCAAAATAAATGTTTTCATCAAGAATATTTGACTTAACAACATCAATAGCAAAAGAACGAAGATATGTAGTTAAAAAATTAGCTTCATCAACTCTTTTAGAATCAAGAAGTAAGATTTTTACTTTTTTCTTACTCATCATTTTATAAGCTTGTCCTTTAACATCTTTAAAATTAAGTGCGAAATTGAAATAACTTCCATACCCCTCTTCACTTTGAATTTTAAGCTCAGAACCAAGTAAACTAACCAGTCCATAAGAAAGACTGAGCCCTACCCCAAGTCTTTCATAAACTTGAGTTCCAGCATTAAATGGTTCAGTAATCTGGGTAATCTGCTCATTTGCTATACCTTTCCCATTATCTTTTACACTAAAACCTATACGACAAGCTCCATTTAGTTGTTTTTTTAGTAATTTAACCTCAACTATTATCCTGCCATCTCGTGATGTAAATTTTATAGCATTTTGAATAAGTGAATTCATAACTTGTTTAATCTTTCCAAAATCTGCATTTAATTCAATTGGTAATTTAGGGTCTATAAAAGCAAAAAGATTTATACCTTTATCTTTAGCAAAGACAGAGTAGTTATAAGCTATTTTTTCCATCTCAAAAGATATATTGAAAGTAGATGGATTTAACTTTAACCTACCTCCTTGCATTTGGGAAAGATCTAAAAGAGTCTCTATATTTGACATTAAGTTTCTAGAAGAACGATTTATCATATTTAAATATTCTGTTTGTGTTTTGTTAAGGCTCGTTTGTTGAAAAAGTTCAATAAAGCCAAGTATTCCATTCATTGGAGTTCTAAATTCATGACCTATCTTTGATAAAAATTTTGATTTTAATTTTTCAACTTCTTTAATTCTTAATTTTGAAAGTTGTAATTTTGTAATATCTTCTAACTCCAATATATAAAATTCTTTTGAACTTTGTAAACTGTGACATTTTGCATTTATTGTCAACATCTCATTATCAGTATTTAATATACTTATGTAATACCCCTCTTTTTTATACTTTTTTATATAATCAAGCCAACTTTTATCGTCCTGTGTAAAAATCTCTTCACTTTCATTTAAAAAAAGTTCTCTTACACTTTCATATTTTGTACGAAAATCTTCTATATTTTTAAAATCAAAAGTATTAAAAAAAAGTTTGTTTGCTCCTATCCAACCAGCTTCTTTTGTAAAAAAGAGCATCATTGAACTATTTGAGTCTACTATCTCCCAAATCATCTCTTTTGTAAAGTAACTAGTGTAATTTCTTTCTTCTTTAACTTTAGGCTTTGTTTTTTTTAAAAATGAAAATATTCCCATAAAATAACCTTTTAAAATTTCTGTATTGATTATAACATATAACTTTGATAAACTATGATTATGAAAAAAGCAACAAAAAAAGAGATTTTAGAGGTTCACCAACTTTTTATAGATAGATATAGCGACGCAGTTACTGAGCTAAAATATAAAAATGCTTATGAGTTAGTGGTGGCAGTTTCACTCTCTGCACAATGCACAGATAAGCGGGTAAATATACTAACTCCTAAACTATTTGAAAAATACCCAAACACACATGAACTAGCAAACGCTGACATAGATGATGTAAAAGCACTAATAAATAGTTGTTCTTTTTTTAACAATAAAGCAAAAAATATTATAGCGATGGCATCTAGAGTTGAAGAAGTTTACAATGGCGAAATTCCAATGGATGAGAAAGAGCTAATTACACTTGGAGGAGTTGGACAAAAAACTGCAAATGTTGTGATGATAGAATACACAGGAGCGAACCTTATGGCAGTTGATACGCATGTATTTCGTGTTTCTCACAGACTTGGACTAAGTGATGATAAAACTGCAACAGCTACAGAAGCAACACTTGTTAAAAAATTTAAAAATAATCTTCATGCTCTACATCAAGGTATGGTTCTCTTTGGTCGTTACATTTGTACTGCTAAAAATCCAAAATGCAAAGAGTGTTTTTTAACAGAGTTTTGTAAAACAACAAAAACTTTTAAGGTTTAGGGAATAAAAATTGCTTAAACTTAAGTATGATTAAAACATTACTACTTATTTTTATGGCTATTTTTTTTACTGGCTGTATAAATAAACATGGGGTTTCTGCAAAATATTATAGTGAATGCAAAGAGTACTACGACCTTCAAGGATACTACCATAAAGAGTGCGGAGAAGACGATATAGTAACTTATAAGGAGATTGCTGAAAGTGCTGGTAAAGTCGTAGATGTTTGGACTGAAAAAAAAGAAAAACCAAAAGGTAATGTTTGGTAAAAAAGATTCTTATTTAATAGCTATAAAAGTTGCAAAATTTGCCCATCTAAAGACTACTTCACAATGAGAAAACCCACAATTTTTTGCCATTTGTATATTTTCTTCCTCGCTATATGGAACTAAAACATTCTCTAGTGCTTCTCTTTTTTGCATAATTTCATACTCTGAATAACCTTGCTCTTTTTTAAAATCATAGTAACACTCAATAAGGTCTTTATTTAGTTTAGCGTTATGAGAGATTACTTTTTCGCTAAATATAAAAACTCCTTCTTTGTTGAGAGCAGATGCTATCTTTTTAATAAGTTCTTCTCGGACTAAGGGACGGATAAACTGTAGAGTATAATTACTTACAAATACATCCGCTTTTTCATACTCATAAGTTAGTATATCTGCATTTTCTAGTTGAAGTTTTGCTCCAAGAGCATGGGCTTTTTTTCTAGCTTGTTCTAGCATCGCTTCAGAGTTATCAAGTCCAACTAAATTTGCCTTACACTCAAGTTGTCTACTAATGTTTAAAAGCAAAGATGCAGTTGAAGAGCCTAAGTCATAAAGAATAGAACCATCTTTTAAATTTTTAAGTGCAAAAAACTCAGTAATCTTTTGACTCTCTTTATAAAAAGGAACACTTCGCTCTAGCATATCATCAAAAACTGCAGCTACTTCTTCATCAAACTCAAATTGTTTTTTTATAGGTTTTGTAAAAACTTTATCATTCATATTCGTATTTTAGCTCTCTTATATTAAAATGTCAAAAATAAACACTAAGAGAATAGATATGGAAATTAACACTTCGACATGGATGCTAGTATTTTTTATAATTTTATTGGTAGTTAGCATCTGGAAAATATATGCTTTTTTACCTAACAAAGAGTTAGCAGATGATGACACAACAGAGGCTTCACATGAAGAACTAATATATCTAATGTTAAAAGTCATTAAAAGCTCAGATGCCAATATAGAAGCAGCTGTATTATATAAAAAGATGAGGAATGACAAAAGTTTCGATGAAAAACATTTCTGGAGATTTAATCAAAACAGATTAAATAAACTTCTAAGCCAATACTATTTAGAAAATCCAGATGTTTTTAGTATAGAAGATATTTATAAAACTCTTTAGTTTGTATCAATCGCATTCAAATCTTTAAAAGCAACCTCTACACGAGAAACTAGACTCAATTGCCCTGCTCTTAACCATTTTCTTGGGTCATAGTATTTTTTGTTTGGTTTTTCTTCTCCATCAGGATTACCGATTTGACCTTGAAGATAAGCATTGTTTTTCTCAACATACTCTTTAGTTCCTACCCAAGTTGCCCATTGAGTGTCTGTATCGATATTCATCTTTATTACACCGTAACCTATTGCTTCACTAATTTCACTAGGAAGTGAACCTGAACCACCATGAAAAACAAAGTTTACAGGCTTAGCATCTGTGCCAAATTTCTCTGCTATATATTTTTGAGAATTATCTAAAATAGTTGGAGTTAGTGTTACATTTCCAGGTTTGTAAACACCATGAACATTACCAAACGATGCGGCTATTGTAAAATGAGGAGATACTTCATTTAATTCTTTGTAAGCAAATGCTACATCTTCTGGTTGAGTATATAAAAGTGAATTATCAATATTTGTATTATCTACTCCATCTTCTTCACCACCAGTACAACCTAGCTCTATTTCTATGCTCATATTTATTTTACTCATTCGCTCTAAATATTTTTTACAAATGCTAATATTTTCTTCTAAAGGTTCTTCTGAAAGATCTAACATATGAGATGAATACAAAGCTTTTCCCGTATGATTAAAATGTTTTTCACCAGCATCTAGCAAAGCATCTATCCAAGGAAGAAGTTTTTTTGCGGCATGGTCTGTGTGAAGTATGACTGCTACTCCATAGGCAACTGCCATTTGATGAACATATTTAGCACCAGTGATTGCTCCAATTATTGCCGCTTTTTCGCCTTCATTACTCAAACCTTTTCCAGCAAAGTAAGAAGCTCCACCATTACTAAACTGAATAATAACAGGAGAGTTTACTTTTGCAGCTGCTTCTAAAATTCCATTTATAGAATCGGTTGAAATAACATTCACAGCAGGAATAGCAAAACCTCTCTCCTTGGCCATGTTATAGACATTTTGTACATCATTTCCAAAAAGAACACCTGGGTTTACAATATCTAATACGCCTTTGCTCATAATACTTCCTAAGTTTTAATTGAGTCATTATATTATAAGCTTTATTTGAAATAACTTTGTTATAACCTTTTTATGATAAAATTCCCATATGCCTAATAAACATACTAACGAATGGACTACAGACATCATTCTGATAGACATCATAAATTTTTCAAAATTAAGAATAGCATCTCAGTTGGAAATTATAAATTTTCTAACACTTAGCTATAAAAAAATGATAAACAAAATGCTGGAAAATTCTAATATGCGGCTAAGTAACCTTATTCTTGGATATATTTCAACAGGTGATGGATTTTACTGCATATTGAACCCTAAATTAAAAGGGTATGGAACTATTTTAGGCTTGAGTTTCAACTATTTTTCAGAACAACTAGGAAAAAAATTTTCCTACTTTGAAGGTCTAAGAATAGCTATACATACTGGTAAAATATATGAATTTACAGATATCTTGGGAAATAAAAATTATATAGGTAATGGTCTAAACGATTGTGCTAGATATTTAGAATTTAAAAACTACACTATCTCAACCATAATAGTTTCAGACATTGCGTATGCAAATATGAAGATTTTTTTAGACCAACATCCAAGATTTAACACTCTTTTAATAAAAAGTGAATTTAAACACTCATCACCATATATTTTTAAAGATAAACATGGAAAGAAAAAAGAAGGACGCCTTGTTTGGCTTAGAAAGGCTGGTATAATTACACCACCAGATATGAATTTTAATTCAATGCTTAAATAGAAGGACTTTATGTGAAGTTAACAATAAATGAATATTCAAAACAATTTAAAATGTCAAAAGAAATAATTAATTCAAAAATAAAATCTAAAAGATTAAACTATATTATTGAAGATTCCACAACTTATATAATTATTTCAGATGCTACTAATAATGAAGAAATAAAAACTGAAGTTCTTGTTGAAAAAGCATTACCATTAAAACCTAAGACAACAGTTGCAACTGTAATTGCTCTTTACCAAAGAGAAAACACTCAATTAAAAGAAAGAATTATGCAACTAGAGATAAAAATAGATAAGCTTATTGATGACAAAGAGCAGATGCTTCGTGATGAGCGTGATAAAATAGAAGAGTTGTATTCAAATAAAGATAAACAACTAAAAAATATACTAGAACTTATAAATACTAAAATGATATCTGAACTCCAAAATGAAACTGTTCATGAGGTAGAACATATTCAACAACAAACAATAAGTTTAGAACTTGTAGAATTAAAAGAGCATCTAAAAACTTTAAATCTAAAATCTTATCAAAGAAAAATAATCAAAAAAAGATTCATTGCAGCTTATGATAATGATGATAGAATATTACAAAAAGATGGAAAATTATACTTAGATTTTTCAAAATATGACTACAACAATTTACTAGCATATTAGTTTGGTAAAATATAGATGAGTTATATTCAAGATTCTACAATTAAAACAAAAAATATTAAAAAATCCGTATCTCGTTTTGCATCTCGAAATGAGATATCTATAGATGCTTGTGATTTCGCCATAAGAAAAACAGTAACCTATATAAAAACAAGTTTAGATGATGATTTTAGACTTTTTAACAAAAATATTTCAGCTCATTATAAAGATAAAAATGAGCTAATAAACCAACATGTAGAGTTCCATCAACTTTACATATTGACTATTACACACTCAAAAAATACAACTATTAAACTTAACTATACCTTAGACCTAGGCAAACATAATTGCATCCCAATATTAATCTTAAAGTCTGATTCGCAGATACCCTTTGCAAGATTAAAACCAAAAGAAACATACTCTCTTTTAATCAAAGAATTTAATAAAATAAAAGCTGAAAATGGTATTTTAATCAATCTATTTGATGAAAAGATGCTTAAAAAATTAAAAATATTTACAAAACATCTTTATACAGGAAATTTTAAAAAAAGTATAAAGTTTCATCTATTTGAAGGAATAGAGCCAGAAATAACAATAGCTGGTAAACTAACTCTTTGCTTTAACCAAAAGGAAAATAGTACTAAACATCAGATTATTGAAGTTGAAAAAGATGAGGTTTTAATTGAATACTTAAAACCAATTTATGGAAAAAATGGTTTTAATGCACAAGGTAAGCATCTAGGTGCTTCTTATTCAGATAATGCTGATGATCTTAAGACACCTATTGATACAGATAGCATCTATATAATAGAAGATAATAATCAAAAGTTATATAAAAGTAAGGTAAAAGGTTTTGTTAAATTTAGCACAAAACTTTTAAGTATTAACAACAAGGTAAGAAAGTCTAAAATTTCAAGAGTAGAAAACTCCATAGCAAAAGAACAAGATAATAATATAGAAGTTCACATCGCTCAAAACGACACAACTAAAGATAGTATTGGAGAGGGAGTAAAATTAGTTAGTGAAACCATTCATGTAGATGGTCACATCGGTGCTAATAGCATCTTAAAAGCTATTAACCTACAAATAGATGGAGCCACACACCAAAATTCAAGGCAGTTTGCAAGAACTGCAAAAATAAACAGACACAAAGGTACACTTAGATGTAAAGATGCAAAAATATCACTTCTTGAAGGTGGTACAGTTCATGCAACTAACCTTGATATTGAATCTTCTCTTGGTGGAATTATCTATGCACAAAATGTCACTATTGGACATGTAAAAAGTAACTTAAAAGTATATGCTTCTGAATCTATTACAATAAAATTAGTAAGTGGTGAAGATAATCTTTTTAAAATAAATTATAAAGATATACCTATTTTAAACTCTAAAGTAAATTTTATTAATGAAGATATTCTTAACCTAAAATATGACCTTGAAGAAGCCAAACGACATAATCAAGCCCAAGTATCTGTAATTAAAAAAAATATTTTAAATTTCAAAAATGAACTAAAACATATCAAAGAGTCAACATTAAGAGCAAAGATTAGTGTTGAAAAACCATTTAAAGGCTTAAATAAGATAGTCTTTACACTAGATAATGAAGATGAAATAATTTTTAAAACACAAGAGCAAAGCTATTCACCTTTTTACCTAGAAATTAGCGAAGATAAAATAACTTTAGAACCTGTCAAAAAATCTATCTCTATTAATTAACACTACCCACCAAAATAACTTACAAAAAATAAAATATTTTAATTTTTAAAAATATTTTAATCTTAATAAAACACGGTTTACCGTATATTTAACAATAATTATATGATACAATACATTAATTATTGTATTAAATAGTATATAAACATACATTTAACATATATTAAATGTATATTTAAGTATATTTCTCGTATAATTTTTTCATGAAAATTAATGATTTGTTTAATATTCTTCATAATTCACTAGAGTACAAAAATAATGGGAAAAAAATATCTCTTAAAGATATGGCTAACTCTTTTGGTATTTCTATGCGTACATATCAAGACTGGAAGCTTGGACGGGCTAAACCTCAAGCTGCTTCTATTGTTATGAAAATGTTAGGAAGACTAGATGATGATGAGATTATTAGAACTGTTAGAAAAATTAATAAACTTGAAGAGGTATAGTAGATGAGCACACTGACTAAACAAGAGAGAGATGGACTAGAAGATATTTTCTTATCTATTCAAACAGATAGTGAAAAATATAAAAAAATAAAAGATATTTCATCTTTATTGATATCAACAACCATAAGTTTAAACACATCAAAGTTTATAAAAGTAGCTAAATCAGGACTTAAAGAGTCTAAAATATCGCAATTCTTAACGCTTTTTATCAAAAAGAAGAAAAATTTAAGCAAATAAATTATAAAGTGTCTTTAGCTGAATTATTTTTATAAAGGGCTTAGCGGTGTCTTTTAAAAATAATTTCGGAAATCTTTATGAATCCAAAGGTAAATATATGAATAAAGCTCAATTCGTTGAATTAGTACAGGCAAGTGGTGAGTACAAAACTAAAGTTGAAGCAGAAGCTGCAATAAAAGCATTTATACAAGCAGTAACAACTGCTTTAGTTAAGAAAGAAGATGTTTCTTTAGTTGGTTTCGGTAGTTTTACGGCTAACCTTCAAAAAGGTAAAAGTGGTAAAGTTCCTGGTACAGATAAAACTTATACTACGCAAGACAAAATGGTTCCTAAGTTTAAAGCTGGCAAAGGTCTTAAAGACCGCGTTGCTGCAGGCAAATAAAACTTTTAAAACTCATAGCAAATATAGAGCTATGAGTTTTTATCTTCATGAATCTATTCTCATCACTATTTAAAAAGAAAACAACAACTTTAACACTCCCAGACTCCTTATTAATAAAAAAATTAAAAGTAGTTTGTAAAAAAAAATATTTTAGCATCTATGAAAACATAACCATATATCATCATACTAAAAATTATTTTATTCCTCTACTTATTTTAAATCCAAGTAAAGGGATTTACCTATTTGAATATAAAGAGTGGTCCTATGATGATCTAAAAAATGCAACAATATCAAAAGCAACAAATCAAGATTCTAATAACAAAAACTTAGCTTTTGAAAAAACACATCAATTTATAAAACAAAAATTTAATGAACTCACACACAGTGATGGTGTTCCTATTTATAACTATTTACTTATGGAAAATTTAAATAGTGATGAATATGAATATCTTGATGACTCCTTTAGAGAGTTACTGCCATTTAATAAAATAATGTTTAATAATTCTTCTGAAGATGAAATTTTTAAAAAAATTGATAATGCACCATCTCCAATTTCCCCTATGCCAAATGAGGCAGACATTATTGGTAATCTTCTTGTTCAGTATCTTGTTTTTTCAAAAGACAACTCTAGAAATCTAGCCTCCAAAGAACAGATAGATTTTATTGAGAGTAAAATAGAGGGTACTCAAGTACTAAGCGGTCCATCATACTCAGGAAAGACTTCTTCAATACTTTTAAAAGCAATATTAGAAAATTTGCGTTGTAAAGATTTAAAAATTACTATTCTCGAGCCAACTGTATTAGCTTGTGACCTTTTAAAACAAAAATTATTAAATATTATAGAGTATGCTATTATTGAAATAGACATCGACTCTATAGAAATCATAACACCTATTGCTCTTGTAAATAAACATCTAACTAAACTAAAAAAGCCAAAGCTAGAAGTAATTTTATATATTGATGAAAAACTTATGCGCAATAATTACAAAGTTGCCGACCTGATAATTTGTGATGATTCTAATCTTCTTTCATTTGAATTTATTCAATACCTTCAGCATCTTCAAAAAGCTTCTTCTCTTATTTTAGTAAATGAATATCATGACGAAGATGCAAAGTTTATTTTTAACAAAAATTTTCAAGAAAAAAGTAGAAAAATAATTTTTAAACAAGCAAATCAACAAGCAAAAGCGCTACAAATAGTATCAAAACTTCTCCAAGATAATAAACCTGAAGATATTTTAATAGTTAGCAATAATGTCACTAAAAATAATCTAAGTGATGATTTAGAATTTTTCATAAAAGATAAAGCAATCTTACTAGATGCTAGTGTAAATTTACAAAACCAAGAATTAGAAAATTTACTTATTTGTTCATACGCACAAATAAGCTCTATGAACTCTAAGTATATAATACTTTTAGATGTAGAGGAAGCTTCTCTTAATCAGCTTGAGTATGCTTCGCATCTAGCTTATGACACAACTTTTGTACTTTATGACATAGAAGGTGAAAATATAAAAATACTAAAGGAAAAAAATGTTTAAAATACTATTACCATTTTTACTAATTTTGTCAATTGGATTACAAGCCAATGAAAAAGAAACAAGAGTAATACTTCAAACTACTCAAGGAAACATTGAACTTATTTTATTTGATGATATTGCACCGTTAACGGTAGAAAATTTTACTACTCATGTAAAAAACGGTTACTTTAATGGTGTGGCTTTCCACAGAATTATAAAGGGTTTTATGATTCAAGGAGGAGATCCGAGTGAAAGTGGTTTTAGTGGTGAGAGCATCTGGGGAAAACCTTTTAAAGATGAGTTTAAAAACAAAACATTTAACAAAATAGGAATTCTAGCAATGGCAAATAGTGGACCTCACACGAATGGAAGTCAATTTTTCATAACTACTACTAAAACACCTTGGCTAAATGGAAGACATACTATATTTGGAGAAGTTAGTAGAAATTCTTTAAAAGTAATAATGAAATTAGATAAAATTGCAACTCATAAATACTCGTCTATGCAAGAAAAAAAACAAAAAGACAAGCCTATAGTTAGACAAGAAATCATCAAAGCATATATACTTTCAAATATTATTACACAACGCTTACAAGAGGATAAATAATGGAAATTCAAACTATGAAAAAGCTTGAAAAAGAAGCATTAAAAAAGAGTGGCCCTGATTTTACAAAACTAGGATTAGCTCTCTTTTTTATGATTGGTGTTTTAACTTTTAGCTTCTTAAGTAATGGTGGTATTCCAAACAATATGTTTTTAGCAATAGCTGCACTAATCGGTGCTTATATGGCTATGAATATAGGTGCGAATGATGTTGCTAATAATGTTGGACCAGCTGTTGGTTCTAAAGCACTTACTCTAACTACTGCTATAATAATAGCAGCCGTATTTGAAGCTGCGGGAGCACTTATAGCTGGTGGTGAAGTTGTTAACACTATCAAAAAAGGCATCATTGATATCTCTGCATTTGGTGGAAATAGCGACCCTTTTATATGGGCTATGATGGCAGCTCTTTTAGCTGCTGCTTTATGGCTTAACTTCGCAACAATGGTTCGTGCCCCTGTTTCAACAACTCACTCAATAGTTGGTGGAGTAATGGGGGCAGGAATTGCTGCTGCAGGTTTTTCAATTGTTTCTTGGTCTACAATGGCAAAAATTGCATCTTCTTGGGTTATATCCCCTGTTTTAGGTGGAGTAATAGCCGCATTATTCTTATATTCTATTAAAAAGTCAATTATATTTAAAGAAGATAAAATAAAAGCTGCAAAAAGATGGGTTCCAGTTTTTGTAGCTATTATGTCATGGGCTTTTATAACTTACTTGACATTAAAAGGACTTAAAAAAATATGGCCACAAATAGTTGAAATTTTAAACTCAATACCTTTAGTTTCTATTGAGATGACAGACAAACCAACTTTTACGACTGCGCTAGTATTGGGCTTTATTATTTCTGTAGCTGTTTACTTAATAGTAAAAGCAAGATTACAGATGAACTCGACAATGCTTGAAAACAACAGAGAAGCAGTAAACTCTTTGTTTACTATACCATTAATTTTTGCTGCAGCACTACTTAGTTTTGCTCATGGAGCAAATGATGTTGCAAATGCCATAGGACCATTGGCAGCTATTAATGATGCTGTTCTTAATGGAGGTATATCATCTGAAGCCTCTATACCTATTTGGGTAATGGGAGTTGGAGCTTTGGGTATAGCTCTTGGTTTAGCACTTTATGGACCAAAACTTATCAAAACAGTTGGTTCTGAAATAACAGAACTTGATCAAATGAGAGCTTTTTCTGTAGCTATGGCTGCTTCTATAACTGTTATTATTGCTTCTCAACTTGGTCTTCCTGTAAGTTCTACTCACATAGCAATTGGTGGTGTTTTTGGTGTTGGATTTTTAAGGGAGTGGTTACATATAACTGACCCAAGACCAACTATAAAAGATGATAAATTAACCATAAAAGACGAGAAAAAGAATTTAAATGCTTATAATGCAGAACGATTAACACTTGAAAATAAAGAGCATAAAAATCAAAATAATTATGAAAGAATTGTTGAACTTTATAAGTTTATAGAAGTTGAAGAAAAACTTATAAAAGCAACAAAGAAACATATAAAACAAACTAAAAAAGTAGAGTATGTTAAAAGAGACGCAATTAAAAAAATCATTACTGCTTGGGTTGTTACTGTTCCAGCTGCAGCTGTTTTAGCAGGATTACTATTTTTTATGATAAAAGGTATAATGGCTTAGATTTTATCTAAAGCCTCTTTTACCTTTATGGCTTGAACATGTTCATATACATCATGTACTCTAACAATTGAAGCTCCATTTTGAATAGCTTCTAAATGAAGTGCAAGTGTCCCAGCTAATCTATCTTGGATTGGAGCAGGATATACTTTATCTATAATTGACTTTCTAGATGCTCCAACTAATAGTTCTTTATCCAGCGATAAAAAATTTTCTAAATGTTTTATTAATATAAGATTATGTTCTAGTGACTTTCCAAAACCAATGCCTACATCTAAAACGATATCTTTAACACCAAAACTTTCTGCTTTTTGTATTCTTTGCTCAAAAAACTGATAAATATCACTAAGGATACTATCATATTTTGGCTCTACTTGCATTGTTAAAGGAGTTCCTTGCATATGCATAATAATAACTTTGGCTTCGTACTTAGCACACAATTTACAAACCTCATCATTTTCTAAACCTGTTATATCATTCACAATTTTAAAAGCATTTTTCAGTGCATATTCTATAACTTTTGGCTCATAGCTATCTATACTAAATTTTATTTTTTCATAAAGTTTTTTTTCTTTAATAGCATCTATAATTGGTTTAACTCTTTTTAACTCTTCATCTATACTAACACTTGAAGTATTTGGCGCAGATGACACACCACCTATGTCTATTATAGTTACACCATCATCTATCATTTTAACAACAGCATCTATAGCTTTAGAATCTACAAATCTACTTCCTTCGAAGAAACTATCATCATTAGCATTTATAATGCCCATTACTTGAGCATGAACAGGTTTATTTATTTTATATAATTTTGAGATTTTTTTTGCTACTTCTTTTAGTCCAAATGGTTGTGACAACTCTTTTTTACTAAGGGTTTTCAACTGTTTAGCAGTTGCTATTAATATACAATCAACTAAAGGTGTTAATGCTGTAACAGTTCCACGAGGAACTGCCAAATCTGCTCCAATAGAGAGAGCATCTTGTTTTAAAATATTTGCTCCACCGACATGTAAATCTTTTATATATAAGATATGAGTACTCATCTTTGAAGCTAATATATTTATTCCACCACTATCAACACCGAGTTTTTTCAAATATGCCTTAGCATCTATACTATTTGATAATTTTTCAATCTCCATCTATAAAACCCATAAGTACAAGTGTTAAAATATTTTGTGGTTTTGAATTTAACTCTAAGAGCCTATATGCTTTATCAAAATTATCTAATTGCTTTTTGGACAAAATTAACATATCAACAACTGTTGCTCTATAATAAAGAGATTCTATTAAAAATTTTGCATCATTTCTTGAAATTCGAGCATTTTCTTTTAAAAAAACAAAAATATTTTCATAGCTAAGTCTCGCTAAATTAAGCTCACATTCATAAGTTTTAGCATTTTTTTTACCTTTTAAAATAGGTAATCTTGAACGAACGGTAGGGATAAGATTTGATTTTGTTGGAGTTATAATTATAAACTCTATATTTCTCGGAGGCTCTTCAAATATTTTTAAAAGTGAGTTTTGAGAAATAACATTAAAGTCTGCAGAACCTAAAATTATATATTTTGTTATTGATTCACTTATGTATGATTCAGCAAGCACAGCTTTAGCATGTTCAAGCAAAAATTTATCTTCTAAAAAGCCTACAACTCTATGTGGTTTAAGTGATTCTTGTAGTTTATAAAATTCTACTTCTATATCACTCGTAATGAGAATATGACCTTTTACAACTTCATGAACTGACATCTACTTCTCCAAACATTGCAGCACTAAGTGAAGCATCAAATAGTTTGTAAAGTTGCAAAAGTTTTATATCTAGCATTTTATCATGAGATTTCAGAGTAAAACCATTATGAAATTCTTCATCAAAAATCCAAAAATAACTACTATCTTTTCTTTTTGCTATATCTGCTCGTTTATCATCACCCTTCCCAATGTACCAAAATATAAAATCATCTTTATAAGAGAGAGAAATCATATCTTCAACTACATCTATCATCTCTCCACCACTTATATTTGAATAGTGTTGATACAGACTATCTATACTTACAATTGGTAATAGCGGTCTATCTAGCTTTAGCGAATTTATAGAAGTTAAAATATAAGTTTCAAACCATTTTCTCTTAGTATCTGTTATTAAAATAATTGTTTTAGAATTTAGGATTTGCTCTAATGCTAAAGATAAAGGGTTTGTCCAGTCAAAGCGCTGTTCTTCTAGCCAACTAAGACTAGCACCCTCTTCTCTTATAACATCTAAACTCCATTGCGCAAAATCTGATGCATTCATAAATTTTTACTTATCTAACTCATAAGCATTATGTAGACTTCTTACAGCAAGTTCAGCATATTTATCATCTATAATCATTGAAAGTTTTATCTCTGATGTTGAAATCATATTTATGTTTATATTTTCCTGTGCAAGTGTTGAGAATGCTTTTGCTGCTACACCAGTATGCGATTTCATACCAACACCAACTATAGAAACTTTACATATTTTATCATTATATGATTCAGCTTCTATGTCATTATTTTTAAGAAATACAGAAACAACTTCTTTTGCAGCACTTAAATCATTCATGGGAACAGTAAAGTCTATGTTTGTTGTACCATCATGTGCTTTATTTTGGATTATCATATCTACATTCACATCACTATTTGCTAATTTTGTAAAAACTTCAGATGCTATGCCTGGTCTATCTGCTACACCCATCAAAGATATACGAGCCTGATTTTTATCTAAAGCAATTCCACTCACTACAGGTTTTTCCATGATATTTTCTTCCTTTGTTATTAATGTTCCTGGCTCATCTGAAAAACTTGTTCTTGTTACTAAGTTTACATTTAATTTTTTTGCTAACTCAACTGAGCGGTTTTGAAGTACTTTTGCACCAAGAGAAGCCAACTCTAGCATCTCATCATAAGAAATTTTATCAAGTTTTTTAGCTTTTGGTTCTATTCGTGGGTCAGTTGTGTAAATACCACTAACATCCGTATATATTTCACATAAGTCAGCTTCTATCGCTCCTGCTATTGCAACGGCACTTAAATCACTTCCTCCACGACCAAGAGTTGTTACATCACCATGTTCATTTACACCTTGAAAACCAGCAACTACAATAATTTTACCTTCATCTAAAGCAGACTTCATAACCCGTGGATCGATCTCTTCTATACGCGCTTTTGTGTGAAGATTGTCTGTAAGAATTCCAGCTTTTCTGCCTGTCATAGAAACACAAGGGTGACCCATTTCATTTAAAGCTATTGAAAGTAGAGATGCTGTAACTCTTTCTCCAGAACTTAGAAGCATGTCCATTTCAGCTTTAGCTGGATTTTTCGAAAAATGTTCAGCATAACCTACTAATTTATTTGTTTCTCCACTCATTGCAGAAACAACAACAATAACATCATTCCCCTCTTTTTTTGTTCGTGATACACGAGCAGCAACATTTGAAATACGGTCTAAATCACCGACACTTGTTCCACCAAATTTTTGTACTATTAACATCTAAAGGTAACCTTCTTTTTTGAAATGTTTAATCACTGTTTTATAAACCTCTTGCTTAAAAGATGCGCTCATGCATAAAGCTTCTTCTACATTCACAAATTTAAAATTACTAAATTCTGGATGAGAAGTATTTATATCAATTGTCGCATTTTTTTTGAGTTTCACTAAAAAGTATTTTTGTGTTTGCCCTTTGTAAGGCTTCATCTTCTTAGCTATCTTTGAAGGAAAATCATATGAAATCCACTCTGGATACTCGGCAATAATTTTTACTTTTTTTGTTCCTATCTCTTCTTCAAGTTCTCGAAACATAGCCTCTTGCACTTCCTCACCAGCATCTATTCCGCCTTGAGGAAACTGCCATACATCATTGAAGTCATTTCTTTGTGCTATAAAAATTTCTTTCTTTTTGGGATATTTATTTGACATAACTATCATAGCAACATTAGGACGATATGATTTTTTCTCACTCATTAAAACACCTGATTTTTTATAATCGCGATTATACTAAAGATGCTATTAAATTAAGCTATAACTCTGCGGTGTTTTTGGCTCGCCATAATAATAACCTTGAATATAATCAACTCCCATTTCTCTAACCTTAGCATCTAGCTCTTTTGTGCTAACAAACTCTGCTATTATCTTTATCTTGGCATTTTTTGCAAAAACTATAACTGCATTGACCATATACTCAACTGTTTTATCAACTAAAAGTTTTTCTATTAAACTGCCATCGAGTTTAATGTAATCAATATTAAGTTTTACAATATGTGTAAAATTAGAATAACCAGAGCCAAAATCATCAAGAGAAACTTTGCATCCATATTCTTTTATCATTAATATAAACTCTTCAACAAGTTGATAATCTTCAATATCTTCAGATTCAACTATTTCAAATGTAATACCTTCTCCCCCATACTTATCTAGTCTATTTTTTATATACTCAATCATTGTTGGTGAAATTATATTTTCATAAGTAACATTTATAGATAAATCTGCTTTATTATTTGCATAAATAGCAAATACTTTTTGCATCATTTGCCTTGTAAAAAACTCAAATGTATTGTCCTGTTTTGCAGAATCTAAGAAGTAACAAGGTAAAATTACCTCTTCGCTCTCAGTTACAATCCGAGCAAGTGCTTCATATTTTAACACACTATTATCTTTTGCATCTATTATAGGCTGAAAATAAGGAATAATATTATCACTGTGCAATGCTTTTTTATATGCTCTCATTCTATCAATAGTTGATTTTTGAAACTCTATAGTTGTTTGATTTTTATTATAAATTACCAAACTTTTTTTATTCATCACAGCATCTTGTAAACTTATATCTGCCTTATTAAACAAATCAATAATGCCATAAGCAACACCTGCTGTAAAATCTGAGACAAGCTCTTGTTCTGAATCAAGGCAAATATTTTCTTCATGGTTGATTAATATTGTATATTTTAAAAGTGCTAAATATTTTTCAAATATTTTTTTTGAACTTATTAAAATTGCGAACTCATACATATTTAAACTATACAAAGTTACATTATCATCTATTATGATTTCATTTAATTGTTGTGCTTTTTTTAATATCATATTTGAGACTATATCAATACCATATAAATCTTTAATAATATTGATTTGATTGACATGAAGTAAAATCAACATTGTTTCTTCCTGAAGAAGTTCTAAATCCTGAATAAGAGATTGTCTATTTGGTAATTTAGTAACTATATCTAAGTCTTTAAAAAGATTTATATTTTCTATATTCTCATTAAATACAACTCTATTTCTTCCTGCTTTCTTCGCTTTATATAAATTATCATCTGCTAAATTATATATATCATCACTAGACATTGTATTATTAAACCCATTTACATTAACTGCCCCAATTGAAATTGTTACATAATCAGAAACTTTACTTTTTTCATGTTTAATCTTAAGTGATTCTACATTTTTTACTATCTCTGAAGATACCTTTATCACATCTTCATCATTACTGTCTGATACAAATATAGCAAACTCTTCTCCACCAATTCTAAAGACATCGTTAACACTATAATTAATACAGTTTTTCATCTGAGAAGCTATTCTTTTTAAGACTTTATCTCCTTGAGGATGCCCGTAAGAATCATTATAATCTTTAAAGTAATCAACATCAATAATTAATAGAGCGAAGTTTTCTTTTCTCCATGAAGAACTTTTAAACTCTCTTTTAAGTGAGTAGTCAAAATATCGTCTATTGTGTATATTTGTCAAAGCATCTGTAATTGATAGTTCTTTTAATTTTGTGCTATTTGTTATATTTCTTGAAATCGTGGTGTAACCTATTTTTTCATTATTCATATCAAAAAGTGGTAAAATTATTTGTTTTAACCAATACTCTTCTCCGCTATACTTATTGTTTTTAAGTTGACCTGTCCATTTTTTATTTTCGAGAATTGTTTCCCATAAATTTTTTATCAGCTCTTTATCAGCATTTTCTCTTCTGAAGAGTTTATGCGTACTGCCAATAACCTCATCTAGTAAAAAGCCTGTAAAATTTAAATACGCACTAGATATTTCTAATATTTTTCCATCTAAATCAGTAACTGTCATAAAAACATTTTCATCTATTATTTTACTTTTTTGTTTTAAAAAGAAAACTTTTTCATTATAATTTTGCAAAGATTTTATTTTTTTACTTAGTTCTAAAATTGAAGATATAAACTTGTTGATGCTTAAAATCGGTTTGATTATAAACTTATCTACTCCAGCATCTATAGCCTCTATGAGAAAGTCTTCAGTTTTATGTTCTGCCAACAAGATAATAGGTTGATTTGGTTTAATGATTTTTATTTTTTTAGACATCTCAACGCCATTCATATTTGGCATAACAATATCACTAATTACAAGATCAATAGAGGAATCATATAAGCCAAGGGCTTCAAAACCATCTTTAGCCACAACAATATTCTCAAAATATAATTTAAGAATCTCTAGTGTAGACTCTCTTATATCATCGTCATCTTCAACATATAATAATTTGATTGTTTTTAAAAGTGATGTATCTTCCATACAATAATTATATTCTTATATACTTTATATTCAAATTAAAATTTGATATACTTCGGTTATGTTACTCTATATACACATTCCCTTTTGCGATTCTAAATGTTCGTATTGTGCTTTTAACTCTTATGTTGATAAGTTTCACCTAAAATCATCTTACATGAAAGCTTTACTTTTACAGTTAAAACATGAGCTAAAAAAATTTAATGCAAAAGAAAAAAAAATCACTACTATTTTTATTGGAGGTGGCACACCATCTACAATATCAACAAATCTTTATGAGCCCTTATTTCACCTTATTAATCCTTATCTTAGTAAAGATGTTGAAATAACTAGCGAAGCAAACCCAAATAGTGCAAATTTAGAATGGCTTGAAGAAATGTACAAACTTGGTGTAAATCGCATAAGTTTTGGAGTGCAGAGTTTTAATAATAAAAAACTAAAGTTACTAAACCGAACTCATAACAAGTCAGATGCCATAAAATCAATACAAAATGCGAAAAAAGTTGGCTTTAAAAATATTTCTCTTGATTTAATTTACGCAACCCTAGGAGATACAAAAGAACTACTTCAAAAAGATTTAAAAATAGCTTTTTCTCTACCCGTAAATCATCTAAGTGCATATGCCCTAACTATAGAAGAAGGTACACCCTTCGAGTCAAAGCCACAAATGTCAAAAGAAAATTTAGAACTTACATCATGGCTGTTTGAGGAGATAAAGTTAAATGGATTTGAACAGTATGAAATTAGTAATTTTGGTACCTATAAAAGCACTCATAATCTCGGGTATTGGAAATATGAAGATTACATAGGGCTTGGAAGTGGAGCAGTTGGTAAGCTTAGTCATAAAAGATTTTATCCAACTGTTATATTGGAAGATTATATAAAAAGTCCTCTTCAAGCCAGAGAAGAAGAACTAAGCCAAGAAGATATTAGAATAGAAAAGATTTTTTTAGGTTTTCGTTCTTGTGTTGGGGTAAAAATGGATATTTTAAGTAATTATGAACAAGAACGCGCAAATATCTTAGTTCAAGAAAAAAAACTTTCTTTAAAAAACAAAATTTTATACAATTTCGAGTATCTTTTAGCAGATGAACTGGCTCTATTCTTATCATCTTAAGGATAGTTTTGCTAAAATCCATAAATTAAAAAATTTGAAGGCTTAATATGTTTGGTATGGGTTTTACTGAGATACTTTTTATTGCTGTGATTGCTATCCTTTTTCTAGGTCCAGATAAACTTCCAACTGCTATGGTTGAAGTAGCTAAATTTTTTAGAGGTCTTAAAAAAACCATAGGAACAGTTAAAGACTCAATAGAGCAAGAAATGAATGTAGCAGATATAAAAGAAGAAGCACTTGCCTACAAAAAAGAGTTATTAAAAGCTACAAATGAGATAAAAAAAGTTACAGATGTAAGCTCCATAACTCCGTCTCTTACAAACTTAAATGATGATTTTCTAGATGATTTAGTAGAGCCAAAAAAGAAAAAAGAAAGCCCAAAAGAAGAAAAAGTAACCTTTAAGAAAAAACCTATAAGCAAAGAAGATATAAAAGATGTTTGATGATTTAAAACCACACCTGATTGAGCTAAGAAAAAGACTTGGTATCTCAGCAGCCAGTTTAATTACTATGTTTTTTGTTATGTTTTATTTCCATGAACCAATTTTAGAGTGGATGGTGGAGCCTTTAAATATAGCTCTTCTTGAAGTTGGTAAAAAATCTGTTCATGCAGCAGATGGAATGGTTACAACTTCTCAAGTTGGTGGGGCATTTTTTGTTGCCTTAAAAGTTTCATTTTTTGCGGGTATTGTTGCTTCCCTACCTATAATACTATCACAAATCTGGCTCTTCATAGCTCCCGGCCTTTATGCAAATGAAAAAAAGATGATTATTCCTTTTATAATTGGAGGAACTGTAATGTTCCTTATTGGTGTTTTATTTGCCTACTATATCGTGACCCCGTTTGGTTTTGATTTTCTCATAACCTTCGGTAGTTTCAAGTTTACACCGCTAATAAATATAGAAGATTATGTAGGGTTTTTTACAAAAATTATGTTTGGTTTTGGACTTGCTTTTGAGCTTCCTGTTTTTGCTTACTTTTTAGCACTACTTGGTCTAATAGATGACAGAATGATGATATCATTTTTTAAATATGCAGTTATTATTATCTTTGTTGTTGCTTCACTTTTAACTCCTCCAGATGTTCTAACTCAACTTCTTATGGCAGGACCACTTATCATACTTTATGGTTGTTCAATAATAATAGTTAAGATGGTAAATCCTGCACCACCACTTGAAAACGAAGAAGAAGATGAAAGTAAAGAAGAAGTAGTTGCTATAGAAAAAAAAGACCTCGATTAAATCGAGGCTTCTAACAAATCATTATGAATTCGCAAAAAGAACTATTAACTTCTAGCTATGACTTTACACTTCCCTCTAAATTTATAGCAACTTACCCAGCAAACCCGAGAGATAGTGCAAAACTTTTAGTATATAATCGAAAAACAGATGAAATTATACATACATATTTTCATGATTTTGAAAAATTTATCCCAAAAAATTGTGCTTTAATCTTTAATGATACTAAAGTTATTAAGGCTAGAATATTTGGAAAAAAATCAACTGGTGGGAAAATAGAGTTACTTATAAACAAACCCCTAGATGCTAACAATATAAATGTTTATATTAGAGGTAAGGTAAAAGTAGATACTAAAATTTACTTTGATGAAGAGTTGGTTGTAATTGTAAAAGAGCTAAGAGATGATGGGAGTAGAGTTGTAAACTTTTATAAAAATATATCTCTTCTGCGATTTGAAGACCTCCTCCCAATTTTAGATAAAATAGGGCATATTCCACTTCCCCCTTACATTCAAAGAGAAGATAATGAAGAAGACTCTTCAGAGTATCAAAGTGTGTTTGCCAAAGAAGAAGGAGCAGTAGCCGCACCTACTGCATCTCTCCATTTCACTGGGGAACAGCATAAACAAATATGTGATAATCATACTCATGCTTATGTAACACTACATGTAGGAAGCGGAACTTTTAAACCAGTTGAAGCACAAATAATAACAGACCACCCTATGCACTCAGAATATTATGATATTTCAGATAAAGCAAAAGAACTTTTAGATTCTAATATTTCAATCCTTAGCATCGGAACTACATCAACAAGAACTATAGAATTTTATGAAAAACATGGCAAAATTCAAAGAGGCGAAGCAAATCTATTTTTACATCCAAATAACAAACCGCTAAGAGTAAATCATTTACTTACAAACTTTCATCTTCCAAAATCAACTCTTTTAATGCTAGTTGCTTCATTTATAGGAGTTGATAAAACACAAGAACTTTATGCAGAGGCTATAAAAAATGAGTACCGTTTCTACTCTTATGGCGATGCAATGTTAATAATATAAAATTAAGCAGTAATAACTCTGCCGTTTTGTATAATAATTTCACCACTTAATTCAGCTTCAAAGACTCTTTGAGGGTACTCTTTTAAAGCTAACTCATAAGTTGGATTTGTTTTACAAAACTCTATAAAATCATCAACTTTGTTTTCTAAAATATCTCTAGATGCAAACCTTGAAACGAACTCATCAATATCGTAAATAGCTTTAGCTTTTAATGATTTTAAAAGTTCATTCGTTCCTTCACTCTCTCCCATTCTATGTGGAATAACAAAAATTTCTTTTCCCATTTTCAATGCAAGTTCTATACTTCTCATACTTCCACTATTTAACTCAGCTTCTATAACTACTAACACCTCTCCAAGAGCTACAACAACTTCATTTCTTACTACAAAACTCCAGGGAGTTGCTCTAAAATCTTTTTCAAACTGACTAATCAATAATCCTGATTTTTCAATATCTACTAATAAATTTTTGTTAATTGCTGGATATTTAATATTTATACCACAAGGAAGAACACAAATTGTATTTGACACTCCAGCACTTTTATGAGCAATAGCATCTATGCCCATTGCTCCTCCGCTAACTATACATACACCATTTTTATATAAAGAGGAAGCTAACTTATGGGTAATTAAGCGAGAATATTTTGATGGCTTTCTACTACCGACTATTGAGATTTTTACTCTTTTTAAAAGTTCAAGATTACCAGTAAAATAAAGTTGATTTGGGTAGTTCTTCATAGACTCCAATTCAACTATTTTATCTTCAACTTTTTTCACCTAATAAAGCCTATCAATATAAACTAATTCAACCTCTTTAAACAAAGATTTTGATTCATGTAAGGCTAAAAGAGTATTTGCATGAGGATGACCAATAGCTATCGCTGTACCATGAAGTTTGGCTATTTTTATAGCTCTTTTTATCTGTATTTTTATAGATGCTTTATCCATTTCATGATCTAAAAACACATCTCTTGCAACATAGTTTAAACCAAGGTTTTTCATTACTTTTGGAGCTTTTGTTAAAGCAGTTGTTCTACTATCTATAAAATTAATTTTTTGAGATTTAAGAGCATATAAAAGGCGATTCATCGCCAGTTCATTTGCTGTAAATTTACTTCCTGTATGATTATTTATATATGCAACTCTAGGGAACATCTGTTTAATCTTTAATATTCTTTGCGATATTTTAGCATCTGAATCACTTATTCTTAAAGTTAATGGCTCCTCGGCACTAAAACTTTGTGCTTCTAAAGGTAGATGCACCATATATATTTTTTCTTTAGATGCCAACTGTGGCGAATTTGGACGAAATGAACTAGGTGGTAAGAATGACATTGTTAAAGGGATTCCCAAACTTTTTATTGCATTTACATGAGAGTTCACACTAACATCATCTATTATTATTGCTAATTTTGGTTTTGTCGATATTTTTTTAATATCTCGCTTAACTCTTGAAGGTGGTTTTGGAGGTTTAGGCAAAGATATATCTTCATACTCATGATAAGCACCTGAAAAAACTTTACTTTCTTCTTTTAAAACTTTTTTTAACCTTGCATTTACACTAGGAACTGATTTTTTAGAACTGATTTTTTCTAATTTTTTTAAAACAGAGAGTCTTTTTATTTTCTCTTGTTTAGCTTTTACTGCTATCTCTTCTTTTGCGTCTTCATAACCGAAATAATATCCTGCAACCAACGAACTCAAAGTAATAGCAATTATTGCTAATAACCATGCTAAATATGTTAAAAAATTACTATTGATTTTTTTCTTTTTTCTTTTTGCCATCTATATAATTATCTCCAAATTTTTTATAACTATACCTAAAAAAGGAAAAAACTAGCAGTAATATAGCAAAATGAAAAGTATGTAAAACTTAGATGTAATTTTAAGCATCTTTTATGTATAATCGCGAGTTCCTTTCTATTTGTATCATTAATTGTAATGATATATTTATATCCGAAAGTAGAAACAATGCCATTATAATGGTAAATACCAAAGGGAGATTATACTCTATGAGAAAATACGAAAACCTAGTTATCGTTAAACCAACATTTACAGCTGAAGAAATCCTTTCTAGCATCAAAGCTATCGAAGAAATAATTACTTCAAATGGTGGCGAAATCGCTACTACAGACTCTATGGGAATGAGAAAATTAGCATACCCAATTGATAAAAATGAGCGTGGCTACTACCATGTTATATATTATTCTATTGCTCCATCTGCAATTACTGAAATCGAAAGACGCTTCCGTATCAACGAAGATCTTCTTCGTTTTGTAACTATCAAGTACGATACAAATCGTGAAATCACAGCTTGGAATCAGCTAGTTCAAAAAGCTGAGAAAAAAGCAGCTGCGAAAGTAGCAACTCCAGTTGTTGAAGAAACTCCTGCAGTTGAAGAAACTCCAGTAGCGGCAGCTGAGTAATAGCTAAAGCCAAAAAGATTAAGGAAAGTTCATGTTTAATAAAGTCATATTAGTTGGAAACTTAACTAGAGATATCGAATTAAGATACTCTCAAAGTGGCATGGGAATAGCAAAAACTGCTATTGCTACTAGTCGTAAATTTACTAGCAATGGTGAGAAAAAAGAAGAAGTATGTTTTGTAGATATTACTTTTTTTGCTAGAAGTGCTGAGATTGCTAACCAATACCTTCGTAAAGGGAGTAAAATCCTAGTAGAAGGCAGACTTCAATTTGATCAATGGACTGACCAAAATGGACAAAAACGCTCTAAGCATGGTGTAGTTGTAGAAACTATGCAGATGCTAGACTCAAAGGGTGATAATCAAGGTGGTGGATACCAAGCTCCTGCGCAGCAAAATGCACAAAGCTATAACCCTCCTCCTCAACAAAACCAAAGTTACCAACAGCAACAACAACCAAGCTATGGTAACGATGAGCCTAAAGGGCAGCAAAAGCAACAACAAAGCTATCAGCAAAATGCAAATGCGCAAAGTCGTCAGATGCCTAGTAGCAATGATGTTCCTGTGATTGACATCGATGAAGATGAAATTCCATTTTAGACAATAATATATAAAGGAAATACCATGGCAGAAAAAAGAAAATACAAAAAAAGATTTTGTAAATATTGTGAATCAAAAGTTGATTTTATGGACTATAAAGAAGTAGGAGCATTGCGTTTCTCACTTTCTGAGCGTTATAAAATTATGCCTCGTCGTTTAACAGGAAACTGCAAAAGACACCAAGACATGATTTCAGCAGTAATAAAAAGAGCTAGAGCTGCAGCATTAGTTCCATATACAGTTACTAGAAAACAAGTTATAACTCAACCATTTGAAAACTTAAGATAGGTTTTCAACTCTTCAAATTCCTATGCAAAGCATAGGAATTACTACTCAAGCAAATAATTTAGGAATATTTTTTGCTATATAAAGGTTAAAAAGTACTCATATGCATAAAATTATTCTTTTTCTATTTCTTCTTACTTCGCTTTACTCAAAAAGTTCTGATTTCTCAGTTATAGTACAGGAGCCTTTCAACGATGCTCTTTTTGATGTTACTCAAGATTATGACGGACAGATTAGTGCTGTTGGAATATCTAGAAACTATAAAGAATCAAAAATAAAGAGTAAAACATATACAAATGCTTTTGATTATCTTTCTAGTGTCTCAGATGCTTTTGGCTCACAGATGCATCTACTTAAAATAGATAACTATGCAAAGTTAACCATAAATAAATCTTCTAAAATGTCTAAGTTTAGTGAAGCTATAGCAGTTGTAAAAACACCTTCAAATGGATACTTTGTAGGTGGTTATACTCTAGATGGTTCACTAATAATATTGAAACTAGATTCAAATGGTAATGCCATTTTCACTAAAACATTTGGAACAAATAATTATGACAGAATGAGCAATCTTATAAAACTTCGAGATGGTGGTGTTTTAGCTATTGGTAGTTCTATAACCTCTCGTTCTTCTCATGACTCACTTTTTGAAACTGGACTTGGTTTAAATGATATTTACTTAACTAGATTTTCTAAAGAGGGTAGAAAATTATGGAGCAAAAAATACGGAACTATGTATGATGACAGAGGGATAGATGCTGTTGAGGCTTTTGATGGCTCTATTTTAGTTCTTAGCACTACAAGTTATGAGAAAAATAAAAATGTAACTTTGATGCGTATAACAGAAAATGGAAATAAAATCTGGCTAAAGCACTATAAAACAGATGGTGTAATCACTCCACACAAAATTATTAAACTTAGAGATAATAATTTTTTAGTTTCACTCTCACATAAAGATGACATGAATAAAGACCAAGTTAGACTTATAAAGTTTGATCTTCAAAAAAATATTTTGATTGACACAACAATTTCTACAACTTATGCAAGTGGTTTGAAGGATATAAAAGAGTACTCTGATGGTTCCCTAATAGGTGTTGGTTATGTACGCGACACTTACAATACAAATGCCTTAGTTATGCTTTTTGACTCTACTTTAGGTATGCTCCACCAAGAACATTACGGTGATGAAAACTATGATATTTTTAATGCGGTAACAATCCTTAGAAACTCTCAAGCAGCAGCTGCTGGAATTAATACACATAAAAATTCTCAAAGCTCAAATATGTGGGTTGTAAAACTCAACAGAGATGCAACTATCGCTCAAAAATCTACAAAAGTAATAAATATTTATGAAGAACTTATTGAGTTATTTAAGCAAGAAATAGCAGCTTACAAACTTGTAATAAAAAAAGATTTGAGTATTGAGTTTATTGATCATGAATTATATTTTAAAGTTTCTAAGTTTGAACTTACTACCAAGCAAAAAATATATTTAAATGAATTTTCAAACAAACTTATACCATTTCTTAAAAAACACCAAACATATATAGATGCTTTAGAAATAAATGGACATACTTCTAGCGAATGGGGTGGAGCAAAGTTCACTTCAAGATACTTAAAAAATGAAAAATTATCTATGAATCGTTCATACTCTGTTTTAAGTTATATCTTTAAAAATCAAAATCTGAAGATTCAAAAATGGCTAACAAACATACTAAAAGGTAGTGGTTTAAGCTACTCTAAAAATGTTATGCAAGCAAAGCATGAAGACAAGGAGAAGTCCAGAAGAGTATCTTTCAAGATACTCTTGAACTAGCTCTAAAACTTAAACGAACTTTATCTTGTTTGAGTTTTTTATATAATTTATATTTTGCTTTTTCTAACTCTTCTTCGTTCATTGACATAGCATCTGTCAATTGTTTTACATCCATTTGAGCACTATCCATTGCAAATAGTTTTAACTCTTTTTTTGTAAGTTTAGCTTTTAATACAGCATATAAAACTTTATCATCTTCTACAAAACTATCAATCTCCATCTTACAAAATCTTGCAAGCATCTGTCTAAAATTATTTTCATCGTTATACTGTTTCCAAACTGAATTTTCTAACATTTAAATCTTCTCCAATATCTTTGTTAAATCTTTTTCTTTTATAATAATATTTGCTTCTTTTTCTAAAATTTCTCTAGCACAAAAAGCTACTCTAGTGCCAGCATGAGCAAACATACTTAAGTCATTTGCCCCGTCTCCACATACTAAAGTCTCATCTTTAGTTACACCTAAAATATTTTGAAGTCTTACAAGCATATCGCCTTTAGAGAAGTTAAACATCATATCTCCTCCAACAAGTCCTGTAAGCTTTCCATCTTTATGATGAAGCACATTTGAAAAGTCTGCGTCATATCCTAAAATATCTTTTGCGTAACCTGTTGCAGTTCTAAAACCACCACTAAAACAAACTACTTTTATATCTCTTTTTTTTAGTTCTGCAATAAGCTCAATAGCTCCATTCATATATGGTAAATTATGACTTATTTTTTCAACTATAGATAAATCTAAACCCTTTAAAAGTCCCACGCGTTCTTGTAATGATTCAAAAAAATCAAGTCTCCCACTCATTGCTTCTTCTGTTATACGAGAAACTTCTTCACCAATTCCTATTTCATCGGCAAAAAAGTCTATAGTTTCGCCATCCATCAATGTAGAATCAAAATCAAATACAGCTAGTTTTAGCATTTATATCACTCACTTTTGTTATAATGTCGCAATTATAGCCAATTATATAGATTTAGGATTTTTTTTGTTTGATACACTTATGCATAAATTACAAAACAGCACATATATTACCCTTGAAACTACACCAGCTCACTCACCTACTTTTGCTCCAATAATTGAGAAAATCGAAGCATTAGGACTGCAAAATTATGTAGACGCTTTTACAACAACAGACAATCCTTTAGCAAAACTAAAGTATAACTCTCTTTTTGCTGCTAAAATGTTACAGGATAAGTTTAATAAGCCTGTAATTGCAACGATAAGTATGAGAGATAGAAATAAAATAGCCTTACAGTCTGATTTACTTGGTTCAAATGAAGTAGATATACGAGCAATTTTAGCACTGACTGGTGACCCTGCTACAATCTCAGACCAACCTCATGCAAAGGGAGTTTTTGAAGCAGATAGCACACTCTTGCTAGATATCATAGCCTCTTTTAATAGCGGACTTAGTTATGCTGGAAAGCCTTTTGCTCATAAACCAAAATATATATATCCTTTTGCTGTTGTAAATTCTTATGCCAAAAATCCCAAAACACTTCAAAAAAAGATGCAAAAAAAGATACGACATGGGGCAAAAGGTATAATATCTCAACCTTTATATAGTTTGGAAAATGCAAAAAAGCTTTTAGAGATCCATGGAAATGCAAATATAGAATCTAGAAAATATAACAAAAGTTCAGAGTTGGTTTTTGGCATCTTCCCGATTACAAAATTAAGAACTGCACAATTTTTGTCTGCTCATGTACCAGGAATTAATGTTCCAAACTCTTGGATAGAAGCTCTAAGAGATGCACATGCGAAGAGTGAAGAAGAAGAGTATAAAGTTGGATTTGAGCTTAGTAAAAATCTTTTTGATTCTCTAAAAGAGTATCATCCAAAGATACACCTAATGACAGCAAACCAATTTAAATTAGCTCACGATATATTAAAATAAAATAGGAAAATTATGATTGACTTAAAACTACTACAAAAAGATTTTGAAAGTATAAGTAAAAAACTACAAAGAAAAGGTGTTGATATAGCACTTCTTGAGAGCTTAAAACTTAAAAATGAAGAACTTAAAAAAGCTAAAGTAAGCTTTGAAACACTTCAAGCTTTACAAAACTCTATGAGTAAAGAGTTTGGTGTTTACAAAAGAGAAGGTAAAAATATTAGTGAACTTAAGCAAAGAGTAGATGCCAATAAGATTGTTATTGCTGAGGCACTAGATATCCAAAGAGTTAAACAAGAAGAATTAGAAAATATTGCCATGGCTGTTCCTAATATTCCGGATGATGAAGTTCCAGATGGAAAAGATGAAAATGATAATATTGAAATAAAAAAAGTTTTAACTCCAAAAGAATTTACTTTTACTCCAAAAGAGCATTGGGAATTAGCAGAACAAAATAAGTGGATAGACTTTGAACGAGGAGCAAAACTCTCTGGCAGTCGTTTCAGTGTATCTTATGGCATGGGTGCAAAACTTGAAAGAGCACTTATAAACTTTATGCTTAATTTTAATGGTAGCAGAGGTTTCAGAGAAGTTAGCGTTCCACACATGGTAAACAGGACTGCTCTTGAAGGAACAGGTCAACTTCCAAAATTTGAAAATGATTTGTACAAAATAGAAGGGCAAGAAATGTTTATGATTCCAACTGGCGAAGTTCCTTTAACAAATCTTTTTCAAGGAGAAATACTGCCATATGAATCACTACCTATAAAGATGACAGGTTATACTTCATGTTATAGAAAAGAGGCAGGGGCAGCAGGTCGTGATACACGAGGAATGATAAGACAACATCAATTTCATAAGGTTGAATTAGTTTGTATTACCAAAGAAGAGAGAAGCGATCTAGTTTTTAACGAAATGATTGATTGTGCTTCTGATATATTAACGGCACTAAAATTACCACATAGAATTGTTCAACTATGTACAGGAGACTTAGGATTTGGAGCTGCTAAAACAGTAGATATTGAAGTTTGGCTACCAGGTCAAAACACTTATCGTGAAATCTCTTCTATCTCAAATACAAGAGACTTCCAAGCAAGACGAGCAAAAATTCGTTACAAAGATGGCAAGAAAAATAAATTTGTTAATACATTAAATGGATCTTCTCTAGCTGTAGGAAGAACACTTGTAGCTTTAATGGAAAATAATCAAAATGAAGATGGAAGAATAGATATTCCTGAAGTCTTGAAGCCTTATTTAGAAATGAGCGTTTAAAATGCAGAAACTGGATAATGGTACCTTTATTGCTTAATAAAGGACAATAAAACAAGGTATATCATGGCTGAAGAAGTAGCAGAAGAAATAATAATTATTGAAGAGAGTGATGCAGCAGGTCCAGAAACAACACCCCTAGAAGATGAAAATCAAATACAAGCAACATCCAAAAATAAAAAAATACTATTTATTAGTATAAGTACTATTCTTTCTATACTCATAATATTTATTGTTATCTTTTTTATAATAAAATCACCTAAAAATGAAGTTCAATACAATTCCATGGACTTTATTGAAGAAAAGCTAGATGAGAATACACAGGTCCATGTAGAACCTAGTAAACTTGAGCATATGATAGCAAAAGCCAACTACTTATACTCAACAGGTTCAAAAGATGAAGCTCTATTTTTATATGAAAAAATTGCACAATATTCTGAAGCAATTTCTGTTTACAACTTAGGAGTGGCTCAACTAAAAGATGGAGACTATGAGATAGCACTCAAAACATTTAAAAAAGCAATTTTAAATGATGAAAAAAGATGTGTTAGTGCAATAAATGCTGCTGTTTGTTCTTTACATTTAGGCTATGAGAAAAGCTTTAGATATTATATAGACCTTGCACATGCCTACTTAGCAAAAGAAAAAAATTCACCCTTATATTCTTATTATTATACTCTTATTAGCTACTACAACCAAAACTATTACGAAGCGCTAAGTGCATTAGAGGATCCAACAAGTGAGGAATATCCAACTACTCAAAAACATTTAAAAGCTAAAATAAATGCTCTTTATTCAAATAATTATAAAGCCGTTGAAGCGATGGAAAAAGATTTTGATACAGATGATTCTTTTAATATCGCTCTTTTATATGCGAAAATTGGAGATATTACACTTGCTCAAAAATATTTAAAAGAGTCTCTTATTAAAAATATAGAACCTGTTAGATCAGCTATTGCTCAAGCTTTTATTAACTTAAAAGCAGGTCAAGTAACAACGGCAAGTAAGCAACTTAAGAATGTAACAGATATGTTCCCAGAGAAAGTTTATGAGCCATATCCAATAAAAGTAAAATTAAAAGATTCTCTATTTGACCCACTAAAAGCACAGGTTCGGTACAGAGAAAAAATTGTTAACTCTCAACTTTTTAACTATCAAAAAATATTTTATTATGCTCCTTATAAAATATTTAATGCAGATAAAACTATTAGTTTCATTCAAAAAGGTAATGCAAATATTTATATTAACAATACTTCATCTGCTAAACAATATTTAAGAAGAAGTGCTTCGTCTTCAAATGTAAATAAAGGTATTGTTATCGCGATAAAGAATGCTCTTGCCTTTAAACTTAGAGATGCAAACAATGAGCTACAAAGATTAGTTAAAATTCAACCAAAACATTCAATACTTCAATATAATCTTGCATTAACTTATGCTCAAATGGGAGATATAAATAAAGCTAATAAGCACTTTATACTCTCTTTTCATTTAGACTCAAAAAATTACTTGTCTGGTATTTTTGCTATTATGACAAGCCAGCTTATAAATAAAAATGCAACAAATTTAACAGTTATTCT
This sequence comes from Sulfurimonas sp., assembly GCF_029027405.1. Classification (NCBI taxonomy): domain Bacteria; kingdom Pseudomonadati; phylum Campylobacterota; class Epsilonproteobacteria; order Campylobacterales; family Sulfurimonadaceae; genus Sulfurimonas; species Sulfurimonas sp. The sequence goes on from NZ_CP093396.1 coordinate 2,306,880, forward strand.
AAAAGATTCAATCCTATTAGAAAAAGATAGTGAGCAGATATATATGTACAAAACACTTTTAAATATCAGTGATAATAACATTTTATCAAGTGCTGATTGGCTCGATAAAGATTATAAGCAAAAACCGCTATATTTAGCACTAGACACCATAATAGCTTTGGAATTGGGAAATAATAAACTAGCAAAAAAAGCTTCTCATAAACTAACTCTATTACTGCCAAATGAAATCCTTTCACATATAATGTACATTGATGCACATTTTAGAGACTTCAAACCTAAAATTTATGCAAAAAAAGTATTAAACTATTTAAAATTACAAAAATTATCTTTTGATGATTTGTATTATGGACCATATATTACTAGATATTTATATATTCAACAAAATCTTATTATTGGTAGATTATACTTTTTGAGACAGCAACTTAAAGATGTACTTGAGAGTACAGATTCAAATACACACGAGATAGCAAGTTCTCTTGCATTAGCTTCTCTTTACGATAAAGCTTTTGAAGAATCATATACACTATATAATCACTTGATAGATAATTTAAAAGTAAGGGATGCGTACACAATTTTTTTAGGAGCAGTAGCATCTACTGCAGCTTTACATCATGCAAATGCTATAGTTCTTTTAAAATTAGCAAAAATGAAAGACAACAACTTTCTTGAAAGTAGATACGCTCTTGGTTTGCTCTACTTAGAAGTAAAAAATAATAAAGGAGCTGTTATACAGTTCGCTAGAGTTGGAGACAATGGTTTTAATTCTAGTTATTTTGATTTTCAAATAGACTTAGAGGAGTTACTATTTGAAAAAGAACAAAAAGAGAAAAGTAAAAACTAAAAGCCTATTTCTTTACAAGTGTTTTTGGCATCAGTATTACAGTTCTTGCAATTCCATACAAGATATATATAACTGCCAATAAAGTAAAACCTTCAATAGGGTACATAAAAACAAGTAGTAGAGCAGAAAGTATAAAAACAAAAGATTTCATAGCGTGTTTAGGCGATAAATCTATCTTTTTAAAGCTAGGATATCGAATATTACTAACCATTAAAATTGACACTAAAATTGATAATAACATAATAACAATTCCATAATCAACATTAAGGTCATATTTATGAAATAACAGAACAAGCAAAGAGACAAAAACAGCTGCAGTAGGTATAGGAACACCAATAAACACACTAGGTTCACTACTAACAGTCATCACATTAAACCTAGCAAGTCTTATAGCACCAAAAATGACAAATAGTGCAGATGCAACCACGCCAAATCTACCAAATTCATGACCAACAAATAAGTACATTAAAAGTGCTGGAGCAACACCAAAAGCTACCATGTCTGCCAAAGAATCAAACTCTACTCCAAACTTTGAACAAGTATTTGTGAGTCTTGCAACTCTTCCATCTATACCATCTAAGATTAATGAAAGCATTATTAACCAAGAAGCTTTGTCATACTCACCGTTAACTGCACTAATGATGCTAAATACACCCGAAAAAATTGAAGCTGCTGTGAAAATATTTGGCAGTATGTATATTAAATTAGCTTGTTTGGTCTTCATCTTTTACATCTTTTTTTACCATTTTGGCATCTTCTTTTAACTCTTCTTTTATCTCATTAACTGATTCAATAACCTTAGATTTTAGATTGTTCTCTTTTTCAAAATTGACTATAATTTCTCTTACTTCATCGCCTGTAATATTTTCTTTTTCATATAAAAGTTCAACCATATTTTCAATGGCACCTTTATACTCTTCTAATCGCTTTATTACGCTACCGTAATGTTCCTCTAATGATGATTTAATGAAGTTATCCATCTCCTCAGCCATTTTATCACTATATTCACGAGTAGCTTGTTGACCACCACCTATAAAAGATTGTCTACTTTTTTCTAAAACCATCAGACCAGCTACATCTGTCATTCCATATGTTTGTACCATTGATTTAATAATATCTGTAGAACGCTCCAAATCATTTCCAGCACCAGTAGAAATCTCACCTATAAAAACTTCTTCGGCAGCTCTACCACCAAGTAAAACATCTACTTCTGCCCACATTTCAAAGCGTTGCATCATAAATCTATCTTCTTCTGGTTTGTTTAGAGTATAACCTAAAGCAGCAAGACCACGAGGCACTATAGAAACTTTAGAAACTTTTTTTGCTCCATCTGTAGTTTCAGCTAACAGGGCATGTCCACTCTCGTGATAAGCAACAATTTTTTTCTCTTTTGGATTTATACGACGAGATTTTTTAGCAAGTCCTGCTATTGCTCTCTCAACTGATTCAAATAAATCACTCTGCTTAACAGTTTTTTGACTTTTTCTACCAGCAAGTAATGCTGCTTCATTTATTATATTTGCTAAGTCTGCACCTGCAAGTCCTGCTGTAAGTCGAGCTATTTCATCTATCTCTACATCATCATCCATTTTTACGCTTTTCATGTGTACTTTTAAGATTTTAACACGACCTTCAAAATCTGGCTTATCCACTAATACTTGTCTATCAAAACGCCCTGGTCTTAAAAGTGCTGCATCTAGCACCTCTGGTCTATTTGTAGCAGCTAATATAATTACCGGTGTATCAGTACCAAAACCATCCATCTCTGCTAATAGTTGGTTTAAAGTTTGTTCTCTTTCATCATTCCCACCCATCATGCCACCAGCAGCACGACTTTTACCAATTGCATCTATTTCATCTATAAAAATTATACTTGGTGCATCTTTTTTTGCTTGCTCAAATAGGTCACGAACACGAGCCGCACCAACACCAACAAACATTTCTATAAAACTAGAACCGTTTACCGAGAAAAATGGAACATCTGCTTCACCCGCAACAGCTTTAGCTAAAAGTGTCTTACCAGTACCTGGAGAACCAACAAGTAAAACACCCTTTGGAATTTTAGCACCAATTTCAACATAACGAGCAGGATACTTTAAAAAATCAACAATTTCTTGAACTTCTTCTTTTGCTTCTTCAACACCTGCAACATCATCAAATTTTGTATCCGGTTTTTCTGAGTTAATCATTTTTTTAGAATTACCCATACCTAGAATTCCGCCACCCATGCTTTTTTGCATGCGTCCAGCGAAGAACATCCAAATACCTATAATAAGTAAAAATGGAAATAACCAACCAAACATTTCTGTAAACCAATTTGTTTCACTAAAACCAGAGTAATCAATACCTTTGCTATCTAGTAATGAAACAAGATTTACATCACCTGGTATCAGTCTAGTTGTATAAATCATCCCATCTGCAGATTTTGCTTTTATGTAGCTTTGCCCTATTTCTACTTTTGATAAACTCTTAGACTCTATTAAGCCTTTAAATTCTGAGTAGCTAACTTGTTTTGATCTGCTCGTTGAAGTGCCATTATTCGCATTAAATGCTGAGCCATCACCGACTAGTCCCTTGAACAACATAATTATTACAATTGAAAAAATTGCAAAAGTTATTAGTGGGTTTTTATTAAAAAAATTATTATTTTTATCATCATTTGAATTTTGTTTTGACATTTTTATCTCTTTTTTTATTTTCTTTTTAAAATAAGTGTTATCCACTCATCTTCTATTATTTTTTCTATTATTTCACAATCTTTGTAAAAATTCAAGACTTTCTCTTCATACTTGTCTAAAATACCTGATATTATTAAAATGCCATCTTTTTTTAAAGCATTTTTTAAATCTTTGGCAATGAAAGTAAGGACATCTGCAACTATATTTGCGACAACGACATCATACTTTAAAGAACTTAATGAACATGAACCTTCCCAAATATTTGCAAATTCTAAATTATTTAACTTTGCATTTTTTATACTATTTTCTACAGATATAATATCAGTGTCACATGCATCTACGATAGCTTGAAGTTTCATTGCTCCTATACCAAGAATTCCACTTCCACAGCCAACATCTAAAAGTGATTGACCTACACTAACATACTTAGATATTGCTCTAAGCACACTAGCAGTCGTTGGATGATGTCCTGTCCCAAAAGCTAAAGCTGGATCTATCTCGATATTTATAAGTTCTGGATTTGATTCATTCCAAGTTGGATGAATATAAAATTTACCTATACATAGGGGCGTAATACTTTTTTGATAAAGCTCAACCCAATCACTATTTTTAAGCTTCTGGTGATGACACTCTAGCTCTATGCTTTTACCTAATGCTTTTCCAAGTGCCTCGCAAAATTGTTCTAATCCCCAAGCAATGGTTTCAAGTTCTTCTTCGCTTCTCACAATGAAACCTGACTGGATTTCTTCAAAACCTACAGGGATTGTATCGGCTAAAAAATCTGCGAACAACTCCTTGTGAGATGAAATTTCAACTACTAACTCGTAGTAGTACTCCTGCATTACTGGGCGATACCCATAACTGCACCAAGTTTTTCTTTTAATACTTGAGGCGTAAATGGTTTAACTATATAATTGTTTACCCCTGCTTTTAGTGCCGTAATTACTTCAGACTTACCACCTTCTGTTGTTACCATTATGATTGGTGTATCAAGAAACCTTTCATCAGCACGAACTTTTTTAACAAGTTCTAGTCCGTTCATCTCAGGCATGTTCCAATCAGTAATTAGCATATCTATATCAGGATTTGCATCCATTTTAGCCCAACCTTCAAGACCATCAGCGCCCTCTAGTATATCTTTGTAACCTAAACGAGCTAAAGTATTTTTTATAATACGTCGCATTGTAGAGCTATCATCAACAACAAGTAATTTCAATTGAAATCCTTTTTAAATTTATTTGTAAAATTTATACTCTAATAATAGCAAAATTTTTATTATTTTTCAATTAATTCAATAGTTTAAACATCTTTTGTAAATCTAATCTACCTTCATAATAGGCTTTGCCAATTATAACACCATCAACTTCATTCGTAGCTATCAAAGCCTCTATATCAGACTCATCTTTCACCCCACCACTTGCTATTGTACTTATTCCACTTACTCGTGCTATATCTAAAGTAAACTCTACATTTACACCAGCTAAAGTTCCATCTTTACTCACATCGGTACATATTATAGCTTCAACACCAGCAGAGGCATACTCTTTAGCTAGGTCTATTGCTTTCATAGTGCTCACATCTGCCCAACCTTCTACTGCTACAAAACCATCTATGGCATCTATTCCTACTGCGATAGGATATTTACTAGCCATCTCTTTTACAAATTCTGGATTTGTTACAGCGATAGAACCTAAAACAATTCTATCTATTCCTATCTCAAGCATTTTTTTAATAGTTTTTTCATCCCGAATTCCACCACCAAGTTCCAACTTAACATTACAGTTTTGTCTAATTTTTATTATCTCCTTTAGGTTTCTTGGCTCACCTGCAAACGCTCCATTTAAATCAACTAAATGAACCCATTCTGCACCCATTTGTTCAAATTTTTGCACTAAAGACCAAGGCTTATCTGAGTAAATTTTTGCACTATCCATTAAACCTTTTGTAAGGCGAACCGCTTTTCCATCTTTTAAATCTATTGCTGGGTAAAGTGTCATTTTTTATAATCCTATAAAGTTTTTTAATATCTGAAGTCCATTTTCATGGCTTTTTTCTGGGTGAGGTTGAATTCCAAATATATTGTCATGAGCAACGCACGATGTAAACTCATAACCATAATTTGTTCTGCCTACAATATCTTCTTTATTTATACAATTCACATGGTATGTATGCACAAAATAAAGATAATGTTCTTCATCTAAGTTTTCAAAGAGTGGATGATTTTCAGTAAACATTCTGTTCCAACCCATGTGAGGTACTTTTAGTTTTTCTTCAAATTTAGATGTATCAAAAGCTTTGACATCACCTCTTATAAGACCTAAACCATCATGTTTTCCGAACTCTTCACTTGAGTCAAACAGAAGTTGCATCCCAAGACAGATACCAAGCATATATTTTCCACTATTAGCATACTCTTTTATAGCATCAATCATATTCCTTTGTCTTAAATGCTCCATAGCATCGCCATATGCACCAACACCAGGGAGAATTAATTTATCATAATCTTTAAACTTACTTGGGTCATTTTCAACAACCGTTTTTTCACCTAACAAAGTAAATGCATTTTGTACACTTGCTAAATTTCCCATGTTATAATCAACTATTGCTATCAATACTGTTTCTCACCTTCGTAAATTTAATATATACCGCTAAACTGACTAATAGAAGAGCAACCCCACCAATAATGTATGTTGCATATATGAGTTTTTCTGGATCTGTAATAGCAAACTTAAACACTAACATCAAAGCTTCAATAGAAAGAGCAATGATTATGGAACCCAAAAACTTAACCATTGTTTTATGCGGTCCTGAAATATTTTGTTCTTTATGTCTTCCTAAAATCTCTTCTTCTATAAGTGTCTTTGCTAAATCAAAGATGGCAAGAGAGAGAGTTAAAAGAATAGTAGCTTTAAACATATCATCTATTATAAGATCACTTCCTGCAATTTCCTCTATAAAAAAACTTTTTATACCATGAAAAAAAAGAAAAATTGCAACCGCTACTAATGCAAAGGCAAACATAGCATAAGAAAATTTAAAAAACTGAGAAAATAAAATATCTGATTTATTTAAACGAGCAATTTTAAGCACTTCTGCTAGTGGCATGTCTAAACATGCAACATATTTAATATTACCTTTTTCATCAAAAATTGGTTGAGAAGCTGTTACTGTGAGCTCTTGAGTAATGAGAGATGGATATGGGTCTGTAATGCTACATCGACCCTCTCTAACTGCTCGATAATAATAGGCCCTATCCGCTCTGATTTTACCTGCATCATCATCAACTTGTCTATTTGCAGTGTAAGTTGGTGTTATCTGAACACCTTTATAATCAAGCAGATATACACCTTCACAGTTTTCTAAATCTGCTTTTATCTTTAGTATACGCGGCACTATCATCTCTAAAGAAAGAGATGGAAGTCTATTTGGAATATTTTTAGAAAAAAGATAACAAAAGTAAGCTCTCGCCTTTGTTCTTCCTTGTGAAAAATCTTGAATATCTGATGCAACCATTTATTTAGTTAAATCCTTCCTTATTTGTTTGTATATCTACGACTTCTGGACGGTGTGTTATACTCGGACCAAATATTTTTTTTATTATTGATTTAAAACCTTTTTCATTTTCTTCATATTCACGCTCTGCTTCTTGAAGTGATACTTCCCATGCTGAAGAAAATCCCGGCGCTTTTAACATCATTTTTCTTAATGCTCCATCATAAATATTTAAAAGTCTAAGCTCTGCACGACCTGGTTTTTGACCTAAGGTTTTTACTGAAATTCTTAAATTTTCATTTTCTTTTTTAAACTTTTCTAAATCTTTTTCTAAGTTTTTATTTCCCAAATCTGTTATTTTCATCTGTCTATTTAAATGTTCTTTATATTCTTGAAGTTCTTTTTTATGAGATCTAATTTCAAATCTGGATTTTATATAACTCATAAAATAACCAATAACAAAACTTGCAAGTATTAATAGTATCCCTAAAGTACTCAATTCCATAAAATTCTCCTTTTGATAAATACGATTATACCTCTTATAATCATATTATTTTATTTAATTTAGCTTATTTTATTGTTTTTTCTCTTTATTTGTCTTAAAATATAATTTAAAGTAAAAAAATAGGCTAAAAATATTCTGTATTTAGATTTTATAGTTTTAATTAGATAATTTTTGGTGTTTGTCTTAGCCTAAGTGGAGTTTAGTTCTTCTTGTAATGTAGTCTAAATTACTTTTAATCTACTTTTAATGTCACTCTGATTTGTTTTGGCATATAATATTTAAACTGCTTAGGACTTATAAAAAAATCTATTTCACCCTGTTTATCTTCTAATTCACTCCACTCCTGGATATCAAATTTTATTGCCACTATTGCTAAAGAAGGCATTTTGGCAATATGCTCGCCACTAAGCATAAAAACAAGTTCACTTAACTGTGGATTATGCCCAACTATAAACATCTCTGAATGTTCATCATCTTGAGCTATTATTATCTCTTTTATCAATTCGGGAGGAGATAAATACAACTCTTGTAAAAAATATTTTGGTCCTGAAAAATTTATTTTCTCAGCTAAAATATTACTTGTTTCTTGAGCTCGTAGTGCACAACTAGAAAGAATCACATCCGGATTAACACCTCTCAAGGTGAGGTAAGAACCCATAGTATTGATATGCTTAAGACCTTTTTTTGTAATGTCTCTCTCCATATCACTTTCACCAGGAACACTCCAGTCAGACTTTGCATGTTTTATTAAATATAAAGTTTTCATTCTATTCCTGATTTTTTAATATTTCTATATATTAGATAACTCTTCAGCCATACTTTTTGATGATTTATCAATAATCATTTTAGCTAAAGCGATATTTCCATCATCTCTAAAAATACAAAAAATATTTATTTTAGAATAATCATCTTTTCCATGTTCCCCTGCACTTTTCATTAAAAAAACATGCCCATCTTGTGTTTTTGCTTCAATAGAAGAAGCTTCACTAAAACCTACATCTAAAGATGATTCACTAATCATACGAAAAGAGTCATTGAAGATTGCAGAAGAGTAACCTATATCAGTCCCAGTACTATCATTTTCTATATATAGAGTTTCCCCTGAGTAATTTAAAACAGCTGAACCTAGGTAACCATGTACACTACGAAGCTTTTCCATTTTTTTTGCAAAGTCTATCATTCATATTTCCTTTTATTATTTATTTATTTCAATCATTAGATTATTAAAAGAGTCACAATCAGTCACTCCCTTTTCAGCTAAAAAAGTATTTAACATATTTTCTGATGATTCAACTCCATCACTCTGCTGAATCGCTAGAAGATCTGCATACAAAGAGCTTATTGTCTTTTTTGCGGAATCTGTAATACATTTACGAGTTGACAGGTAGTTTCTAAATGAACCATCAGGATTTTTTGCCACTCTTACTGTAGCAAGCACCCAATAAAAACTTCCATTTTTGCATAAATTTTTAACATATGCCACTACATCTCTACCCTCTTTTAGGTTGTCCCATAGGTATTTAAAAATAACTTTAGGCATGTCTGGATGGCGTAGCATTGAATGTGGCTCTTCTATTAATTTACCTTGTGAATAACCTGATATTTTTATAAATATAGGATTTACATAAGTTATATTTCCCTCAGCATCTGACTTAGAAACGATAAGATCAGCACTTCCGACGATATTCTCTACACTAGTTGGTTCTGGTTTTGACATTTTGTTCTCCTTTAATTTTAATAAATTATCTAACTTGATTTATACAAGGCTTCTCTTATATCTTCTTTTTTAAATGGTTTAGTTGCAAACGCATCAAAAAGTTTTGTATCTTCTTCATCTTTTAATATATCTCCAGAAATTGAAACTGCATATATTGGTTTTATTTGTTTTTCATTCTCATACTGACGAAATTTTTTTATAACCTCAAGTCCACTCATACTAGGCATTTGATTATCTAAGTATACTAAAGAAAACCCATTTTCGCTCTTTTGAGCATTAATTAACAAATTTAATGCCTCTTCGCCATCTCCTGTAACACTAGTCTTACAAAACTCACCATCAAGCAAAGTCTTAATTAATGAAACATTAATTTTATCATCATCAACAATAAGCACTTTTGGTGCTTCTTTTATATTTATAAACGCATAAAGTTCATTTACGCAAGAGGTATACTGCGACATGATTTCACAGCTATGATAAAAATCATCTTTAGTACTTGAAAATAGTGACTCCTCTACTATCAAGCACTTAATATTATTAGCTACTGCATCTGTAACAACAGAAGCATTTGTTTTATTTTGAAATATGATTAAGTGAGTTATATCATCTTTATAGTCAGAAGGAGATGCCACAGCCATTATTTGTTTTTTATCTAAACCAATTCTAGTAAGATGTCTTGCTATATTATTTGCACTAAGCTTATTCGATGTATCCATTAAAATAGCAATTTTTATATCTTTATTGCTTATCAATTTAAACGAGGCTGTATCATCAACACTCTCTACTGGTATATTAAAAGAAAAATCACTACCTTTATCTATCTCACTCTCTAACCTAAAAAATCCACCTAGATCTTTTACATAACTAGAAGATATGGCTAAACCAAGACCTGTTCCCCCCATAGTTTAAAACTGTTGTGTCTTCAGCTTGCTTAAACGCTTCAAATATCTCTTTTTGTTTCTTTTTAGCGATACCTATCCCTGTATCTTTAATAGAGATACTCAGTTGTTTCTCTTTTTTCTTGTACTTCACGCTAAATTCCACAGAGTTACCAGTAATAGTAAACTTATATGCATTGTTAATGAGGTTCATTATGACGCGTTTTAGTTTTATGGGTTCTGTAATTATTTCTTTTGGCATCTGAGGATCAATGAAAACATTATAATCAAGTTTTTTAGAGTACATATTTGATGAAAACATTTCAGCAACACCAGAAAAAAATATAATTGAATCAACCTCTTCTTTTATAGACTCTTTCCTTTCCTTATGAGATGAAATTCTATCAAGCATAGAGCTTGTCAAGTCATTTATAAAGCTTGTGCTCTCTTTTGCATTTAAAAGATATTGCTTAAGTCGTGGGTCCTCAATCTGTTCTTCTAAAAGATCTAAAAAACCAAAAAGAGTATTTGCAGGTGTTCTTATATCATGAATAGTGTTAGCCATAAAAGCCAAAGTCTCATCAAAATTCTCTACATCTTCTTCCGACCCTTGTATCTTTGCATTAGGATGCATTTTGCAAATGGTATTAATAATATATGGCGATATAGCTTTTAATAATTCTAAATTATCTTCAGTGAAAATTTTTATCTTTTTTACTGAAGTATAGGCAGTAACCATACCTATTAATTTATCATTATTTATCAGAGGAAATATGATTTTTGACTTTATTTTAATTTCATCAGGATTATCAATTGATGCTACATAATTTTTTTCACTTGTAAGATAGTTATATATTCCTGGTTCTTTTGTCATAAAACACTTATACAATACACCGTGTTTTTTATTTATATAAAGTTCTTTAACACCGGAGTCTCTTTCTCTTAATAGCTGTGCATTCTTTTCATCATAAAACCATATGGAAGAAAATTCAGAGTCCATTAATGTAACCACTAGATTTTCAATAATTGCATTTATTTCTACATTATTACTAGCTATATCTATCTTTTTCGTAGCTTCAGATAACTGATTTTCAAGAACACTCATAGTTGAATAGTCTCATTATTATGAGAAAATTTTTCTAGGATATCACTTATTATATGTATATTCATATTTTTAATTACTCCCCAGGATGTAGTTGTCAGTTTCTTTTTGAACTCTTTTTTTCATTTAATTTAAATATTTATTATATCATATAGAACAACATACTGCCTAACAATATGCTTTAGTTCTTGAGCTGGTTTATATATCTTAAATTTCATTATTTTACATGACGTGCTTTCTTGTTGTAATTATAGCGTTATTTATATTTTTATCTATTAGTTATAAAACTTATTTACCTTACCGTTTATATCCGCACTTAGCATAGATGTCAAACAAAATAGATTTAAAGTACATCAATCAATATAACTTAAACTTCAAAAAATTTATATATATGGTTTAAATTAGTTTGTCTTATTATGTTATAATTTATATAATGATTCACTTATACAACAACACTATATCATCACAACAAATCAAAAAAGTTACTAGCTCATTAAAAGATTGTAGGACAATTAATATAAATAAATGCATGGGAGTTGAAGATGACTCTGTATATTTTGTAGAAATTGAAAAAATTGAAAAAACTCTTTTACTCAACATCAAAGAACTTCTCAAACATAAAAAGAAAAGCTTAATCTACTTTTTTATCAAGGATACTAATAGCTTAATGCTTTTTCAGTTAGCATCTTTACTTGAAGTTAAAAATATATTTACACCAAAAAATATTGCTTCACAAATATTAGTTAGTATTCAAAAAGATATAAAAGCACATCAAAGTATACAGCAAGAACATGAAATTGTTCAAACTATTATGCATGATTGTAATTTTATGATTTTTAATAATAAAAAACTTATTTTTGCTTCTTCCAAAATATATAATGATTTTAACTGTGTAGACTTAAAAGATGTTAACTCAAAAATTTGTTCACAATTTGACTTAGAAGCTCTACTAAAAAAAGATATTACTATTCAAAATATTTTTACTTTTGGAGTTAATCAAAAGATGTATAATGTAAAAAGCAGTACTTCAACTTTAAGTAAAAAAATATTTATCTATATAGAAAGTGTAGCTCAAGATACTTCTAACAAAATGATAGATATTGACTTTATAAAAAATCGAATCTTCTTCATTGAAACTTTAAAAGAAAAAGTTTTAGAGGTTAGCATCTCAGGTGTTAAGCTTGGTATTATAACTATTCATGTTGAAAATATTTCAAACTTAAAAAAAGATTGGAGTGAGTATGAGATAGAGATGGCTGTTCGGGACCTTCTCCTTCAAGTAGAATTGGAAAAAGAACCTCATACTATTTTAGCTCAATACGATAACGGGATTTATGTAACTATATTTGAAAATTTAGATTTTGAAGCACTAAAACAAAAAGCCTCAAAAATACAATCACATATAACAGAGTACACATATAAACAAAATATAAAACCACTTATTTGCTTGTATGCTTTTGATATTGCTAACTTAGAATTAAACAAAATATTACAAATTATTTCTGATATCTCAAAAGAAGAACTTTCACATAAAGATATAAAGACACAAAATATTCATAGAGTAATAAGTATAGATGAAACTATGGATGATAAAAAAATAATTGATATGCTTTTACAAACTACTTTTACAAATAAAACTACCATTAAATTAATGAATATTTACAAAGGATTATGCATAAATACTTCTTCTGTGATTGTGAAAAAAGTTAATCAAGAAATTTATGTCAAATACGAGCACCTACAAGGTACAGTTATGCATCTTGAAAAAGAAACTATCCTGCAATCATCAAATTTTCCAAAAGAAATAATCGCAGATGTAAAATATGTAGATTCTAAAAAGAGTATAGCTCAACTCAAAAATTTTAAATTTGTTCAAGGAAGTGCGAACTCTAGAGAATACTCTCGTGTTACATGTGCACTTAGAACGCCCATATCTATTACTCACGATAATGGTACTTTAAACGGAGAGATTTTAGATATATCTCTGAACTCTATAGCTATCAAAACAAGATTCAAAAAAAATATACACTCTTTAAAGATTAGTAAAATTATTTTAAACTTTACTCTTCCTATTAAAAATACAGAATTTGGTTCTATGCAACTATCATTAAAAGCGAAAGTAGTTTTTATTCTCTGTGATGATGAATTTTGTAAAATTGTCGTAAACCTATACGAAGACCTATCAAGTGAAGCTTTTTTAATGGAATATGTCTATGCAAGACAAAAAGAGATAATATTTGAGTTGAAAAAACATACAGCTATGCTAAAATAGCAACAATGAAAAAGTATAAAAAAATAGCGATTGTTCGCTTATCTGCACTTGGTGACATAATAAACAGTGCTGTTGTTTTACAATTTATACATAAAAAATTCCCAGACTCATATATAGAGTGGGTGACAGAAGAAGCTTTTGCACCTCTACTTAAAGAGCATCATCTTATCTCAAAAACTCATACGATTAATCTAAAAAAGATAAAAAAAGATAAAAACTTTTCACTTTTGAAAAAAAACATATCTTATCTTCGCTCTTTAGGAGAGTTTGATATTGTTATAGATATGCAAGGACTTTTAAAATCTGCCATAGTTTCAAGATTCATTAGTAAAAATACTCATGGTTTTGATAAAGAGTCCTCAAGAGAAGGTCTTAGTTCTCTGTTTTACAAAACAACTTCTAAAATTGCATACGAAGAAAACATCATAAAAAGAAACTGTTTTTTAACCTCAGATGCCTTAGGCTTTAAGCTTGATGATGAGATGATTTTAAATAAAGAAGCAATATTTAAAGTAGCAAAATCAAATTTTATAGATGTACAAAAAACAAATATTGTTTTTATTATTGGTGCATCTTGGGAATCAAAAAAATATCCTAAAGAAAAAATCATTGAACTTTGTAATGAGTTAAAAGAAAGTGCTATCATAGTTTGGGGAAATGAAAACGAAAAAAAAGATGCTGAGTTTATATGTAATCATTCATCTTACGCAACATTGGCTCCAAAATTATCATTGATAGAACTTTTATCCTTGATATCAAGCGTTAATCTTGTCATAGGAAATGATACAGGTCCAACTCACATGGCATGGGCACAAAATATTGCATCCATTACTCTTTTTGGTCCCACAACTACTAGAATGATTTATGAAACACAAATAAATATTGGGATAAAATCAAATTCCAAAGTTGATATTTTAAAAATAAACAAAAATGATTTTTCTATTAAAAGCATAGAAGTTGAAAAAATTGTTAAACGAGCTAAGGAGTTACTAAACTATGGGATTTAAAATTTTTTTACTATTAGAGAAATTTTTAATGATTTTACCGAAGAATTGGAGAAAAGGTTTTTTTACTTTTCTAGGATTTGTAGCTTACAAAGCATCTGCTAGATATAGAAAGGTCGCATATCAAAATCTTGATTTTGCATTTGATAACAAAAAAAGTGAAAAAGAAAAAGATGAGATAACTAAATATGCTTTTAAAAATTTAATATATAACTTTCTTCATGCTATGGAACTTCGACACATGAGTAAAGAAGATTTAAAAAAGAAAATCACTATACAAAATATTGGAGCAGTTGACAAAGTTCACAAAGAAGGACGAGCCGTTATCTATGTAACAACTCACTATAGTTCTTGGGAACTTGGAGGGGCTAGCATCGGAGCTTTTATAGAACCTCTAATTGCAGTTTATAAAAAAATGAAAAATCAAGAATATCAAGAGTGGTTGCTAGATGCTAGAGATTCTTTTGGTAATATATCAATGGAGAAAACAAATGTTGTTAAACCTCTTGTTAGAAACTTAAAAAAAGGGGTGGCTTGTGGTCTTTTAATAGATACAAACATAAACCCTAAAGAGGGTTTAATGGTAGAATTTATGGGAAAAAGCATTCGTCAAACTTCAACACCAGCTTATCTTGCAAGAAAATTTGATGCTGCTATTATTCCTGTAACCATAAGAACTGATGATGAGCAAAATTATACACTAATGCTTTTTGATGAAATACCTGTAGAAAAAACAGATGATATTCAAGTAGATATCCAAAAGGCTACACAACTTCAAGCTGATTGGTTAACAAATCTTATAAGTAATGAGCCAAAATTTTGGTTTTGGTTACATCGCAGATGGAAAAATGATCATCCAGAAATATATGAGAAATAGATAGTTTAACTCTATATTTCAAAATTATTATTTTCACACTCATGAGTTCTAGCCTCAAAAAGTTTTAAAATAGTCAAGAAAAATGCTGTAATTGCAGGTCCTAAAATCATGCCCCAAAAACCAAATGTTGCAAGTCCAGCGATAATAGCGAAGAAAATAATAATTTCATTTATTTTTGCATCATCTTCCTTTAGAAGTCTTTGATTAATACCTTTAATTATTAGAGGTTTTATAAAAGTATCTGCAATTATAGATATAACCACGATTGAGTAAGAAGCGATAAAAATCGCATTGCCATTGTTACCAACTGCAAACTCATAAATCATAAATGGTAACCACATCATAATACCGCCAATAACGGGAACAAGAGATGCAAAACCATACATAATTCCAAATAAAAGACCGTTGTAGCCTAGAAAAGATATAGCCACACCAAATAAAATTCCTTCAAACATCGCTGTTGCAATGATTGAGTAAAAAACAACACTCATTACAGATGCCAACTCTTTAGATAATAAGGTGGTTTCTTCTATAGACATATGGACAACACGTTTTAAAAATTTTACTATATTTTCACCATTATATTGAGCAAAAAAGTAAAAGATTATAATTAAAAAAGCATTCTTTAAAAAACCTGCACTAAAAGAACCTATTGTACCAGTTATTGAAAGAACATTTGTTGTGAAATTATTAATATCCATATCTTTTAAAGCATCTAGAGCATAAGGTTTTAAAAATAGTAAATACTCAGGAGGCGTTTCTATAAAAACCCTTACATAATCTTCCATTTTTAGATAAGTTTGCGTTTCAAGGGAGTTAAGGTGTAAAGTCAAAGTTGCTAAAAAATAACCCAAAGGAGCAAAAAATAAAACGGCTAACAATAAACTTGAAGCAAGTGCAGAAAAAAGTTTATTTTTAAAAATAGTCTCAAAATATGTTTGAATATTTGCCGTAGAAATTGCTAAAAGAGCAGCTATAGTAATAGCCAAAATAAAAGGAGCATAGAGTAAATACATCCAATAAAGCGAAGTGGCAAAAAGGATAGTTACAAAAAATTGTGGTTTCATTATTTTATCTCCTTTTCCAAGGAAGTATATTCCTTGAAAAATTCCTATCACTAAAGCTATGTCTATCGACAAGAGATGATTTTAAAATTAAAATTTTCAAATTAAGCTTCCTTGTAAGGTTGGAAATGGTTTATCTAAAATTTTATAAGTATTTTTTGTAGCCTTTCGCCCCTTTGCTGTTCGCTCTAGGTAACCGTTTGCTATCAAATAAGGTTCAAGTACATCTTCAACAGTGCCTTCATCTTCACTAAGAGCTGCTGCTATTGTGCTTAAACCCATTGCTTTTCCATCTGCTGATATTAAAAGATTTAAAAGTCTGATATCCATTTCATCAAAACCATGAGAGTTAATACCAAGTTCATCAAGAGCATATTTTGTTCGAGAATGATTAATATCTAACTCTTTAGCAACCTCAGCAAAATCTCTAACTCTACGCAAAAGACGAAGAGCAATACGAGGAGTACCACGACTTCTTTTCGCTATTTCAACAGATGCTTCATGGATTATTTCTCTCTCTAACTTTATTGAAGCCTGTACTATTATTTTTGATAACTCGTCAGAACTATAAAACTGCATCCTAAAACTCATGCCAAATCTATCTCTTAGTGGATTAGAAAGCATTCCTGCTCTTGTTGTCGCTCCAATAAGCGTAAAACGAGGTAGGTCTATTTTAACAGTTTGAGCCGCTGGTCCACTACCGATAATAATATCTATGCGAAAATCTTCCATAGAAGAGTATAAAATCTCTTCAACAGCAGGTGAAAGACGATGAATTTCATCTATAAAAAGTATATCACCCTCTTCCAAGTTTGTTAGTATAGCAGCTAAATCTCCACTTTTTTCAATCATTGGAGCAGCTGTAACTTTTATATTTGCATTCATTTCATTTGCAATAATAAGCGCTAAAGTAGTTTTTCCAAGTCCAGGAGGTCCATAAAAAAGGACATGGTCTAGTGCTTCGTCTCTTAGTTTACTTGCTTCTATAAAAACACCAAGATTTTTTTTAATCTGCTCTTGACCTATGTATTGGTTCCAAGCATCTGGTCTTAAAGTAGTCTCAGCACTCTCTTCCTCTGCACTAAAGGTTTCTATTTCTACTAATCTATCCATTAATAAGTATGTTCAACTTTTGGAAATTTTTTATTTTTAACTTCTGTTGAGTAATTTTCTACGGCTTCTCTAACTAAAGATGCACCATCTAAATATTTTTTTACAAACTTTGGAGTAAACTCTTCAAAAAGTCCAAGCATATCTGAAAAGACTAAAACTTGTCCATCTACATCAACACCAGCACCGATTCCAATAACAGGGATGCTTACACTAAGGGCAACTTCTTTTGCCACTTGGGCTTTAACACCTTCTATAACCATACAAAATGCACCTGCCGCTTCAACTGCTTTTGCATCTTTAATTAACTCAATTTTTTCTTCTTCTGTTTTACCTTTAACTTTGTAACCACCTTCACTTCTTACAGATTGAGGTAAAAGTCCGATATGCCCACAAACAGCGATGCCATTATCTACTAAATATTTTATTGTAGTAGCTCTATCTTGTCCACCTTCTATCTTTACACAGTCAGCATCTGTTTCTTGAAAAATACGCATAGAATTTTTTAGCGCGTCCTCTTTATTTGTGTAAGTTCCAAAAGGCATATCACATATCACAAAACTATTTTTAGCACCATTACAAACTGATTTAGTATGGTAAATCATCTGCTCCATTGTTGCACTAAGAGTATCTTTTCTTCCAGCAAAACTCATATTTAAGCTATCACCTACTAAAATCATGTCTGCACTAGATTCAAAAAGCTTTGCAAAAAGAGCATCATAAGCTGTTATCATCACTAAAGGTCTAACACCTTTACATTTTTGTATTGAATTTATAGTCATTTTTTTATTCATACAAGTATTTTAACTAAAAATTGCTATAATTTTAACAATATTGGAGAATTATTTAATGGGTATAAGAACTATTTTAGATGCTAATTTTGATTTTGAAATTGTTGATGAATTTTTCGATCATTATTCTATGATGATTGAAAGTATGGAAGTAATGATATTAGACCTCAATAAGCCGACTGAATATTCAAGAAGTATTGAAGAGCTTTTTCGTGTTTTTCATAATATAAAATCAGCTTCAGGCTATCTAAAAATGATACCTATTGCGAAACTAGCAGCCTTTGTAGAAGATGCTTTAGAAGAGCTTAGAACAACAGATGCTTTAGCAAATGATGACATTATCACTTGGCTACTTGAAATAAGCGATATGTTTGCTCAATGGCAAGATGATTTAAAACTTGATAACGATTTAACTCATATAAAATATTCTTTATTAAAGATACCAGAACTAACAAAATAACTTAAAAAGAAAAAACTTGAAAAAACTTGTAGCATATATAACTTCTGCTTACCCAGAAAAATCATTTAGCATAGACTTGGCTTTAGCACTTGGAGACAATGGCGTGGATACACTTGAACTTGGTGTTCCTTTCTCTGACCCTGTGGCAGATGGTCCACTTATAGAAAAAGCAAACCACAAAGCATTAGAACTTGGTTTTAAGTTTAAACATTTACTTGAAATTTCAGAAGTAGTAGCACCAAAAGTTGATACTCTTTGGATGGGATATTTTAACAGTTTTTATCAACAAGATATGGATAAACTTATTCCTCTTGCATCTAGACTTGGAGTAAATGGTCTCATAATTCCAGACTTACCACATGAAGAGGCACTCGCATACTCTAACTTATTTAAAAATAACAATATGAGTAACATTAGTTTTGTTGCTCCAACAGATAGTGAGCGCAGAATAAAAGAAGTTGTCAGTGACGCTCAAAAGTTCATTTATATGGTGGCATACACTGGTATAACTGGTTCAGGAAAAGCTGAAGATTTACAAGCATTTTTAAGCTCTATAAAAAAATATTCTAACACTCCTATTTATGTTGGCTTTGGTGTAAATGAAAAAACAGCAAAAGCAAAGGTAGCGGGAGCAGATGGAGTAATAGTTGGAAGTGCTTTTATAGATATTCTTTTAAAAAATTCTTTTAGTTACTCACAAAAAATCGTTAAATGTTGTGAATTATCTAAAATCATAAAAAGTGAGATTAATTAAAATCTTACTTTTTTGATTGCTCATAGGGAGATTTTAGCATCTGTGCTTCTTTTTTAAGATTGCTTAAAATTCCACTTAACCACTGGGCATAAGAATCTTTCATTAAGTTTTTCAATGTATTTTTTTGAGCATCTATCATCTTTTTTACACTAAGTTGAAAATCATCTTCGTTAAATGCTTGATCAACTTCTGTCATTGCTGCATCTACACCAACCCAAGTAACAGTTCCAGTGATAACTCCACAGACTAAAGCCCAAGGACCACTAGGAGAGCAGATGGTTAATCCACTAATGCTACCGCCTAAAAATGTTGTAGCTTTTGCAGCTCCTTTTGCTCCAAATTTTATAAGCATCTTAGACATTATACTTTTTGTGATTGCACCACTTATAAGTAGAGTACCTGTCGCACTTAAACCTTTTTTTGCTATATCTCTTGAAGATGCTTCAAAAATATTATTTAGATCTAGTTTAAGAGAATTCAATTCTGCTTTATGTTTTAGTTTTAAACTCTCTAAATCTTTATTTAGATTATTTTTAAAACTATTCATAGAGGCATTTATATTTTCATCTATAACCTTAGAAGCTTTTTTTAGCTTTGAAGAAAATGAATTTTGTTCAAACAAATAATGCTTTATTTTAGATGTAATTTCATCATTTAACATATTTTCATTACATCTTTTTAACTTCATCCCATTTGGCAAGTATGAGTTGTAAAAAGGTGCTAAATAACTATTTTTATATCCACAATATAAACTATAACCTTTTAAAACAATTCTACTATACTCTCCCTTTACAGAATAATAATAAGCTGATAAGCTTGGTATAGATGTGTAAACATCCTCAAAAACTCTATCTACTTCTTTATCAATAACTTCATTTATGTTATCTACTAAAACTTGCTCATTCTTGTTTAGATGCATATTTATTTTTGCTTCTACTTCTATATACATCTCTTTAACTTTGTTAATGTAGTGCTTTTCATAAAGATGATTTATACTCATGCTCATCACAAACAGAAAAAGTATAGTTACTATAAAACCGATAAGAAAGAAATTTTTATTTTTCTGTTTATCTTTTTTAATTACAGATGCAGGTATAGAAAAACTAAGTAATAGTTTTGAATAAGCCCAAACAAATAAACCTTGAGAAATAAAAAGATAAATAAGCCAAATAGCAATAGAAGATTTGTTTTCAAGCTCCTTTGTAGAGATGCTAATAAGTTTATACTCTATAAGTTCTTTATAGTGCAAAGATTGAGATAAGAAGTTAAGTATTTGACAACTAAATTCTTTTGTTTCATAAGTTGGAGTTGTAAAAAACTGATAAATAACAAATACTATAAGAAGAAAAAGAGCATTTATCCAAGTACTCCATCTTCTGGAAATACTATCTAAAAAATTTTCTTTTACTTTTAAGGAAAGAGTTTGTTTAACTCTAGCAAAGATAAACCAAACTACTAAAACATCTAAACCTAAAATCACTAACATAAAATCATCCATATATATGCTAACAACCAACAATACAACAGAAGAAAAAAATGCTATAAAAACTGATATGAAAAGTGTGAGCCATACGCTCTTAACAATGCTAAATAAGGAAGTGTCATGATGAAAAATAGTATCAGCGATAACATATTTTTTTATAATATGCATCTCTAAAAGTGCTAATGTCAAAAGTGTACTAAAACCTAAAATATAAAAAATGAAAACTAAACACGAAGAAGATGGACTAACAACTGTCCAAAGATATAAAAATAAAAATATAAATAGACTTTTTATCATTGCAAAGTTTAGCATAAATGACTACAAATTATGCTAGTATCCGAATTATATTTAAATTAGGATTTTTATGTCATTTACTTCACTTGGGCTATCAGCTCCACTACTTAAAGCTATTAAAGAACAAGGCTATGATAAACCAACACCAATTCAAGCTCAGTCAATACCAATTATTTTAAAAAGACAAGACATTTTAGCAGGTGCGCAAACTGGAACAGGTAAAACAGCTGGTTTTACTCTTCCTATGTTGGAGTTACTAAATCGTGCAAAACCTTCAAGAGATAAAAAAGCTCATCATGTTAAAGTGCTTATTTTAACTCCTACAAGAGAGTTAGCATCTCAAGTAGAAGAAAGCGTAAGAATTTATGGAAAACATCTTCCTTTTAAATCAACAGTAATATTTGGTGGTGTGAAAATAAATCCTCAAATTACTGCACTTCGTCGTGGAGTAGAAATAGTTGTTGCAACTCCTGGGCGTTTGCTTGATCATATATCTCAAAAAACTATTAACCTATCAAAAGTTGATTTTTTAATCCTTGATGAAGCAGACAGAATGTTAGACATGGGTTTTGTAAATGATATAAAAAAAGTCATAGCAGTTTTACCAAAAGAGCGACAAACTCTTCTTTTTTCTGCAACTTATTCAGATGAGATAAAAAAACTTTCTCAAAAATTCTTACGCTCCCCTGCACTTATAGAAGTAGCAAGAAGAAATACTTCAAGCGAAACAGTAAAACAAGCAGTTTATCCAGTAGATAAAGAACGCAAGCGTGAACTTTTAACGCATCTTATAAACAAAGGAAAATGGACACAAGTCTTAGTTTTTACTAGAACTAAACACGGTGCGAATCGTTTAAGTGGGCAGTTAGAAAAAGATTCAATTAGCTCAGTTGCAATTCATGGAAACAAAAGCCAAAATGCAAGAACAAAAGCTCTAGCAGACTTTAAAGCTGGCAAAATTAGAGTTCTTGTGGCAACAGATATAGCAGCAAGAGGAATAGATATAGACCAGCTTCCGCATGTTGTAAACTATGAACTCCCAAATGTAAGTGAAGACTATGTACATCGCATAGGACGAACTGGTCGTGCTGGTCATGAAGGTGAAGCGGTTTCACTTGTTTGTGTAGATGAAAATGAATTTTTAGAAAATATAGAAAAACTTATAAATAAAGACATTCCAAAAATCTGGGAAAAAGGTTTTAAGCCAGACCCTTCCATAAAAGCAGAACCTATTAACATGGGTGGAAATCGTGGAGCAAGAAATAAACCTCGCGGTGGAAATGGCGGAAATAGAAACGGCGGAAGAAACTCTAACTCTTCACGAAACTCAAATCGTTCAAGAAGTAGATAAATCTTTCCGACTCATAGAATTTAGCTATATATCCTTGACCCTTAACGGCTCTGCCTTTTACAACTACACCGTTTTGTTTTAAATGCGAGTAAAGGGTTCCATCATATTATCCTCATCGTACACTCATCCCCTCATCCAAATACTTTATCAAAGGATAAATGAAGAACTCAATAACACGCCGTTTTCCAACTTTGAGTTCTGCTGTTACACTCATTCCTGAATTTAAATATACTTTTTCGCCCTTAACTACAAGAAATTCTTTTTTTGGTTCTAAGTAAATTTCATATACTGGTCCTAGTTTTTCATCATCTATAGAATCATCTGAGACATGGCTAACTATGGCAGGAATAAGCCCATACTTTTGAAAGTTAAATGTATCCACCTTAATAGCGGCATCCATTCCTTTTTTTATAAACCCTATATCTTGATTAAGTACAGTTGCTTTAATCACTAAGGGGACATTACTTGGAACAATATAAATTAATTTTTCTGCTGGTGTAACTACACCACCAATAGTATGAACCATAAGTTTAGAAACATAACCATCAACAGGAGAAGTAATTCTTTGTTTTGCTTTTCTAAACTCTATTGAGTCTATTTCAACTTTAAGTAGGGTAGCCTCTTTGCGTTTTTGAGTAAGTTCTTCAAGTAGTTTGTTTTGGTAATCTTGAGTTATTAAAATTTTCTGTTCAGTCAATCCATTTAGTTTTTCATTAAGTTGAATAACATCATGGTCTTTCATTCTAACCTGTTTTTCGTATTCTATAACTTCTTTATGTATATCGTCATATTCACTTCTTGCAATAATATCTATCACTTCTTGTAAGCGTGCTTCTTGATTTTTAACATTTTCTAAATGCTGCATTAAACGACTTTTATCAGTATATACTGATTCTATTTGTTGCTGTATTTGTAAAATCTGTTTTTCAATCAACAAATGTTGTTGTTCATATCCTAGTTTACTTGTCTTATAAATAAGTACTTGAGTTGCAAGAACAGCTGAATCTTTACACATTAAAGGAGGAATAAATATTTTATTCTCAATAAGAGCCATTAATCGTGTTGTCTCTATTTCTAATAACTCTAGATTTTTTTCTTTAGACTTTAAATTTGTCTCAGCTACTGATGGGTCTATTTCAACTAAAACCTGTCCTTTATGAACTAACTCTCCCTCCTTTACCAAAAGCTTACTTATCACACCTGTTTCTATTGGCTGAAGTACTTTAATCTCGCCAAGAGGAATTATTTTTCCTCTAGCACTTACAACAACATCTATCTTGGCTAAAAAGAGCCATAAACTACTTAAAACCATAAAAACTATAATAGTCCAAAGCAATGTACGACCTAGTGGATTTAGTGGACGATCTTCTATCTCAACAAGTAATGGTTTAAACTCATGTTTATCTTTAGTGTGAAAAAGTCCCATATCTAATCCTGTTGTGTATAGAGCTTATGATAATAGCCCTTAAGATTTAGTAGTTCAAAGTGAGAACCCTGCTCAACTATCGTACCTTTGTCCATTACTACAATAACATCACAATCTTTTACAGTAGTAAGCCTATGTGCAACTATAAACATCGTTCTTCCATCTTTAATAGTGTTCATATTGTTTTGAATAATCTTTTCTGACTCATAATCAAGTGCTGAAGTTGCTTCATCAAATATCAAGATGCGAGGGTTAATAATAAGCGCTCTAGCAATAGAGACTCGTTGTCTCTGTCCACCTGAGAGGGAAGAACCTCTTTCCCCTACTTGAGTATCATAACCCTCTGGTAGTTCTGAAATAAACTCATGCGCTCCAGCCATATTAGCTACAGCTATTATCTGTTCCATTGGTGCATCTGGACGAGAAAGAGATATATTATCTTTGATAGTTCCACTAAAGAGGAAATTCTCTTGTAGCACTACCCCAATATTATTACGCAACCATTTAGGGTTCATATGTCTAATATCAACATTGTCTATATAGATAGTTCCGCTGTTTGGAATATATAGTCTTTGAATAAGTTTTGTAATAGTACTCTTACCACTACCACTTCTACCAACTAAACCAACACTCATGCCTTCTTTAAATTCAGCACTAACACCATTAATTACATTTGGCATCTCTGGAGAATATGAAAATCCAATATTATCAAATCTAACACTACCTTTAATATGAGGGAGAGTAATAGCTTTATCATTTTTTTGTTCTGTTGGAGTGTTAAGAATATCACCTATTCTATCAACTGAAAGTAATGTTTGTTGAAACTCATTCCAAAGATTTACTAAACGAAGGACAGGTCCACTAAACTGGTTAGCGAACATTTGAAAAGCTATTAGCTGTCCAACACTTAGTTTACCTTCAAGAACTAAGGATACACCAACATATAACATAGAGATGGTCATTAGTTTTTGTAGCATCCCTGAAAGTCCACCTAAGATATTAGACAGATTACTTAGATGGAAACTTGAGTTTACATACTTAGCTAAGTAGTCTTCCCATTTTCTCTGCATCGAACCTTCAAGTGCTAAAGACTTAACTGTTTGCACACCAGTAACGGACTCAACTAAATAAGCATTTGATTGAGCACCCATCTGAAACTTCTCTTCAAGACGCTTTCGAAGTTGTGGTGTAATAAAAAAGTAAATCAGTCCTATAACTGTTACAAAAGATACAACCAACATAGTTAACTTCACACTGTAAAGCAGCATTACCGCCACAAACACACCAGAAAACATTACATCTAAAATTACACTAATTGATTTATTTGCTATAAATTCTCTGATGGTATCTAACTCACGAACTCGAGCAATTATGTTTCCAACTTTTCGTTTTTCAAAGTAAGCGATTGGAAGAGCTAAAAGATGATGAAATAGTTTAGCACCAAGTTTAGCATCTATCTTTGATGTTGTGTGTACAAACATATAATTTCGGATAAGGTTAATAATAAAATCAAATATAGCAACTGCTACAAAAGCGATAGCAAGTACATTATACTACCCCAAGAAAATCAAACAACTATTTCTAAAGTTTAATTCTTAAAAGAGTAAAATTAAACAATAAAAATAGAAGGTAATCTTATGAGTCGAAAAAGAACAACATATACAGCAGAATTCAAGACAAAGTTAGTTTTAGAAGTTTTAAAAGAAGATAAGACACTAAATGAAATAGCAAGTGTAAATAATATCACACCAAAAAACTTACAAAATTGGAAGAAGATATTTTTGGAAAATGCAGAAGTTGCGATGGAACCTGCAAAAGTAATTAAAGAGTACAAAGAAGAGAATGTAAGATTACAAGCTAAACTTGATGAATATGCAAAGGTTGTAGGTCAACTAACAGTAGAGAAGGACTGGGCGGTGGGAAAGTTAAGCAGCTTGGACTCTAGCTATAAAAAGGAGTTGATTGATAGAGATGAAAATAAGGCATTATCAGTTGTAAAACAATGTAATCTTATTAACTATAACAGAAGTAATTTGTTCTATGCACCAATGGTAAATCTTGCTAAAAATGTAATTAAAAAACATATAGAAAAAGTATTTGAAGAGATACCAAGCTATGGCTATATGAAAGTGTATCATCAACTACTAGAGGATGGTTTTCGTGTCAGTCCCAACACAGTGCTGGCATACCGTAGAGAGTTAGGATTACAGGCTGTTTTAGCTGTAAGACCACTAAATACAAGCTGGGCGGACAAGCAACATCATAAATACTCTTACAAAATAAGAGGATTAGATATCGTAAGAGCAAACCAAGTATGGTCAACAGATATAACCTATATTAAAATTAAAGGTGGTATGGTCTATATGGCTGCCATAATTGATTGGTATTCTAAAGCAATATTATCTTGGCGAATATCCAACACAATGGATACAGATTTAGTCATGGGTGTACTAGATGAAGCACTCGCACTCTATGGTAAGCCTGAGATATTTAATACTGATCAAGGGTCACAATATACAAGCTGTATCCACACTCAAACATTAAAAGATAATGACATAATTATCTCTATGGATGGCAAAGGTAGAGCAACAGATAATATTTGTATTGAGAGGTTCTGGAGAAGTGCTAAAGTTGAAAAAATATACCTCAATGAATATGAGAGAGTATCAGTTCTCAAAAGTGATGTTAAGGATTATATAGAATTTTATAATCACAGAAGATTTCATGAGACATTGAAATATAAAAAACCTATGAATGTTTATTATGATAGTTTAAAAATCAATGATGAGAATTACACTAAATCTAGTGAAAATGTAGCATAGGGTAACAGGTATTTAGGGAATTAGATTTTTGAAAAAGTTGTCTTGACATATTGGGGTAGTATAGTCTTTATCTAAAGTATTATCTATACCTATTGTAAACTCTAATGCTCCACCTTCAGTTGCTGTTGCATCTCCTACATATATCTCTACATCTTTTTTAGTTGAGTCATCACTTCCATCATCAAAGTTCATACCCATACCATCACTGTTAAAGTTGAAGTTTTCAATAGTGATATATTCATGTGTAGCTTTTTCAGTTACTATCATATTTGAACCATCTAAAGCATAAAGAAAGTTAGCATCTTCATAGAGAGTATCACTACCTTCTACTTTAGTTTTTTTACCGCTTATAGATTTATCGTTAAACATTATGAGACCGTTTGAGTCTGCATCGTTTATGACATCTTTATCACTGACATGGTAAGTATCAAAGCCTGTTCCACCTAGAAGATAATCATGTGTTTTTTCACCATATAAGTTATCAGCATCTGAACCTGCCAATACATCATCACCTGCTTGACCTAAAAGAGTATCTGAACCACTACCGCCAAAGAGTGCATCATTATTCTCACCTCCTAGAAGTGTGTCATTACCGCTATTTCCATAAAGTATGTCATCTCCTGAACCACCCAGTAGAGTATCTATGTCTGCTCCGCCTGAGAGTGTGTCGTTTCCATTGCCCCCGTCTAGGTAGTCGTTGCCACCTGCTCCTAAAAGTGTGTCATGATCCTCTTCACCGTATAAAAAGTCGTTGTCTGCTCCTCCGTTTATGGTATCGTTGCCTGTTCCTCCGTAGATAACATCATTTCCGCCGTTACCATGTATGGTGTCATTTCCTCTTTCTCCGAAGATTAGGTCGTTTTTGGCTGTGCCCTGGAGGGTGTCATTTATATTTGCTTTACCGATACCTGATTTATATTCATCATTGACACTATTAACTCCAACAATCACTTCACCCTTTATAATAATACCTTCACCAAAATTATCAATAAGATAGTTTTTTGCATTTTCTATTTGAAGACCTATTTTATTTGTCCCATTATAGGCTGATGATTCTCCCTCTTCTTCTGCAATTTTTGCTTGATGAATCCTTGCCATTCTTATGATATCTTTAGAATTTTTTTCGTTAGATGTTGTATCATACAAGTTAAAAATATTTGATTCTTGTACTACTCTGTAATAATTTCCAGGTAATTCATCTCCATTTGAATAGTATCTTATTTGAAACCATGCTTCTGCACGATTCCCATCTTTTATAGCAGCTAATAAACTAGGTGCTCCTGCTGTTCCTAATCTATAGAGTTGAGACATAACAGCTGCTCTTTCTTTAGAATTTGGTAAAATAGATTTAGATATAGCTTTCTCTTCTTTATTATCTAATCTATATGACAATAAATCTTCAGCTTTTGTTTCAGTTTTTAGAGTTATTAAAGCGTATAATGCCCCTAAAAATCAAGACAACTTTCCTAAAGATTTAATTTCATAAGCAACTGTTACCTTACCCTACATTTTTTAGATATTCAAGATAAACATTCATCGGTTTTCTATAATCTAAACTTGAGTGAAATCTCTTAAAGTTGTATTTATAGATATAAGCTTTAACTCCTTCTTTTAAATTTCTAATAGTTTGATAATCATTTATGTAAATATTACCATGTTTAAGGGTTCTAAAAAATCTCTCAATTACTATATTGTGAATACTTCTAGCTTTCCCATTCATTGATATTTGAATATTATATCTTTTAAGTATCTGAGTATGCTCATTGCTTGTATATTGACTTCCTTGATCACTATTAAATATCTTAGGCTTAGGATACTTTGCAAGTGCCTTTTCTAGCACATCGGTTGCAAGTGTTGCATCCATAGAATTAGTACCACAAGGGCATGATAATATTTTATAGGAGAGTATAGCTTTAGAATGCCAGTCTATAACTGCTGCCAGATACATAAAACCTCCGTTAATACGAATATAGGTAATGTCACCACTCCATACTTCGTTTGGAGTAGGCACATAGACAGTATTTTTCTTACCAACTCTAGTCCAATACTTCTTGAGGAGGTACTCATATATTTTATGTTCTTTATTTTTAATACTTGTTAGTTTCTTTTTAGTTGGGTATATTGCTTGTATGCCAAGTATTGCCATATATTTCAAGACTCTATTTCTGCCAATGGCATAGCCATCTTCTTTGAGTTGCTCGTAGATAAACCTATAACCATACTCTGAGTTCTCTGTAGCTATCTCATCAATTTTATGAAGTAGTTTGATGTTTTTTTGACTCATTGGTACTGGTTGATAGTAATAGTGGCTTCTACTAATACCAAATATCTCACATTGCTCTGAAATTGATAATTTTTTATGCTTGGACTCGATCAAAGCTTTTTTATTACATAAGTCCAAGCTCTTTAGCTTTTTTTCAACGAAACCTGCTCTTACAGTTGCTTTTCCTAGTGCCTTAGCTAAGCCATCATTCTCAGTTTTTAACTCTTCTATTTCATCTCTATAAGCTTTCGTCGCTCCACCCAAGTCAAATGCTAAAGATGCATTTTCTAAAAATTGAGTCTTCCATTTTCCTAATGATTGAGAAGTGATTTTATACTTAGTTGCTAACTGACTTATTGTCATATCTTCTTTTAACATTTCTAAGACTATTTTAGTCTTCTGTTTTGCCGTATAAGTTTGCCCTTGTTTTCTACTCATAATTTATCTCCATAATTCTTACTTATTTTAGCTTTTTTGAAAATAAATCCTACTGAATTGGTGTCTTAGATTTTAGGGGCATTATAATCTACAGTTTTTGTAGTGTCACCATCTTTTCTAATTACAAATTTCTTTAATGTACTTTTTATACTCTCTACATTTTGAAAAAGGTCATAGCCGTAGCCCATTGCCATAGAATCATCTCCATCATCATGGGCATCTAACTTTTTTAGGTTAGTATCATTTCTACTTTTATATAATTTATCATTTTCACTAGGTTTTATCAAATTATTTCTATCTTTCTTATAAGAACCATTTGTATAGTTTGTATGTGTAGTTAAGAGTGCCATTAGTTATCCTTTGTGCTGTGTTTTTTATTTGTGAAGATTTTTATTAAGTAACAAGTGTCTGTTGGTTTGTTTGTTGCATCATATTTACTAATTGACACAAAGTTTTGGTAGTTTATATCACTCCATAGTATTCTGTAGTAATCATATGCCCCAGATATTCCAATCGAAGAAACTTTTTGACCTCTTTTGCTACTCTCATCATAATCTTTTTGACCAAAAGTGCTAAAAAAAGTTGAGATGTAATAAGTGTTATCTATTTTAAATGGTCGAAGTGTGGTAGTGTTACCAGTTGACATATATACAGTATCTGTGTGCTTTGAACCAAAAAGAGATGACACTTGTTTTGGTAGTTCTTTATAATAGTGTTCGCTACCAATATCAACTGTACCTTTTGAAATATCAAATTTAAAAAATTCATTAGTTTCTTTTGGCAAATAAAGAATTTCATTGTATCCAGCATCACCACTTCGTGTCGATTTTAAGAGTTCTTCTCTAAATGCAACTAACTCATCTTTACCATCATTATTTATGTCAAATATTGCATTCTTACATCCTGTCGATCTTGAACAATAGTCTTTATAAGGTTTATTTTTACCCGTACCCGTAAGATAGAAGATAAACTCTTTATCCCACTTAATAACATTAAACTCTTTATGAGTTTGAAGTTTAAGTTCTTTATACTCTTTTAAATCATCATTTAAAATCTTACTTACTCTGTGACATACCTTATCATCTTTACTCATTATCAACAAGTATCTATCTGCTTGTAAAAGTGTTGATACTACTATTAATCCTAATATCATTTTCTTAATTGTATTTCTTTTCATTTATGCTACCTCTATTTTATTTATATTAAATTTCAAATTATTTACTAAATCATCTTTACCTGCTAAGATTGTAGAGTTTGAAGAGTTTACTTCTATAATTTCATCTGTATCATTGCCAACTATCAGCGTGTCATCTAGTTGGTCTTTCTTTCTTGTGATTGTATAAGTTGCTTGTTCCTCAGCAACCAGTATTACTGTTTTTATAATCTTTTTCATTTGTATTACCTCTTTTTATATCTATATTAAAATTTAAACTACTAAGTATTTTTAAATATTTATTTATATTATCTTTTTTAATCTTTTAAGTAATTGATTTCTTATAAAAAGAGACACATTGTATAAAAATGTGTCTTTTAGTGTCTTTATGTAGTTTTGTTGGTTTTTTAAGTATTCCAAGCGGAGCTAACTATATTCATAAGGTCGGTATTATTCTGAATATCGTTGTTTGTAAGGTAGTTTCCATCTGAGAGTTCTATAAGTTCTATTTGGTTTTTTGTGCTGTATTGTTTGTTTACTTTTATGACTTAA
Source organism: Sulfurimonas sp. (assembly GCF_029027405.1). Lineage (NCBI taxonomy): Bacteria > Pseudomonadati > Campylobacterota > Epsilonproteobacteria > Campylobacterales > Sulfurimonadaceae > Sulfurimonas > Sulfurimonas sp. The sequence goes on from NZ_CP093396.1 coordinate 2,338,207, forward strand.
TCTTATATGTGCTTTGGTGAATTTTTATAGAGATTTCGCTGTGAAATTAGTCGTATCGAGCAACATCTAAAATCTAAATGTGCTCTTTTTTCCTGCTTGTTCAATTTGAATAGATGATTTAAGAATATATAAGTAAACACCATTTTTTTTGTACAGAATCTTTTGATAAATATCTTTTGAGTTTAAAGAGTCATATCCAATAGCCTCAACATCATCTCTTTTACTAACTATTACACAGTCATTTGAAATAGCATACATATTAAGGTTAATATAATTGTCTGCTGTATTAAGTGGTGCCTTTTGTAATTGTAAAACAGTAGGACATGCTAATGTTTTTTTCTTTATTTTATCTGCATAGGAGATGCTAAAGAGAAGTAAAACAGCTATGATTAATCTCACTAATTAATCCATTTGATATTTAAAAATTATACTTGTATAACCAGTTACAATATGATCTAAATTATAAGTTGCACCAGCATCTGTTTTTGAAGTATTTAAACGCATAAATCTAGCACCTATTTCCCAGTCAACTTGTTTACCTAAGTGAACATTAAAACCTACATCTCCACCTAAATAAGTATCATCTATTGTTACAGTATTGTTATGTCCATTTTTTGTATCAACAAATTTCATATCTGCTTTACCAAAGTTTACACCCAAATACATGTTTGCAAAGTTGGAAAAATTAAATAGATATTGCAGTTCAACTCCATAAGTTCTTGCATACTCAAACTCACCTGCGTCATACATTCTTGCTGATAGAAAAAATCTATAGTTATTTGACTCTGCACCAATTTTCAATCCACCACCCTTTAATGATACCTTTTCTCTTACTGTAGCATCGCCTATTTTAACACGCTCATAGTCAAAATTACTATATGTACCCTCAAGACCTATTAATGAATTTGTATTAAATCTATATTTTGAATTATCAGCAGGTGCTGCACTTAATGATGAAGCTACCAATATCGTTGCTACTGCTAATTTACTTAATGTTTTTGCCATTTTATTCCCTTTTTATTTGAACCTATTATACCTTGTCACTTTTAAGGCTTACTTTAAAGTACAGAGTTTATCTCTCTTGCACAAATAACCCCACTGCTAAATGCCCACTGAAAGTTATACCCACCTAATTCTCCTGTTACATCGACAACTTCACCAATAAAGTGTAAATTTTTTATACTTTTGGATTCTAAAGAGTGATTATGTAACTCTTTTGCACAAACCCCTCCTCTACTTACTTCTGCTTTAGTAAAACCAAAGTTACCAGCAGGAGCAAACTCATAGTTATGTATATCTAAGAGTTTCTCGACTTCTTTGCTACTAAGCTTTTTACACTCTTTGTCTTGGACATCAATCGCCTTTAATATTGCTATAGAAAGTCTTTTTGGTAAAGGAATAGCAGAACTTACTAGTTTTTTACTATTTCTTATCAAATCTTTTATCTTGTTTTTAGGTAAAAAATTAATTGCCATTTTTGCCTTTTTCCAGTACAAAGACGCACTCAAAACAGCAGGACCACTTATACCTCTGTGTGCAAAAAGTAAATCTTCTTTTAAAGTTTTTTCATCTACTTTTATATGTACGAAACAACTAAGTCCACTAAGTTCTTTCATCCAAAACTGATCTTTTTGAAGTGTCATTCCAACTAAAGCAGGAGTAAATTCTTTCACACTGATGTCAAAGTTTTTTGCTATTTTTAAACCAATATCACTTGCACCAAGAGTTTGAAAGCTTTTTCCACCTGTTGCAACTATCACTTTTTTAGCTTTTAAAATTTTTCTATCAGTTACAATTTCAAATATTTTATTTACTTTTTTAACTTCACTTACTTTTGTATTTAAAATTAGCTCATGCTTATTACTCAGTTTTTTAAGGATGTTAATTATTTCATCTGAAGAATTTTTACAAAAATAATAACGATTTTTTCGTATCACAGGAAAGAGGCTGTTGATTTTTAAAAATTCTAATAAATTTTCTTTTGAATATTCACTTAAAATATTTGAAATAAATTCTTCATCACCATCGAAATTATTTGAACTTACACTTGTGCTTGTGATGTTACATTTACCACCGCCAGATATTTTTAATTTTTGAGCAACTTTTGAATTAATATCTATAATAGATACATTTAACTTTTCACTTAGATGCGAAGCACACATCAAACCACTTGCTCCAGCACCTAAAATAATAACATCATATATTTTCATAACGACATTATAGTATAATGTCAAAAAAATATATAAGTGGTAAAAATGGCAAATAAACTTCACATAGTTTCTCTTGGATGTACTAAAAATCTTGTTGATACAGAAGTAATGATGGGAAAACTTCAAAACTTTGAACTTACAGATGCCCAAGATGAAGCAGATGTTATTATTGTAAATACTTGTGGATTTATAGATGCGGCAAAAGAAGAGTCTATAAATACTGTTCTTTCTTTACACGATACTAGAAAAGAAGACTCAGTTTTAGTCATGGCTGGATGTCTTAGTGAAAGATATAAAGAAGACTTGGCAAACCAGATGCCAGAGGTTGATATATTTACAGGAGTGGGTGATTACGACCGTATCGATGAACTTCTTCAGGAGAAAAAAAGTCGTTTTTCTGATAAAGTATTTTTAATAGATGGAAGTGAGCGTGTAGTAACAGGCTCATCTTATCATGCATATATAAAACTTTCAGAAGGCTGTAATCAAGCTTGTAGTTTTTGTGCTATTCCATCTTTTAAAGGTAAACTAAACTCTCGTAATTTAGACTCTATAGCTAAAGAAATTGAAGGTTTGGTAAAAAAAGGTTACTATGATTTTTCTTTTGTTTCACAAGATAGTTCTTCATATCTTCGTGATCAAAATATTAAAGATGGACTAAGCCTTCTTATACAAAGGGTAGAGCTTATAGATGAAGTCAAAAGTGCAAGAATTTTATATCTTTATCCTTCTACAACTACAATCTTACTTCTTAAAAACATAGCAAAAAGTAAAATATTTCATAACTATTTTGATATGCCTATTCAACATATTAATGATGAAATGCTTAGTATGATGAAAAGAGGTTTTGGCAAAGATAAAACTACTCAACTTTTAGACTTTATGAGAAGTCTTCCCAACTCTTTTGTTCGTACAAGTTTTATAGTAGGACATCCAAATGAAACAGAAGAAATGTTTGAAGAGATGTGTGAATTTGCATCTTCATTTGGCTTCGACCGTATTAATGTTTTTTCATACTCTGATGAAGAAACTACTCCTGCTTTTGATATGAGTAAAAAGATATCTAATGAGCTTATAGCATCTCGCGCTCAAAAACTTGGTGATATTGCATCTGAGGCTACAAAGAAATCACTTCAAAATGAAATTGGTAGAAAAATCGAACTTATTATTAATGGTGAGAGCGACGAGCATGAATATCTGCTAAGTGCAAGAGAGAGCATCTGGGCACCTGAAATTGATGGTGAAATTTATGTAAACGATAGAGTAAAAGATGAAGATTTAGAGTTTGGAAAAATATATAAAGCAAAAGTCACAGAGCTTGTCGGAGATATCTTAACCGCAACAGTAGATAATGCTTGAAATTTCATCACTAAAAACACTTGAAAATAAAAAAAATCTCCTAGCTTTCTCAGCAGGAGTAGATTCAACCGCTCTATTTTTTTTACTATTAAATGACTCTATTAAATTTGATATAGCTATTGTAAATTACGGACAAAGAAATCAAGCAGTTGAAGAAGTAGCTTATGCAAAAGAGTTAGCATCTACATATAACTTGAAATGTCATACTTTTATAGCCAAAAAAATTGATAAAAATTTTGAATCAACTGCAAGAAATATAAGATATAATTTTTTTGAAGAGCTAATTACTACATATAATTATGATAATCTTTTAACAGCCCACCATCTAGGAGATAGATTTGAGTGGATGCTAATGCAGTTTTGCAAAGGTGCGGGATGTGCAGAACTAGCAGGAATGAGAGAAAAAGAACAAAGAGAATTTTACACACTTATTCGCCCTCTTTTAAGGCTTGACAAGCAAGAACTATATTCTTATTTAAAAGCAAATAATATCAAATATTTTGAAGATAACAGTAACCTTGATGAAGATATAACAAGAAACTCTTTTAGACACAATCATGCTTCTCCTCTTTTAGATAAATACTTGGATGGCATTAAAAAAAGTTTTGCTTATTTAGATGAAGATAAAGCTATGCTGACTCCTGAAGTTATTATAAAAAATATTGATGAATTTTCATATTTTGCAAAACAAAAAACTAAAAGAGCTGATATTTTTACGATAGACAAACTTTTAAAGTCCAAAAAATATATGTTGAGTTTTAAAGAAAGAGAGCTTCTAAAAAATAAAAATACTCTAATAGTTGGAAGAAAGTTTATTGTAAATATAAATGAATACTTTATTTTTATAGTTCCATACTTAGACGCAAATTTAAAGATGAATCATAAGTTTAAAGAGGAGTGTAGAGTTTTAAAAATCGAACCAAAACTTCGCCCTTTTCTTTATGCTAATGAAATAGTATTTGAAAAAGTAAAAGAGTTATTCTAGCTCTGGCATAGATTTTGATATTTTTTGAGTATTGTAAACCTTCATAGTAAAAGATGATCGTATCATTTTAGTTTCTCTTTTAAAATTTATAGGAAAGTTTATCCCAATTATCCAATCACCTTTATTTACAGCATCTAAGAACTCATAAAAACTTTGTGGTGAATCTACAAAAGATGTTGTATTTACTTCATAAACAGTAAACTCATCTTCATCTTGCACTTTTTTTTGCTTTGACAATTCTAAAGATGTAAAATATGTAGAATGTTGTTTTTGAAATTTCAAAGGACTAAAATATGTATCAAATGCTGTTATCGTATGAGAATTGTCTGATTGAAGTTGTTTTAACTTTTGTAAAACAACATCATTAAAATTTTCATATTTCCTTAACTCTAGTTTTAATTTGTTCAGTTTGCCTCTTTGTAGCCTATACTCTTTTCCCTCTGGGATTAAAACAAGAAATGAAAAAAGAAGAACAAATATTAGTAAACATACACTAAAGACTAATAGATATATACTTTGTCTTGAAATATTACTCTTCATTGTCAAAGCCTTTTTCATCATTTTCTTCATCATCTATGTAGTTCGTAGATACAAATCTGAACCAACCATTTTTCATAGGATAGAAGTTACTATATGTTCTGCTAAAAATAGAGCGAAGTGGTGCTTGAAGCATAAAGTTGTATATATCTTTATTTGGGGTCACACCGTAAAGAATGAGTCCATTTCTGAGTAAAGAAGCTTGTGAAAGTGTAATTCTTTGTGGTACTAAATCAAATAAGTTTGCAATAGAATCTTTTAAAACTGTATTTTTTGTGTTGATTCTTTCACAAAGTAAAACTTCTTTTTCAATAAAAGTAATTTGAGCTTGCATATCTGTAATATTTTGTTTTACTTCAATTTGCGAAGTAGATACTTCTTGTAAGTTCTGAGTAAATCTATAATCTTTAAATAGCAAAAATAGATATGTCAAAAAAAGCATGAAAATTGTTATACTAAAAAAACTAAAAAGCAGTTGCATTTCTGATGATAAAAATCTTTTTTTTCTAGGGCTTATATAGCTATATTTCATTTAGCTCTGCCTTTGTTAGTTGGACTAGTTCAGAGCACAAGTCTAAATGTCTAACAAAAACATTCAAAAACATCTCTTCTTCTAAGTATCGTTTTAAATCACCACTAACACCAATAGCATCTGCAATATATATATCTTGCACAAACTCACTTTTATATTTTTCATCTTTATAAAAACGATTTATCGAGCTTTGTATAAGGGAATATCTTTGATAATCTTCATTGAAGCCTGTCGCTTCTTCTTCAATAGTTGCAGTAACTTCTTCTTCTATCTCTTCTTCTATTTCTTCTTCAGCAAATTCATCAATTTCACCAATACTATCTAAATCTTCAATATCTCCAAAATCATCTGTTAATTCTACATCATCATGCACATCTATCTCTTCTAAATTTATAGATGTATCTAGTTCTAAATCAACTTCATCATTTTGATTTTCCATCATGAGTACATCACTCTCATTATTATGTTCCATATTGATATGATGTGAATAAAGTAACTCTGAATTATTAAAAACTGCTAGACTTAAGTAATTATCTTCTACTAATAAAAATATTGCTAAACTTGAGTCTATTTTATCTTTAAAAAAGTTTGCTAATAAGACAAAAGGAGAAAAAATAAAATCAATTCCAATCTCCGGATAAGACCTTTCAAGTCTATTTAAATCTACTTTAGAACTATAATATGCCCAGTTTTTTTTATAACACATATGTTTTGAAAATTCTAAGTCAAAAAATTTCGACATATCTCTGGAAATACATGTAGGTAAAGCCCCTTGTGATTCTGAAGTGTCCAATACCGAGATATAATAAAAAGGGGATTCTGAAGTAAAAGAGTTTATAAACTCTTTCATTTTAGCATTTATAGTCGTTGTTTTAAAAGTTTGTGATTCACTTACAACTAAGCCTTCAGTTGAACACTCTTGAACATATACAATAGTTTGAGAGCGTTCGACAACAATATTGACATATACTTTATGATACAAAAGTTCAAAAAGCTTACTTAACACTATTCATCTCCACAAAGTGGATGTGCTTTGTTATAATTTTGTTGTTTCAATGCACTACCTAATTTTGTATATATTTGTGTCGTTGCCATAGTTGAATGACCAAGCAATTCACTTACATCTGCAATAGGAGCACCTGCATTTAAAAGTGCTGTTGCATAAGAATGTCGTAATTGATGCGGAGTAACTTTTAACCCAACTTTTTTAAAAACTTTATTAACTGTATATCTTAGACTGTTTTCGCTTAATCTTTCATCATTTAACTCAAAAAGAAATATTTTGGGATAATTATTTGAGAAATATTCATCTATCAACTCTTTAGTTGAGTGCAAAAGTGGTATATCTCTATGTTTATTTCCCTTTCCTAAAACTCTAACCCACGCATCTGATATATCTTCAACTTTCAAAGATGACAGTTCAGAAATTCTCAAACCTAAAGTGTAAAGCATTGTAACTATGAGTTTTTCTTTTAAGTGTGCAACTTCTAAGGCTTGAACAATATATTTATGAGAGATTGGCTTGGGTAATGTTGAAGCAACTTTTACGCTTTCATCAGATAAAAGTATGACATTCATTTTATTATCATTAAGAAAAGAGGCAAAACTTCTAATAGCACTAAGCTTTTTACTTATTGTTTTTGCATTGAGATTAGATATTTTAATTCTATATGGCATTAAATTTACAGTTATTATTTTAGCATCTACGCTTATTTCAGCGATACTCATTGCTTCTTTTAAAGACTCATCATAACTTTTGATTGTTAAATCAGAATAGCCTCTAAAATTTTCTAAAAAATTTAAAAAATCAACTCTTTTTTTATCTAGTAACTTTTTCAAGAAGTTTCTCAAAACTATCGTAATATTTTGCAGCGTCATCAACTAAATCACTATCAGTAATAACACTTGGTGCTAGTTTTATATATGAGTCAATCATAATATTACAGATTGTTCGTATCTTTGCTTTATCAGCATCTGAAATAACATCATGCTTAGCAATTTCATTTATACTATACATATATTTTTTCGCATCATTATTATATGTAACATATTTTAAAGAAGTTATAGACTGAGCCATAACAGTAGATGCCATCCTATTATAAACATCCATACTAAAAGCTTCTTTTGCTAAAACTAAAGCTTCTTTATAATCGCCAGTTTCAAAATAATACTTTGCTTTTAAAGACTTTTCATAAGATGGGTTTATCAAAAAATACGCACCCATTGCAAAAAGTATAAAAAATGCTACACTTGGAATCAATATTTTAGACTTCATACTTCTCCAATTCTTTTTTTATTAAAGCTTTAGCTTCTTCTAGTTTCATCCCATCAACATCTACGGGCGAAGATGCATAATAATTTAACATACCAAAAGGTTTTGGTATAAGAAATTTATCCCAACTATTTAACTGCCAAAACTTTGTTGCCACTATTTTAACTAAAACTACTTTTGTTTTAGTTTTTTGTGCCATGACAATTATACCATCTGCCACTTCATGTCTTGGTCCTTTTGGACCATCTGGTGTTATTCCTATATCAAAACCATTTTTTAAACTCTTCATAGCTTGAATTAGAACTCTTGTAGCATTTCTATTTGAAGACCCTGCAATAGTATCAAGCCCAAAATATTTTACAGTTTTTGAAATCAATTTTCCATCAAAATGAGGAGAAATTAAAACTTTTGCATGAGGTTTTTTTCTACAATAAAGATATACATATGGCAACATCAAAAGTTCCCCATGCCAACAGGCGAAAATAATTGGCTCATTACCTATGGTTTTTGGAACATGAAATACTTTTTTGTTAGTTAAATAAATAAGTCTGATAAGCAAAGAGGCTATAAATGGAAGGATAAGAAGTGCCAAAGCACGACTTATATTTTTAAGCAACGATTTCTCCTGTTAAAATTGTTCTTCCAATAGAAGTTATCTTAACATCTCGAAACTCTCCTAAAAGTTCATCTGAACCTTTTACTTTTATGACAATATTGTCATCACTTCTACCACTTACAAAATAATCTTGTATCAGGTCTTGGAAATAAACACGATAAGTTTTACCTAAAGATGTAGCATTTATTTCATCTAAAATATCGGTATGTATATTTTGTAATTTTGTAAGTCTTGCAGATGCAATATCTGCATCTACTGTATTTGTAAAATGCTCTGCTTCAGTTTGGGGTCTAGCAGAATACTTAAAAGAAAAGATTTGGTTAAATCTAACTTGATTCATAACATCTAAAGTATCTTCAAAATCTTCATCACTCTCCCCTGGGAAAGCTACTATAATATCAGTAGATATACTAACCTCTGGACACTCTGAGCGAAGTTTTTTTACACGATTTAAAAACCACTCTTTAGAGTAACCTCTTTTCATATCTTTTAAAACCTTTGTACTTCCGCTTTGAAGAGGCATGTGCATTGATTTACAAATTTTAGGGTTAGATGCGAACTCCTCAATAAACTCATCATCCATGTGAAAAGGGTGTGGAGATGTAAAGCGAATTCTTTGTAAATTTTGGATTTCACTAAGCTCTTGAAGAAGTTTTGTAAAGTTTGATTTTTCATGTCCACCAGAAAAACGGCGACCATAATTGTTAACATTTTGTCCCAAAAGAAAAATCTCTTTAGCACCGTTATTTACAGCTCTTCTTGATTCATCAATGATTAAATTCATAGGAATAGAGATCTCATCGCCACGAGTTTTTGGAACGATACAATAAGTGCAAGACTTATCACAGCCCATAGAAATATTTATAAAAGCTTTATATGGAGATGTTCTAAAATCATCAAAAGCAAACTCACTTTCATCATAATTTATATCTATTTCAACAGCTTTATCTTTATGTAAAACTTCACTGATTTTAGAAACATTTCTAGCACCTAAAACAAAGTTTACATAAGGTGCTCTTTTGATTATTTCTTCACCTAAATGTGACGCAGTACAACCACAAACACCTATTTTAGCATCTGCTTTTTTCTTTTTGTTAAATATCCCTAACTCTGAAAAAAGTTTAGAAACAGGTTTCTCTCTAACTGAGCAGGTATTTATCAAAATAAGGTCAGCTTCTTTAAAGTCGCTTGTAGTTTCATAGCCATCTTTTTCTCGTAACTGAGCAATCATATGCTCACTATCTCGAGAGTTCATAGCACAACCTAAAGTTTCAACAAAGAGTTTTTTCACTATTTAATATTCCTAGTTAATGATATGAACTTGGTACATATATTCATTATCAGATAGACCAAATTTAACTTCATTCATATAAAAACTTTTACCTTTTTCTTCAAAATGATCTTGAAGTGAAAGTAAATCTTTATGAGAGTTTTCTCTATCAAAATAAAAAATCTTACTCCCGTCTTTTTCAACACTAGCTTCGATTTTTTCTAACTCAGCCTTTTTTGGTTTTGCATCAATATCTGTTCTTGCGAATTTTAAATCCATTTTTATTTTCCTTAATTTTATTGCATAAAATGAAGGGAACCCTTCATTTATTTGTAACGATGACGGAAGTAATTCCGCCACCTACGCTAACACTTGGTTTTCTTCGGCAGAAAGCCCATAGCACTAGTGCTTTAACTTTTATTGTTTATAATTTTTGCATTATATATAAAACCTACTAAAAGTCTGATTAAGACTAGTTTTGATATAATTTCATACTTCATAAGAAATCCCCCAAAAACCATTACATTTATTTTTTGTGAAATATAAGGAATTTAATCATGGAAAAAATATTAGACATAGTAGATGCAATCGCACATGAGAAAGGTCTTCAACCTGAAAAAGTTATAGAGGCTTTAAAAACAGCATTTGTTCAAACTGCAAAAAGAGTTATCGATAGAAATTTTGCTTTTGTAGCTGAGATAAATGATGAAACAAAAAGTATAGAAATAATTCAAACAATTACAGTTATCGCAGACGATGATGAAAAATTATTAGATGAAGAAATAGCACCGGCATATATCTCAATCACAGATGCCAGAGAGTATGATGATCAAGTAGAACTTGAAGACCAATTGCAAGTCCCTCACTCACTTGAAGAATATGGAAGGACAGGTGCTTCTCAGCTTCATCGTGAAATCGAGTTTCATATACAAAGACTAGTAGAAGATGAACTATTTAACAAATATAAATCAAAAATAGGCACTTTAGTAACTGGTCGAGTTACAAGTGTTGACCCGCATAATGCAACATATATAGAAGTAGATGAAGTGCGTGCTGTTCTTCCTATGAAAAGCCGTATAAAAGGTGAAATTTTTGTAAAAGGTGATCACTTAAAAGCTGTTGTTCGTCGTGTAAATATGGACAAAGAAAATGGTATTCAAATCGAGCTTTCTCGTACTAGTCCAAAGTTTTTAGAAGAGCTTTTAGCACTTGAAGTTCCTGAAATTGCAGATGGCACAGTTATCGTAGAAAAATCAGCTCGTATCCCTGGAGAAAGAGCAAAAATCGCACTTCTTAGTACTCATCCCCAAGTAGATGCTGTCGGTGCTACAGTAGGTGTTAAGGGTGTTCGTATAAATGCTGTTAGCCAAGAGTTAATCGGTGAAAATATTGATTGTGTTGAGTTTACAAGTATTCAAGAACTTTTCATCTCAAGAGTAATGAGTCCTGCAATAATTTCTCATGTTGAACTTGTTAAAAATGAGGAAGGTGAAGCCCAAAAAGCAATTATAACTTTGCCAGCTGACCAAAAATCAAAAGCAATCGGGAAAAGTGGTATAAATATTCGTTTAGCATCTATGCTAACAGGTTTAAACATTGAACTAGTTGAAAATGATCAAGTAACAAATGAAGACGGAGAACTACAAGAAGCTAAAGATGGTGTAGATGCATTAGAAGCATTATTTAATTAATACATATTTTAAGTTTTTCATCCTCTTTTCATATACGGATTTAACTTTAGTAAAATTAAATCCGCAATCATATTCCCCAAAAGCGTTAAAAACGATGTTATCATCAAAGTTCCCATTATAATAGGATAATCACGACTTAAAGCGGACGTGAAAAAAAGTTGTCCCATCCCTTCAATACCAAAAATAGATTCTAAAATTACACTACCTCCAATAAGTCCTGGTAAAGACAATCCTAAAAGTGTAATAATTGGAGGTAATAGATTTGGAAGTATATAAAATTTTAGTAGCTTCTTTTGACTAAGACCACGAGAAAGAGCAAAATAGTAATAATCACTTTTTAAAATCTCTAAAGTCAGAGAACGAACATAAATTATCATACTTCCCAAACCTACAAATATCATAACTCCAATGGGAAGCACTAGATGCCAAGCCATATCTGTATAGTATGCAAAGCCTGTTTTTTCTTCTATAGAGTGAAGTCCTGCTATTGGAAAAAGCTCTAAATTTAAAGATAAGAAGATTATAAAAAGTAAAGCTAAATAAAATGACGGCATAGAAAAAGAGATAAGAGAAATTTGACGGATAATATAATCTGCTTTCTTTTCATATTGCAAGGCTGCTTTTACTCCTAAATACAAAGATAGTGTAAAAACTGCAATAAGAGCAATTAAATTCATAGTTAGCGTTATTGGTAGTCGTTTTAATATTTCAGCACTTACATCTTGCCCACTTACAAAAGAGATGCCAAAGTTAAGAGTAAGCATATTTTTCACCCAATCAACATACTGCATAAAAAGTGATTTATCTAAACCATAAACTGCTTTTAACTGCTCTATAGCTTCTTTTGTCATGTTAGGATTAAGTTCTCCTGCTGCAAAAAAACTATTTGGTGCAGAGTGAATCGCTAAAAAAGATATGATTGAGATGAGCAGTAACATAAAAAGTAAATAAAATAGTTTTTTGATTAGTTCTAACATAATGAAATTATATCTAAATGTAAATATATATTCATTTTCCATTTTCCTAAAACAGGAAAGGAAAATGAATATTAAGAGAATTAAAGAATATTAAAAATTATATGTTAAGTAAACTTGCACAGTGTTATATGCTTCACCTTTATCTGTCGCTGATTTTTGATTGTCATTGTCAGATTTTATATATATATAATAAAGACCTGTATCAAGTGGACCAAAAGATTTTGCTACTTCAAAAGTTACTTCAACAAATGTTGCATCTGCACCACCAGAGTTAAAACCATCTTTAGTTATTGCTTGAGTATAGTAAAGACCTAAATCATATCCAGCTAATGGAGCAGTTACAGTTACATTAAAAGCACTCGTATCATTTTGAGTGATTTTTCCATAGTACCACCATACTTCAGTATAAAGTTTAGACTGACTACCAGCTAAGTTGGCTCCAGCACCTTTAGAGTTTACACTATCTTTTCCAATTTGAGAATAAGAACCTTTCACAGTAACTACATCTTTTTTATCGTAACCTAACATAACTGCAAAAGCGTTGTTGTCAGATTTATTTGTATAATCATAATTCGTAGCAGTATACTGAACACCTGCTAAAATGCCTTTCATATTCAAGTCAGCTTGAAGCCAATATGATTGAAGTCCAGATATGTTTTGAGTTGCAGTTGCATTTGCATCTATGTTTGCACTATAGTACCAAGCTTGAACTTCAAGAGGTTCGTATGAATTATTTTGAATACCCACAGTGTAAGCACCCTTATAAAAACTTTGAAAAACATTGTTTCTAGCATCTGTACCATTATCACCATAACCACCGCCTAAAACAGCATTATTATTTGATTTACCAACAAAAGCAGCTACGATAGTAGTATCTGGAATATCTTGATTTATTAAAACAGCAGCCTCAAAAGTAGATGGAAGAACAGACCAAGTTTCACTAAATACTAAAGGAGTATCTAGTTGCATACGACCAACTTTACCAGTTGTTTTTCCTGTTGTTCCAGCAAGCCAGGCTTCATTAAACCATGAATTTGACTGAAGGTTACCTGTAAATGTGCCACCAACTACATTGTTTTGTAAACCTAAAGTAGTGATTCCAGAAAGAGTTGCCCCTGCGCTTATACCTTTAGTTAAATCAGCAGTTACTCCAACACTAAGGGATGCTTCCCCTATAGAAGTTGACTGATCAAATAGACCTGTTCTTTCATTTTTAGTATATGAACTGTCATATGTATTGTCTTGTGTGCTATAAAAAAACTTAGTATCTCCGCTAACTTTTACATTTTCAATTGCGAATGCACTTGAACCTACTAGTAGCATTGCTACTAAACTTAATTTTGTAAATTTCATAAATTCTCCTTGATGTATTATAAAATTTTATCATAAAGAATTTTAAGCTAAGTAGAAATACTGTTTAATTTTTAATCACAACTTTTATTATTTTGACTTTTAATGCTTGTAGTCAAAAAAAGAATCTATGCCTGTTATAGGGAAACAGTAGAACTTACTTTCTCATATCCCATGCAAGAACAGTTTTACCTTCTTCATTTATATCAGCAGCTGCCATGCCCATTACATTGTAACCACTATCAACATAATGAACTTCACCAGTAACTCCAGATGCTAAATCACTTAAAAGATACATTGCTGAGTTACCAACCTGTGTAGTTGTAACGTTTTGCTTTAGTGGTGAATTGGTTTCATTCCAATTAAGAATCTGTTTAAAATCACCTATCCCAGCAGCGGCAAGTGTTCTAATTGGCCCAGCTGAAATAGCATTTACTCTTTGACCTTTTTTACCTAAATCAACAGCCATGTATCTTACAGTTGATTCAAGTGCTGCTTTTGCAACTCCCATAACATTGTAGTTAACAATGTATTTTGGTCCACCAAGATATGAAAGAGTAAGGATAGATGCGTCATCGGTTAAGACTGATTCTAAACGATTTGTTAAGTCTATGAGTGAAAAAACTGAAATATCCATAGCAATTTGAAAAGCTTCTTTTGTAGTTTTGATAAAAGGTTGAGAGAGTGCTTCTTTTGGTGCAAACGCAACAGAGTGTACTAAAAAGTCAATCTTACCAAAATCTTTTTCTATTAACTGGGCAATTCCTGCCATATGCTCTTCGTTTGATACATCTAATTCATAAACCTTATCACTTCCAAACTCTTTAGCAATTGGTACAACTCTTTTTTTAAGTGCATCATTTAAATATGTAAATGCCATCTCTGCACCTTGTTCTGCACAAGACTTTGCTATACCGTAAGCTATTGATTTATTATTTGCAAGACCTACGATTAGACCTCTTTTACCTTTCATTATCATTATTATTTATTCCTTATTTTCTATTTCTTGTGCTATTTCACACATCTTTGCAAAATCTTGCGCTATAAGTGAAGCTCCACCAACAAGTACACCATCAACATTTTCTATACTGAGGACTTCTTCAACATTTGCTACTTTTACACTGCCACCATAAAGAAGCGGTGCTTTACTTTTAGCTTTTAATGCTTGATGAACAGTTTGTATGTCATCTAATGTTGGAGTTAATCCTGTGCCTATTGCCCAAACTGGTTCATAAGCTATAGTAAGATTTTCATACTCTGTATCTATACCTTCGTATTGTGCAGAAATATATTTCATCATTATTTCATTTCCAGATTCTCGTATCTCTAAAGGCTCTCCCACACAATAAACTATCTTAAACCCCAACTCTTTATAAAAGTTAAATTTTGTTACAAGTTCTTCTTGTGTTTCACCTAAAACATGTCGGCGTTCACTATGTCCGATAAGAATAGTTTTAATACCAAACTCATCTAATTGCTCTTGCCCTATTTCACCTGTAAAAGCTCCATTAAAAGTGGCGTAAGCATTTTGAGCACCAACAGTAACTAGTCCTTCATGCTCATCAAGAGAAGATGTCGCAGGAAATACTAAAACTTCTTGAGAAATATTTTTTTCTTTTAATATGCTTTCTAAAGCACCTAAATAGTTTAGTGTTTTTTTACGAGTTAGGTTTGTTTTAAAATTTGCTGCTACTATCATCTTTTAACCTTCTGAAATAATTAATGGTGCTACACCTGGTAAAATCTTACCCTCTAAAAGTTCTAAAGAGGCTCCACCACCGGTAGATATAAAACTTATCTCATCATCAACACCTATGCGTTGAACAAGGTCAGCGGTATCTCCACCACCAACAACTGTTGTAGCATAACTATCAGCTACAAAATGAGCTATTTTTGATGAACCTCTTGCAAATTTATCCATTTCGTAAACGCCCATAGGTCCATTCCAAAGAACAGTTTGAACATCATTTAAACCTTCACGATAAAGTCTAACTGTTGCAGGTCCAATATCTAAACCCATCCATCCCTTTGGAATTTCTTGTGCTGTAACTATTTTACTTACTGCATCTTCAGCAAACTTATCAGCGGCAATAACATCAACAGGAAGATAAAATTTAACACCAAGTTTTTTAGCTTCTTCCATAACATGCCCAGCATCTTGGAGTAAATCATCTTCGACTAAAGAAGCTCCGATATCATAACCCATCTGCTTTAAGAATGTAAAAGCCATTCCTCCACCAATAAATATTTTATCAACTTTTGGAAGTAGATTTATAAGTGCCTCTAGTTTTCCTGAAACTTTACTTCCACCAACAATAGCAGCAAAAGGACGAACAGGATTGGAAATAAGTTTACCAAAAAATTCTATCTCTCGTTGAAGTAAAAAACCAGCAGCTTTATGTTCTTCATCAAAAAACTTTGTGATGCCTTCAACCGAAGAGTGAGCACGATGGCATACACCAAAAGCATCATTTATGTAAAAGTCTGCCATAGATGCTAACTTTTTAGATAACTCTTCATCATTCTCAGTTTCACCCATCTCAAAACGAAGATTTTCTAAAAGAAGGACATCCCCTTTTTTAAGATTAGACACTTTTTCCATGGCATCTGAACCAACAACATCAGTAGCTATAACTACATCTCTTTTTAAAAGATGTTGTATTCTTCTAGCTACTGGAATAAGTGAATACTTTTCGACTACTTCACCTTTTGGACGACCAAGATGTGAAGCTAAAATAACTGAACAATTTTGATCAAGACAAAAATTAATAGTTGAAATTGCTGAACGAATTCTTCTATCATCAGAGATATTTCCAAATTCATCCATTGGTACATTAAAATCACATCTGATGAAAACTTTTTTACCTTCTAAATCAAGTTTTTTTATATTATATAGTTCCATTTAATTACTTAGTTATGTGAAGCGCCATGTCTATTAAACGCATTGAATAACCCCATTCATTATCATACCAAGCCATAACTTTAATCATATCTCCACCGATAACTTGAGTTAAATCCTCCGCAACAATTGAGCTATAAGGTGAACCAACAAAGTCTTGAGAAACTCTCATTTCTTTATCCATAAGCAACAGACCTTTTAATTTTGTATCTGCCATTTGGTTAAACACAGCTGTAACTTCTTCTAGTGAAGTTTGTTTTTTTACTACAACATTTAAATCAACCATAGAAACATTTGGAGTTGGAACACGAACACTTTGCCCATGAAGTCTTCCTGTTAGTTGTGGCATAACTAAAGAAATTGCTTTTGCAGCACCAGTTGTAGTTGGAATCATATTTAATGCTCCAGCTCTTGCTCTACGCTTATCTTTTGAATGTTTAACATCTAAAATATTTTGATCATTTGTATATGAGTGAATAGTTGTCATAAGACCTTTTTCAATTCCAAAAGCATCATCTAAAACTTTCGCAACAGGAGCTAAACAGTTTGTTGTACAAGAAGCATTTGAAACTATTGCTTGCCCATCATACAGACCTTCATTGACACCTAGAACAAATGTAGCTGTGTTTTTATCTTTTGCTGGAGCGGAAAATAAAACTTTAGAAACACCATTATCAATATGAACCTGAGCAGATTCTTGAGTTAAAAATACGCCTGTACACTCTAAAACTATATCTGCACCAGAATCTGCAAATTTTAATTTTTTAGGGTCACGATCATTAAAAATTTTAATACTTTGCCCATCTATGCTTATATGATCAGCGTCTACATCTTCTATATTGCTAGCAAAAGTACCATGAACAGAATCATTTTTAAGTAGATATAAAAGCATTTCTCTACTTGCCGTATCGTTTATTGCTACTATTTCAACATCATTTCTTGTTGCTGCTATGCGTGCTACACAACGACCAATTCTACCAAAACCGTTAATTGCTATCTTTAATGCCATTATATTTCCTATATATTAAAAAAATTGAATTATTTTATCCAAAATTAGCTATAATTCGCTTTAAATTTTGGAAAGACTATGAAAACAATCGCTCTTTTTGGAGGCTCTTTTGACCCTCCACACATTGGACATATTGCTATAATAAAAGCCTTAATCAATCTTAAAGAGATTGACAAGGTCATTGTTTTGCCTACTTTTTTGAGTCCTTTTAAAGAAAAATCTTTTCTAAAAGCCTCAAAAAGGTTTGAGTTATTAAAAGAAATTTTTAATAATGAAAAAAATGTAGAAATTTCAAATTATGAAGTAAACCAGAGACAAAAAAATCCATCTATAAAAAGTGTAAAACATTTTTTAAAAGAGTATAAAACAATTTACTTTGTCATAGGTGCGGACAATCTCGCAACTCTTGACAAATGGGAAAAATATGAAGAACTTAAAACATTAGTCACTTTTATAGTTGCTTCAAGAGATAAAATTAAAATACCCAAAGAGTATATGACTCTTAACATAGATGAAAACATTTCATCTACAAAATTAAGAAAAAAAAGGAATAACTTGAACAAAAGAATAGAACAAATCACATCTTCACTAGATAAGAATAAAGCCGAAGGCATAGAAGTTTTTAATTTAAAAGATAAAAACTACTTTGTCGATTATGCAATAATTGCTTCTTCACTTGGTACGAGACATACAGTAGCTTTACTTAACCACTTAAAAGATGATTTAAAACCAGCAGAGACTTTTAACAATGTTGATGAAAGTGGAGATTGGATAGTTATTGATTTAGGAGATATTCTTATTCATATTATGACTCCAGAATATAGAGTTAAGTATGATATGGAAAGTTTTTTAAGTTCTCTTAGAGATGGCAAAGAGGGTGATGACCTTTAGTGTGAGTCATTAATATTTTGTAAAATATTTCTAAAGTCATAAATAGAATCAACATACTTTACAGGTTCACTTCCTCTTGCATATCCATATTTTAATGTTTTATAGTAACTTTTTTGCGAGAGAAGTGGTAAAGCCTTTTTTAAATCACTCCATACATTTTGATTTAAACCCATCTTTTTAGCTAATCTTTGAGCATCTTTAATGTGACCCATGCCTATATTATAAGCAGCAAGAGCAAATTTCAAACGGTCATCACCTTCAACTTCTTTTGGAGTGTTTTTAATCATTTGGTTTAGATGCCTCGTTCCACCATGTATACTTTGATCTGGGTCTAAACGATTTTTTACACCTAAAATTTTTGCTGTTTTTCGTGTTAGCATCATTAAACCTCTTACCCCTGTAAAACTTTTTGCTCTTGGATTCCAATAAGATTCTTGATACGATTGTGCTGCTAAAAGAGTCCATGGAATATTGTATTTTTCAGAATATTTTACAAAATATTTTTTATATTTTGGTAACCTTGATTTTACTCTTTTGTAAAACATTTTAGTATTGTAGTAATTAAAAAACATAACATAACTATAATAATGGTCTTTTAATCGAGTTAATTTTCCACTTTGGTTAAAACTATTAAACCAAGAGTACATATCTGCTTCTAACTCTTTTGAACCTTTTGCCAAAACCCATGCTAACTGTTCCCTTTCACTTATAATAAAAGCCAACGCTATTTTAGGAAAGTATCTCTGATTTAGTGCGTAAATATTTGAATCTGCAACAGTACAATCTATCTTATGAGAAGCAACTTGCCCTAAGAGTTCTTCGGTTGATAATGTTGAGTCAAGTGTGGCATTTATATCATAGCCATCTTTTTGTAAGGCTCTAATCCTTTCACTATAGCTAGTATCTGCTCCAACTGTGATGCTTAGTCCTGCAAGGTCTTCTATGTCTCGTGGAAACTTACCACTCCCCAACATCCCCCTATTACATATAACTTGTTCTTGCACCTCAAAATATGAAGGTCCAAAATTAAATGTTTCTTGTCGTTTTTTTGTTTTAGTAAGAGATGCTGAAGTAATATGAATATGTTCTAGTTTACTTAACTCTATCGCATCTTTAATGGTGTTTGCTTTAGTGATACTCAATGCAACACCTAGATGCTTAGCATAAGAGTTTAGTAAATCATACTCAAAACCTTGAACTCCATCTGAACCGATATAATATGTTGAAGGTGCATTAAGTAAAACTACATTTAATATTTTTGTTTTTTTGATTTTATCTAATATTGATGGTTTTTTTATTCTATTTCCAGGAGTGTAAGCTGAATGACTAAGCCAGCCAAAAGAAAAAAAAGAAAATGCAAGGAACATTACAAAAAGAATTTTAAAATTTATATTTATATTTATATAATTCATATCTATTAGTTTACAACTTAAAACTTAAATCTTTTGCAAAAATAAAACGATTTTGTCCATTTACATATTCATGTGCTAATACTTTACCATGTGCTTTTAAAATAGAATCAACAAGGTATAAGCCCAAACCAAAACTGTTTTTAGATGGATTGTTTTTTGTAAAAGGTTCTATATAATACTGTAATGGTTCAGATATACACTTTCCTTTACTTTCAAAACAAAGTTCATTATTTATACTTATTATTTTTACATGTGAATCTATTGAATATTTAAGACCATTATCTATCATGTTTTTTATGGCAGTCGTGTAAAGTCTATAATTCACTAAAAGTTTGGCACTTTCATCTATTTCTATACTTATACCACTTTTATCTAACATAGCCATATCAATAGCTCCATCTACTATATCTACCAGCCTACACTCTTTAAAATCATCTTTATTAGCAATACTTGTAACTTCTTCAATAAGAGCAAATTCTGCAACAAGTGACTCTAATCTTCCAAAAATCGAACAGAACCTATCTCTTTCTTTTGTAGTTTTTAGCATCTGAGTAGCTATTGTACCTTTAGCAATTGGTGTTTTTAACTCATGCATAATATTTCTTAAAAAAAGTGTTCTTGATTCTAAAATAGTATTAATTTTTTCTCTAGTTGATTCAAGTTCATTCGATACAAGTGCTATTTCATCACTTCCAGAAGTTTTAAAAGATATATCTAAGTCTCCATCTCCAAAGCGTGCAATCTTTCTTCTTAGTCTAATTAATGGTCTTAATCTTTGCAGTATTAATAAAAAAGAAATTGAAATTATAAGTACAATGGTTAAATATGTGTATGCTAAAGAAAAATAACTGTAAGGCTTTAATGCTTCATCTTCAATTAGTACAGAACCAATAGGAGATTTGATATAAAAATATATTTTTTTATGCCATTCAAGCATCGATATTCTAAAGTCTCGCACAATTTTTTGAGTATAAAGACCTTTTTTATTTAACATAACTGCTTCATCAACTCTTTGAAAATCTTTTTGTTTTAACACTTTTGCTCTTTTCAAAACTATCAGTTGTTGATGTTTTTCTTTTTTAACTATAAATTTGTAAACAGCTAAATTTGCTTCTAGCAAAATATTTGAAGTTTGTTTTTGCTGATGCTCACGATAAATTTGAGTAATTGTTTCATGTTTTGAGAAAATATTATCTATATACCTGTGTTTATTAAGTTTATAAAACTCCCAAAAAACTGCACTTACACTTACTATCGTTACAATATAAGCAAAAAGCACAGTTAAAAAAACAGCATGTTTTTTCATTATTTTAATAGTTTATACCCTACACCACGAACTGATTCTATAAGAGTTTTATCACCTAGTTTATTTCTAATTCTTCCAACCATAACATCTATGCTTTTGTTTGAAGAATCTTCATTAATAGCATTTACATTATGAATCAAATCTTCTCTTGAAACAACTAAACCTTGTTTTGAAATCATGTATGCCAAAATTCCAAACTCTGCATTTGTTAAGTCTATATTTCTACTTTTATAAGTAATAATCATAGATGCCATATCTGCTTTAAAATCACTTTTTGACTCTTGCTTAGCTTCACTTTTTGCTTCATATCTTCTAAGAACTGAGTGAATTCTTGCTTCTAGTTCTCTTGGGTCATAAGGCTTTGGCATATAATCATCAGCACCAAGTTCAAAGGCTTTAACTTTATCTGTCACATCACTTCTAGCTGAAGATATTATTATAGGAATATCTTGGCGTTCACGAATAGCTTCACAAACCTCTAAACCATCCATCCCTGGGAGAGTTAAATCTAAAATTACTAAATCAAAATGTTTTAATTTTAATATACTTACTGCTTTAAAGGGGTCATCTTCTGTTACAACTTCAAACTCAAACTGCTCAAGATACTCTGTTAATATCTCCGCTAGTTCTAAGTCATCTTCAATCATTAATATTTTTATCATAATTATAGTCTAACAAATATCACCTAATAAGAAGTTAATATCTTAACTTTCAAGTAAATCTAGAGTAATGGAGAAAGTAAATATCTGACCCTCTTTATTTCATACCATTTACATGCAAGGAAAATCCTTACATGTAAAAGACTCTATCATTTAATCGAAAATGAAACATCTATGATTTGTAAACCACTATTCTCATCTGCCACAAACGCTACAGTTCCATCTTTTGAGAGGGTTACACCGATAGCATAACCAGGAGTATCGTAACTACCTAAGAGTGAAGGAGCAGTTGGGTTTGAAACATCTATGATTTGTAAACCACTACCATAATCTGCCACAAACGCTACAGTTCCATCTTTCGAGAGGGTTACACTTAGAGCAGCACCAGGAGTATCGTAACTACCTAAGAGTAAAGGAGAACTTGGGTTTGAAACATCTATGATTTGTAAACCACTATTATAATCTGTCACAAACGCTACAGTTCCATCTTTTGAGAGGCTTACCTCTCTAGCCAAACCAGGAGTATCGTAACTACCTAAGAGTAAAGGAGAACTTGGGTTTGAAACATCTATGATTTGTAAACCACTATAGCTATCTCCCACAAAGGCTATAGTTCCATCTTTTGAGATGGTTACATCGTAAGCATAACCAGGAGTATTGTAACTACCTAAGAGTGAAGGAGACCTTGGGTTTGAAACATTTATGATTTGTAAACCACTATAGCCATCTGCCACAAACGCTACAGTTCCATCTTTTGAGAGGGTTACGCCTCCAGCATGACCAGAAGTATTGTAACTACCTAAAAGTAAAGGAGAACTTGGGTTTGAAACATCTATGATTTGTAAACCACTACCATAATCTGCCACAAACGCTACAGTTCCATCTTTTGAGAGGGTTACACTTAAAGCAGTATCCGGAGTATCGTAACTACCTAAGAGTGAAGGAGAACTTGGGTTTGAAACATCTATGATTTGTAAACCACTATTCCAATCTGCCACAAACGCTACAGTTCCATCTTTTGAGAGGGTTACACCTCCAGCAACACCAGGAGTATTGTAACTACCAAGTAAAAAAGGTTTATTAAGTACTGGTTTTATAGATACACTAACACTTTCACTACTTCCATAAGCATTTGTTGCAACAGCTTGTAAAGCATAGTTGCTTTTTGTTGAGTAATTTAATGCTT
Source organism: Sulfurimonas sp. (assembly GCF_029027405.1). Lineage (NCBI taxonomy): Bacteria > Pseudomonadati > Campylobacterota > Epsilonproteobacteria > Campylobacterales > Sulfurimonadaceae > Sulfurimonas > Sulfurimonas sp. The sequence goes on from NZ_CP093396.1 coordinate 2,361,368, forward strand.
TGGCTACGCTAATAGTACCATTTAGATCTACACTAAAGTCTTCATTGCCATCTCCACTTAAACTTATGGACTCTATATTTCCATCACTAGTTATGCTTAAAGTTCCAATTTGTCTACCTATTGGGCTATTTTCTTTTACTCTTAAACTTATGGGTTTAATTGTTGGTGGTTCAGGTAGGTTATTTATATCTATGGTTACATTGTTACTTAAACTACTTCCATAAGCATTTTTAGCAACCACTTTTAGAGCATATTTTCTTTTAGTTTCATAATCAAGTACAGCTCCAGTGTTTAGTGTTATGACTCCTTCATTATTTACTTTAAAGTTACTGTTTCCTTCTTCACTTAATATTACAGAAGTTACTTCATTGCCATTATCATTTATGTTAATAGTGTCTACCACTACACCTTCTATTGAATTTTCATCTATATTTGTATGAAGTGCTTGAACTGTAGGTGGTGTTTCAGGAACATCTTCAATCTTAACAGTAAGATTTGCAATATTGCTTATGCCGTATCCATTGGTAGCGCTCATTGCTAAATTGTAAACTTTTTTAGTTTCATAATCTAACAGATTATCTCCAACTACTCTTAAAACTCCATTTTTATCAATTTTAAATATATTGCTACCGTCTCCACTAATACTAAAACTCTCTATAGGATTTACACCAGAATCTTTAACATTTATTATGCCCAAAGAGATTCCACTTTTCGCATCTTCTTTAACCGATATAGTATTATGAAATAAAACAGGCTCACCATCAGATATATTGATAAGATTAATTTTTACAATCACTTGATTACTTGTGTCATAGGCATTAGTAGCTTTTAGAGTTAATTCATATTTAGGTTTTGTTTCATAATCTAAAACTGCCCCTGAAGCGACTCTAATGTAACCTTTAGTGTCTATTTCAAAAGAACCTGCACTTGCTCCTCCTAACTCAAACGATATAATCCTACTTTTACCATGACTAGCTATGTTTACTATGCCAACTATTTCATTAAGTCCAGAGTTTTCCAATATGGACATAGTTGTACTTCTTAGTACAGGGGCATCATCTATTATAGAGATATTTACAGATGCTGATGACCTTCTTTGTATAGTGTTTACTCCTGTAACTGTTAAAGCATATGATGACTGACGACTATAAGTAAGACTTACCCCATCAGCTACATAGATATATCCAGAGTTACTGATGGTAAAATCACTTGCACCATCTCCAGATAAGCTAAATGATTTTATAGGATTCATGCCATAAGAGTATCCGACTTTACCAATAGCATTAGTGTAAGTTCCTTCCATAATACTTGTTGAAAAGTTTGAGATACTAGGTACATCATCTATTATACTAATTCTAACTGTAGCTTCACTTCCACTTATGTAGTCGTTTGAAGCGATGACTTTAAACACAAATGTATTTCCAATTTTATCTCTAAGTAGAGATGCATCCGATACTATCATATTCCCTGAATTATCAATACTAAAAGGAGTGCTTTGTTCTCCTTCAAGTTTAAAAGAATTTGGAGGATTTAGATTATACCTATATCCTATCTTTCCTACACTCTTACCATTTGCAACACTAAAGTATAAAGAATTAGAGAAATTACTAACATGAATTCCTTCAGAAGGTGAAGCAGGTGGTTCAACAACCCTTATTGTTACTGCTACAGCACTACTTGTACCTGAGCTGTTTGTTGCTGTAGCTTGTAGGTAGTATGGTGCATTTTTTAAGCTAATCTTTGCAGCTTCTGCTATAGTAATCACTCCAATAGAAGATATATCAAAGTTTTCTGAGCCAATACCAGTTAAACCAAATGAAGTAATTGAAGAAAGTCCTTGATAATAACCAAGCTTACCAATAGAGGTTCCTGTTGGAGTGTTTTTATATATTTTACTAATTAATCCACTTAAAACAGGTAAATCATCATAGATTTTAAAAGTAACTGATATAGGTGCACTATCTCCAATAGCATTTGTGGCAATAGCTTTTAAATAATAAGTACCATTTGATTTATCGATTGTGGCATTTGAAGCAACTGATATACTTCCCTTTAAACTTATGTCAAAGTTTTTTGCACCATTTCCTACTAACTTAACTTTGGTAATAGGACTACCTCTATTATCTATACTAATACTTCCTCTTATTGTTCCTGCACTCATTTTTTCAATTACAAAAGTAGATACAGAACCTCCTAGTATTGGTGAACCATCAGCTGCTATCTCTATATAAACCTGTACAGATTGGGTACTACCAAAAGCATTTTTCCCACTTACATGTAAATCATATATCTGTTTGTTTTCATAAACGAAACTTGCAAGAGAAGATACTCTCATAGTTCCCTTACTATCTACTTCAAAGTTCTGCGCTCCAGTACCTGAGATAGTATACTCACTAATAGGACTTTCACTAGTACAATAGCTTTTAATCTGACCTACAATAGCCCCTGCTTTACTATCTTCTCTAATAGTTGCATTAAAACCTTCTATCATTGGTTTTGCAAAAAGATTGTATGCTTCTTCATATATTGGCTGTGCATTATGAATTTTACTTATTATAGGAGTAAAGTTACTATTGTAGTCTCTTATAACAGTATTTTTGTCTTTGTATGGCATCCAAAGAAGACCATCTATATGATTTACTTTTCCATCCATATTAAAGTCTTTTTTTATCAGACATTTAGAAGCTTCATCACTTCTTTGCATAACTGTGCTTGTATCAGAGTGCAATCTGTCTTTAGATATTTGGTATGCAAGTTCAGTGATGATATTGACTTTTAGTCCTATATTTTTAAGCTCATACCCTGTTGCCAAAGCGTGAATAGTTCCTAGGTTTATAGTAGGTGTACTATCTACTACGGTATCATCATTAACATCTATGTCAGTTCCACCATCTACCTTTATGACATATACTTTATCATTATCTAATGTATTTATTATATTTCTATCCCATGCGATTATACCTGCTGTATGAACAGTTGAGCCGTATGTTGTTTGTGACTGCCATATAGGATTGACTCCCGTATCACTATCTGCATCAAAGTCAGTTGCTTTATATATGCTCACATCAGCCCCAGCCAATGCTCCCAAATCTGCTTTTGAGATGTGCCAAAGTATATAATAGATATAGTCTTTTACATTATTGAAATGAGGTATAGGTGGAGTCCAACTAGCACTATGCTCATTACCTCCATTGTAACTGCCATCACTTGAACCACCATTGCTACTACCTCCTACACTAGAGTTGTTTCCTCTGTTGTAGGAATTATAGATAACTGTTGCTTGTTGTTTAAATCTATCTGTTGGGACATATCTTATTTTATTTTCTTCTACTACTATATCTGCTATATGTCCATTAGCCAAGGAGTCAATAACATTAAAGCTTACATTTCTTATCTCAGATCCACCTGGGGTTTTAATGCTTACAATAATGTTTGGATATTCTCTTACTTCTTTTACTATATTTGCATCATTTTTATATGTTACATGTACAGGATATACTCCTGGAGTTAGACCTGTATCATCAACGGCAAAAAAGTGTTCTAAAGGTTGACAAGAGATATTTTTAATATCATGTGTTCCATTTGGTAAAGCTACGCTTAGATCCATATCTATAGTTTTATCATTCCAAGCTAGAGTTACTTCTATGTAACCATTTTTAGGTATTTTTGGGTTTCCTTCAAAGTTTGAATCTATAGTTTCTATGCTTGTATTGTTTTTATCTTTTAGTTCATAGCATATACCTTCAGTCAAAGGCTCAGCTATACTTTTTCCACCATAACTAGCTTTTACATAACTGTCTTGTACTTTATAGAGTTTTCCCTCTTCTTTAAATGGATATACTTTATCATCAATTTTTAAATTTACTGAGTCATATTCATGTTCAACTTCTCTTAATTTGTCTTCACATCCTGATATACCGCATTGTGATTGTTTTTTGAATTTCCATTGGGACTTTGCTGTTTTATGACTATTTATTGCATTCGTTATAAAGCTATAAACTTTATCTCTTGTTATTGGTGTTGACATGTAGTATTTAAATTCATGATACTTTCTATATGAACTTTTTTCTTTCGCAATCCAATCAGCATCATTGCAATATGGAGTTTTTCCAACAGCTACTTCAGTTCCTACGCATGGCGATGTAGTTGTACTATCAACAGGAACATTAGGACCTGCATACCAAGTATAATAACGCATAGGATTATCCATAACCGTACCTGCACCATTTAAAATGGAAATAGGGTCATTATCGTAAGTTAAATAACTACTATTATTTATTTTTATATCAGATGGTGATGCTAGTCCTATAGTTACAAAGTAATTTTGTATCCATTTATCTGTTTTTATATTAAATGTTTTATATGCTTTATTTGTAAAAAAGTTTCCTTGAGAGTGAGCTATAACTATAACTTTATGACCATTGTATATACTTTGTCTATATGCTTCTACTTGAGTATTAATATCATTTTGTTCTAGATGTTTAATAGTCTCTTCTGTTAACTTTAAGGCTCCTCCAATGATAGGACCTGTAGCACGAGAGATTGCTTCTGTAAAAGCATTCCAACCTACATTATAAATAGCGTTTTCATCTAAATATTGAAACCATGCCTCTGAATAGTCACTTATTGGTCCTCTTCCTGTGTTGAAGGCTAGGTCGTATTTGCCTACAAAATCTTCTATTTGTAAATCATTATCTATATAATTATCGTATACAACTTCACCTTGCATATAAGATTTTTCACGAGAAGTTGCACCAACTCCATTTGCAAAGTATATATCACTCTTATACTCATTAATTGGTTCATTAGTAGGTTCAGCAAACAAACTTAAAGTAAATAAAAGTATTAGTATTATAAGCTTTTTCATTTGCCAAGCTCCAACATCTCTTGTACATTAAAATCACAATTTTCTTCTTTATAATCTCTTCGCAATGGTATTGAGTAGCTTCCCCCACTTGAGGCTTCATTAAATTCTATATATGCTCTTATTCTATCTTTAGTATTCATATAGGCATTTTCCATAAACTCAACACCTTCAACTCTTGGCATTTCTATTTTTTTAATTCTCCGTAAATATCCTGAACATGAACTTTTATTCCACATTTCATCTTGTGTCTCTTGTGCTTTAGCACTAGCAGTAGGGTTCTCCAAATATTTAGGATAAGACTTAGCACTTTGCATCATATAAGCCTGTATAACAGGTTTCTTATACTTAAAGTAAATCTTCCTCTCCACATCATCCCTAACCCCATTGTTATTGCTATCAATCCCAAGCAGTGTAGAGTTGTTTAAAGTTTCATCTGGTTCAGGAGGAAGTTTATATCCGTTTATAATTTCATTTGACTGGGGAGGAAGTTTATTTCCGTTTATAGTTTCATCTTCTGTTTCGTCCATACATCCAGTTATGAAAAGAACTAAAAACAGACCTAAAATTACTTTTTTTATACTACTCATTATTATTTCCTTTTTTTGCAATAATTGATAATAGTATCTTTTCGTTTTATTTAGTGCATTAAGATATAAATGTTTATTTTATATTATTAAAGGGTAACAAGTGGTAACACTCTACACTAGATATGTCAATGAGGTATTTCCAAACTTTTTAGATTTTTTCATCTTGAAGGCACCTATTTTTTTTGGTAGTTCTAAGAGTTAGACCTGTATCGTTAAGTGCAAAAAAGTGTTCTAAAGGCTGACAAGAGATATTTTTAATATCATGTGTTCCATTTGGTAAAGCTACGCTTAGATCCATATCTATAGTTTTATCATTCCAAGCTAGAGTTACTTCTATGTAACCATTTTTAGGTATTTTTGGGTTTCCTTCAAAGTTTGAATCTATAGTTTCTATGGTTGTCTTATTTTTATCTTTGAGTTCATAGCATATACCTTCGTCCAAAGGTTCAGCTATACTTTTTCCACCATAACTAGCTTTTACATAACTGTCTTGTACTTTATAGAGTTTTCCCTCTTCTTTAAATGGATATACTTTATCATCAATTTTTAAATTTACTGAGTCATGTCTATGTTCAACTTCTCTTAATTTGTTTTCACATTTTGATATACCGCATTGTGATTGTTTTTTGAATTTCCATTGGGAAGGTAATTTGTCAAGCATTGTCAATTTTTTCTCTATCTCTGCCATAATTTTATCTTTTGCAACATTAGTTTTTAAAGTTTCATTTGTTAATGTATTTAAAATAAAATTTTTACCATCATTTTTAAGTTCTTCACCCATATAAAAAGTAAAAGCATGAACATTAGAGTCATATCTAAAATCAATATGAATCCAGCCATCAAATGTGCCTGTTGGGACTTGAAAATCATAAGTATGCATTGGTGATTCAAACGGAGGAATTGTTGAATCTCCTAAAGGAACCCATTTCGTGATTCTTACAGGATTAGTTGTAAAATCATCATACAAACCAATATGTCCCACAAGATCATTATGCCAAGATATACGAGGTGTTCCAGCTTTTATGAGTTCATGTCCTGGTGAAGCAATACTTATAGCCTCAAAATAATCCTGCATCCAATCATCTATCTTCCTATAAGCTTCATAAGTAAATAAGTTACCTTGAGAATGAGCCACAACTAAGACCTTATGTCCATCTGCTATACTTTTATTATAAGCAGTTATTTGTATGTTTAAATCTCTTGTATGTGCATCTTGTAAAAATTCTGGTAAATAGTCATTTAGATCAAAAGATGTCTCTTTTTTAAGTTTTTGTAGTATAGTTTCATATACGTCAGCTATGAATCCATGAGTGGAGTTATAAGCTTTAGCTACTTTTCCAATACTTTTGTCCATTTCAATAGATTTACCATTATAAAATTCTATTTTAATTGATTTTTCTAACAATAATGCATTTGCTGTAGCATTTCCATCATCAGTTAATATTCCATTTGCAAAATAAACATCTGTTTTTCTTTCATCTATTTCAGCAAAACTACTTAAAGGGTAAGCTACGCATAAAAATATAATTAATAATAATTTCATTTTTAACTACTTATCATATTTTGAAGTATTAAAATCACAAAATGATTTTCTTTCTTGTGCTTTAGGCAGAGGATAACTACCACCACTCAACAAAGTATCATATTCCCAATAAACTGCATTACGCTCTTTAGTATTAAAATATTTACTTTTTACAGGTGCATCTATTCTTTCATCGACCAATAAAGGATCCCCAAACTCTTCTGAATCATTTTGGTAATACCAAGCACAATATAAAGGGGCATTTACTACGGTTTCATGAATTTCAACAGCCCTCTCAGGAGTCTCTAAAACTTGTTTATAAGCCCTCCCAGCCTGCATAGCAATATCTATATAAATAGGATGTTTATCTTTATAAGTTTTATATATCCACCTCTCCACATCATCCCTAACCCCATTGTTATTGCTATCAATTCCAAGCAGTGTAGAGTTGTTTAAAGTTTCATCTGGTTCAGGAGGAAGTATATAACCGTTTATATCTTTATATACTGTTATTCTTAGTTTATTTGATGTAGTGTTATCTATTTTAGCTTGAATTGTTGTAGTTCCTTCTTTTAAAGTTTCTAGGGTAGTATTGTTTATAGTTACTATTGAGTTATCTTGTATAATCCATTGTATGTTTTTAGTTATATATTTTATGGTATCGTCTGAGTAAGCTGCTTGAATAATTAAAGCTGCTTGAGTGTTTTCTTTTAACTCTGTTTCTATTGTTTCTAAGCTTATGAATTTTATGAATACAATATTATCATTTACACTAAAAGAGTAGTTTATACTTGTTGTTATTATGTCATTGTTTCCAAAGAAGAAATTATATAGTTTACATTTTTTTACATCACGATTGAAGAAAGAACATATTTTCAAGATAAATTTTTGAAACCAATTGTTTAGTTTGATTGGTTTTGGGTTCTTTAGTTTTAAACTCTTTACATGTAAAGAGTATATTCCTGTTTTTAGGTTTTCATTTGGAGTGAAGAGTAAGGTGTTTTTATCTTTAATACTTAGTTTTCCTTTTAGGTTTTTATTACCTGTTGTTAGTTTTATTGTATTTTCATTTGTACTTGAAATAATTATTGGGTTATTAAATGTTATTTGTATTTGTACATCACTTTTTACATTAGTTGCATCTTTTTGAGGGATTAGTAGTGTTGTATGGTTGTTTGCATTTAAAGTTAATGAGAGCATACATAGAAACATAAGTTTTGTGATTATATTTAACATTTTTATAGCCTTTTTATTATAATAAATTAATTTTATCTTTTATGTTATTAAATATTACTTAAAATATATAGCTCCTATTATTCGTCCTACTGATTATATTTTTAACTTATTTATCTCAATTTGAAAAAAATCTCTGATTTCTTCTTTACTTATTGTCTTTATGGGGTTAAGGTAGTCTATGTTGTCATCTTCTATATCATCTATATACAACAAAGAGACCATAAAAAGTTTAAAAGTTAATCCATCTAAAATCTGCAAACTATCTTTAAAAATATTTTCAATACCTATTTGTTTTACTAAAAAATATAAATCATAATAATCTCTATATTTAGCCCTTAAAAAAATAACATTTACTTTCATTGCAGAAATAGATTTTAGTGAGGCTAAGTTAAGTATTTCTATTTTTTCAGGTTTTAAGAATTTCCATTTTGCATTAAAGAAGGTAACCTTTACTCCATTTAGCAACAAATCAATTTGTTCATTTGTTTGATTTAATATTTCACTATTTTTAAAGTTTTCTAAGTATCTGAAAATCTCTTGTTTATTAAAGTCATCTTCATAAGTAAAAAAATCTAAATCTTCACTTTTTCTATGACATATATGCAAAGCCAATGCTGATCCACCGACAAGTACATATTTGTTTAAAAATGGACAATCTTTATATAGCTTTTCTAAAAGGTCTTGTGTTTTAGGAAGCAAGTAGTTTAAGTTTTTCAAATCTTGCATTTTTCATCTCCTTAAAATAGTTACTTTCTACATTCATATTGAAAAAAACTCTAGCTAGCATTAGATTTGTTTTTATAAACTGTTGATCACGCATAACTTTCTTTTCCCAAATCTTTTTTATAGCTCTTATTCCAAAAAGCTTCATTCCTAAAACTATATCGTAAAAATCTCCATATTTTAAAAGATATTCTACAAACAGGCTCTCCCCTGCTTTGGCATATGTTATCTCTTTGCTATAACTCCAAAAAATACCTTTTTCTTGTAGCTTATCAAATAGTTTAACTTTTTGTCTGTAATTTTTATATATTTTAGAGATAGAAACTACCGAGAGATGCAAGTGTTTTGCTATTTGAGTTTGCAAGTAGCCGTCTTTGATAGCCATTGCGATTGCTACTTCTTTAGTGAAATTTTCAAAATAATTATTGAGGTCTTTTTTAACTACAAGTACTAACTTTTTATCTTTTTTTTCAAACTTAGCTGTAAAAATATCATTTATGTTTTTCAACTCTTTTTCGTTTGGTTCTTTAATTAAATCAATGTTATCCATAAGTTCAAAATCCAAACACTCAATAGTAACTTTCTTGCTACTCATAGACCATGTAAATTGACCTATGCTTTGTGTTAAATTTGCTTTTATTGGATTGTACTCTATATATTTAATTAGGCTTGTTAAGTAGTTTTCATCGTAAACAAAAAAAGATTTAAAACGTCCTTGCCATAGAGGTCCTACTCTTTTGTATTTGTTGTTAAAGTATATGCTATATCTAGAGTTTATCTGTCGCATAATCAACGATAAGTTTTTTTCTTGAGTTTGAAGTAAAAGATGATAATGATTCTTCATCAAACAAAAAGAGTGAATTACAAAATTGTAAATCTCACTGCTTTCTTCAAGAATCTCAAAAAACTTTTCATAATCTTCATCATTTACAAAAATATCTCGTCTCTCAACTCCACGATTAATAATATGATAAAAACCTATCTCTTCAACTCTAAGCTGTCTTGGCATTTACTTTTATCCTTACATGTAAAGTTAGTGATTATAACATATTTTGGTTAAAAGTAAATACCTGACCCTGCTAATTTTATGAAGAGGCGAGAGCTATCTCGTTTAGAGCTTCTTTGATTCCTCAGATAAACTCCTTTTTAGCTGTTGGTTTAGTCTCTTTACCTGGTATGATGACAGGACAAATACTAGTAGGAATTGATCCCATTGTTGCAGTTCGTTACCAAATTATGGTCATGTTTATGGTTCTTGGAAGCTCTGGCATTAGTACCATACTCTACCTTTTACAAAAAAAAGACTAGGCTTCAATTACAAACTGTATCTTTAAGCCCAAGTCCATTTCTGAGTGATTTTTGCCATTTATTCCTAACAACCCATTAAAATTTGAAGTAAATAAAAATGTTAGAAGAAGAATTATAAGCTTTTTCATTTCCCAATCTCCAACGTCTCTTCTACGTTAAAATCACAATTTTCTTCTTTTAAATCTTTATCATGTATTGGTATTTCATATACTCCACCACTCATAGCTTCATTAAACTTTATATATGCTCTTATTCTCTCTTTAGTGTTCATGTAGGCATTGTTCATAAACTTAACACCTTCAAGCCTAGGTATCTTTATCTTTTTAAGTCTTCTTAAATATCCTGAGCATGAACTTTCATTCCATGCATCTTTTTGCTCTTCTCCTGATTCTGCGACACCTACAGGATTATCCAAAATTTTTGTATACGATTTCGCACTCTGCATCATAAAGGCTTGTATAACAGGTTTCTTATACTTAAAGTAAATCTTTCTCTCCACATCATCCCTAACCCCATTGTTATTGCTGTCTATTCCAAGCAGTGTAGAGTTGTTTAAAGTTTCATCTGGTTTAGGAGGAAGTTTATATCCGTTTATCTCTTTATATACTGTTATTTTTAGTTTATTTGATGTAGTGTTATCTAATTTTGCTTGAATTGTTGTAGTTCCTTCTTTTAAAGTTTCTAGGGTAGTATTGTTTATAGTTACTATTGAGTTATCTTGTATAATCCATTGTATGTTTTTAGTTATATATTTTATGGTATTGTCTGAGTAAGCTGCTTGAATAATTAAAGCTGCTTGAGTATTTTCTTTTAACTCTGTTTGTATTGTTTCTAAGCTTAGGGTTTTTATGAATACAATATTATCATTTACACTAAAAGAGTAGTTTATACTTGTTGTTATTATGTCATTGTTTCCAAAGAAGAAATTATATAGTTTACATTTTTTTACATCACTATAGAAGAAAGAACATATTTTCAAGATAATCTTTTGAAACCAAGTTTTTGGTTTAATTGGTTCTGGGTTTATTAGTTTTAAACTCTTTACATGTAAAGAGTATATTCCTGATTTTAAGTTCTCATTTGGAATGAAGACTAAAGTGTTTTTATCTTTAATACTAATTACACCATCTATATTTTTATTATCAGTTTCTAGTTGAACTGTATTTGATGTTAAAGATGAAGAGACTATTGGGTTAGTAAATGTTATTTGTATTTGTGCATTACTTTTTACATTAGTTGCATCTTTTTTAGGGACTAGTGATGTTGTATGGTTGTTTGCATTTAAACTCAATGATAGTACACACAGAAATATAAATTTAGTAAGTATATTTAACATTTCTTATAGCCTTTTTATTATAATTGATTGATTTTATCTTTTATGTTATTAAATATTATTTAAAATCACATAGCTTCTATTAAGTAATGGAGCAATTCTATCTTAGCTTAGAAACATTACTTTGCGAAGTAGGATATATTTCTCAAATGCCAAATAGACTTGCATCTATAAAATCAAGTAAGTACCAATGCTATATGATATGCCAAGAATCCTAATCCATACGCTATTAAAGAAGTAAATACAAAAAGGTATATAAAATACTTAATGCCCCCAGCTTCACGAGTAAAAACAATAGAAGCGGCTAAACAAGGAAGATAAATCATAATCACTACTATAAAAGCAATAGCAGATGCAAAAGGTATATTTTTACTGATTGCATCTATAAGTGAGTTACTCTCCTCATCTACTTCATTACCAACTGCATACAAAACTCCAAGAGTAGATACAACAACTTCTTTAGCAGCAAGACCTGTTTGAAGAGCAACACTCATTTTCCAGTCAAATCCTAAAGGAGCAAATATTGGTTCTGAAAATTTACCAATACTTCCTAAATAACTTTGCTCTAAATTAGCTGAAGCTAATTCATTCGATAACTCTATCTTTGCATCTTCACTTTTTGCCATTTCAATCTTAGATGCAAATTCTTTTTCAAGAGCTAAATTATTTGGATAATTACTTAAAAACCAGATAAGCATAGATGCTGCCGCAATGAAAGTACCAGCTTTTTTTAGATACATCATTGTTTTTGTTAAAACTGTATGCCAGATTAGTTTTACAGATGGAAATCTGTATTTTGGCATCTCCATAACAAATGGTTCATCTGCTCCTTGAAATGCTGTCATTTTAAGAACTTTAGCAGCTACTAGACCAATCATTACACCGCTAATATAAATTATAAATAAAATATTACCTGCCATTTCAGGAGAAAAAAATGCACCGGCAAACAGTACATATACAGGAAGTCTAGCACCACAGCTCATAAAACCTATGACAAAAAGGGTTAAAAGTCTATCTCTATCATTTTTTAATATTCTAGCACTCATATACGCAGGGATAGAACAGCCAAAACCAGTTACTAATGGTATAAAAGACTGACCATGCATACCAAACTTATGAAAAAATCCATCTAATAAAAAAGCAACCCTTGACATATAACCTGTACTTTCTAAAAGTGCAATACCTATAAATAAAATCACAATATTTGGTACAAATAAAATAACTGCCCCAACTCCTGCAATGATTCCATCTACTATAAGAGAGCGAACTTCCTCATTTTGAATTGTCGAACCTACCGTATCTCCAAGCCAACCGAAAAATGCATCTATCCAATCCATAGGAATAGAACCTATTTCAAATGTTAATTGAAAAAGTCCCCACATAAAAAATAAGAATATTGGGATACCTAAGATTGGATGAATAAAAACAGCATCTATCTTTTCAGTTAGTGTCTTTTTTTCTTCAAAAGCATCTTGAGCTACAACCTCAGCAATAATTCCTCGATTAAAAGATGCATACTCTCCAGCAAAAGCCTCTTTTATATCATCTGTATCATGATGAAGTTCTATATGTTTAGATGCATCTACTAATATTGGTTGGAGTTCCGTCCAAATAGGCTCAGCATGTAAAAGTTCATAAGTTCTTTTATTATTTTTAAGTAGGTTAATTGAAACATTTCTATAAGAATTTACTGCTTTGTATTTATGTTTTGTTAAATAATCAACAATATTTACTATCTCTTCTTCAACTGCTTCGCTGAAGATTAATTTTGAGTTTTGGCTTGACGCTTTTCTAACGGATACAACAGCATCTAGGAGTTCTTCTATGCCCTCTTTTGTAACGGCAGAAACTTTAACACAAGGGATACCAAGAAGTTCTGACATATATGAAGCATCTATGTCAATTCCTTCTTTTTGAGCTTCATCACTCATATTTAATGCAATTACAATATCTTTGCTCATACTCATAAGTTCAGAAGTAAGTTGAAGATTTTTCTCTAAGTTTGTAGAGTCCATTACATTGATGATGAGATCATAACCTTTAGCACAAAGATACTCATGAGTAACTCTTTCTTCGATTGTATAATCTGTAAAAGCATAAGTTCCAGGTAAATCGACAACTGTAAAATGATACTCTTTATAATCAAATAAAACTTCTGTTTTATCAACAGTAACACCAGAAAAATTTCCAACATGAAGATGCGCGTTTGACACAGAGTTAATAAGCATACTTTTGCCAACATTTGGCTGACCAACAAGAGCTATTTTTATATGATTAGCTATAACAGGACAAGCTTTTTCTTCTTCTATTTTCATATCTCTTCAACCTCTATAAGCTTGGCTTCTTGTGCACGAAGAGCTATTCGCATTTTTCCCACTTTTACCTCTATGGTACTTTTAGCAGGACCGTATTCTAAAACTTCTATGATAGTCTCTTTCATAATTCCAAAAGATATAAGTCTTTGTTTTAAATCTTTTGGAGCATTTAATTTCACAACTTTTACCTTGTGTGTTTTTTCGCATTCTTTTAATGTTCTCACTTATTATCCTAACTCAAATTTCAATTCACTATCAATAGCATAAGTATTTTTACTTAAAGTATTAAAATGATAACAACTATCAACTTATAAAACTCTTAATATTGATAATATTTATCATTTAATCTTTTATTTTTTTCTATCTTTGCTTTGATATAATTGTACAATTTATTTAATCTAAGGTACTTTATGAAATTTCTTTTTAATCCATCCTCTCACTTTAACCTAGCAAACCTTTTTACTTTTGTAAATATTACAGCAGGACTTAGTGCTATGTATTTTATCACTCTAAATAACTTTTTTCTAGCTATCATCTTAGCTTGGATTGGTGGTGCTTTTGATATTTTTGATGGGAAAATTGCTAGAGAATATGAGCTTTCAAATGAATTTGGTGTTCAACTTGATAGTTTTGCAGACTTTTTGAGTTTTGTTCTTGTGCCTGTATTTCTAATCTTTCAAGCTGTTTATGCACCAAGTCTAACAGGCTTTATGCTTTTTGTCGTAGCAGTTATTAGCATCTACTATGTTATTTCAGGTTTAAGAAGACTGATTCATTTTAATATTAACACAGATGCTGGAGAAGTAGATAAACATTTTGTAGGTGTACCTACCCCACTTGGCGCCATCTTACTCTGGCTTGTATATCTTGGAAGTGCTTATAATCTTTTTTCTGTTTCTATGGTTATAGTCTTAATGCTCTTCATAGGATGGAGTCTTAACTCAAAGTTAAAAGTACCACATCCTTAAAAAGTATCTATTTAGAATTAACTCCATACTTTCCGCTTCCAAGTAAAAATATTACTACTGATATAACTAAGTAAAAAAATGGCAACTCTATGACTGGAGAACCATTTTTACTTAACTCAAGAAGTGTACTTCCATGAGCTAAAAATATTGCCATAAGCATATTAAAAGCAAGACCTAAAGAAGCCACTCTTGCATATAAGCCTAAAATTATCAGGATTGGAAAAACAACTTCTCCAACATAAACACCATAAGCTAAAAACTCTGGTAGTCCTGCATTTGTTGTTAAGTACTTTACTCCACTAATGCCATTTATAATTTTCTCTACTCCATGAAAGAGCATCATTATTCCAAGAGATAACCTAAGTATTAATTTTGCAATATCAGTATTCATATCTGCTCCTTATTTCGCTAATCTAAATTTATAACTACCAATACCAATAACCTTGCCTTTTTTTACAACCTCTTTTATGTAAGTAAGTGTACCTTTGGCATCTGCGTCACCTATCTCTTCTTCTATTATTTTAAGAAGTTCAACTTCATTGGCATCTGTGAATGTTTTTTCAGTTCTATATTGTGTTTGTATTTTCATAATAGTATAATACCCTAAATGAGGTATAAACTATGAAAGACATGTTAAAAAATTTTACGATTTTGTATGTGGAAGATGAAGAAATGGTAAGAAAAAGTGCCGTAGAATATCTTAGTAGAGTGTGTAAAAATGTTCTTGAAGCCAAAGATGGCAAAGAGGCTATAAATATATGGAAAGAGCATAAGCCAGATATAATAATTACAGATATTAGCATGCCTAAACTAAACGGTATTGATATGGCAAGTTACATCAGAGCGCATGATAAAGATGTTCAAATCATCATCGCTACTGCTCACTCTGATACTGACTACTTAATCCAAGCAGTTGAACTTCAACTTGTTAAGTACATCATAAAACCAATCACAAAAGACAAACTTATCGGTGCTTTAGAGAAGTCAATCGAACTTATAGAAGATAAAAGTAAATTTAACCTTTTACTTTCAAAAAACTGTGAATATAATGCTTTTGAAAAAGTCATATATACTGATAACAAAGAGATAAAACTTACAAAAAATGAAACTCTATTTCTTGACTTGCTAGCTCATCACCACACAAGAGTTGTAAAGTATGAAGAGATTGAAAATGCTATTTGGGCTTATGAAGGAATGAGTCAAGATGCTATCCGCTCACTTGTTCGTGGCATAAGAAAAAAAGTTCCAGATGGAGCTATAGAAAATATTTCAGGCTCTGGATATAAACTTTACACTTTATAACACTATCTTAAAACACGCTCCACTGTCTGAGTTGTAAACACTTAGTTTTCCTTCTAAGTGTTCTTCGATTATCATTTTTGACATATAAAGTCCCAAACCTGTTCCGCTTTGCTCATCTTTAGTAGAAAAATATGGCTCAAAAATTTTATCTATTATATCTTCATCAACTCCACCACCATTATCACACACATCTACAACAAGTTTTTTGCCTTCACTTTTTGTCGTTATGCTTATTTTTGGATTTTGGATTTTTTTATCTATGAGTATATCTTTTGCATTTTTGATTAGGTTTAACATCACTTGGATAAATTCGTTTTTATATATATGAGTGAGTTCTCTTCCATAAGATTCAACTTCTATCTCAACTCCACCTAATTCCAAAGATTTTTGCATAAGTTTTACACTTGTATTTACTACATTACTAACTAAAACAAACTCTTTTTCTTTATCTGGACGAAAATAGTTTCTAAAATCATCAATAGTCATAGACATAAACTCTAAAAGTTCATTACCCTCTTTTAGTTTTTCATCAAGATACTCTTTTGTTAGTTCTTTGTATTCATAAGCAGACTCAACATTCATAAATAGATAGGACATTTGATTTAGCGGTTGTCTCCATTGATGAGCAATCATACTAAGCATATCCCCCATTTCAGCCATTTTTGACTGCTGTATTAGCATCTTGTCTTTTTGCCTATGTGCATTTAACTCATCTGATACTCTTTGCTCTAGTGACTCATTTAGTTTTACTAACTCACCTTCTCTTTTGTGCACTTCTTCTTGATACTGAGAAAATATTTGGTTAATTTTTCTTGATAAAAGAAGAGATAAAATAACAACAAAAATAACAATAGTTGAAGATGCTTTTAAAATAAGCTCTAACTCGTTATCAAGTATTATCTCTAACTCTCGCTGTTTTTTAAACTCTTGTTTACTCATTCTTGATATTTCAAAACCATAAACTAAGTGCCAATCAAGAGGTTTATAGTATTTAGAGTAGTAGTAATACCCATCTAGTTTATATTTGTACCAAGTTGATTTTTGAGAAAGATTTTTACTAATTATATTTAAGGACTCATCTCCTAAAAAGATTCTCATTTTTTTAGACAAGTAGATTGCCTTTTTGTTATCATAAAGCCCCATAAAATCCGAGCTATCTAGTGGAATACTTTGAACCATACCCAAAAGAGTTGATTTTAAGACTTCCATTTCTTGCATAATATTGATAGCTGAACCAATATACCAACCATACATTTCTAAATCTTTAACAAAAATAACCTGTTTACCAACTCCTTGGTAAAACTTGCCTTCTAAAAAACCTTCAGATTTTTTTTTGATCATCTGAATCTCTTCAAGAACTAGTGATCTTTGATACATTTTATGTAAGTTTTCATTTCTAAAGAGAATATTGTTACCCTTAAAATTCGATATATAAAGAGCTTCTTTGTTTGAACTATAACCCATCTGATTGAAAGAGTCTAAGATTCTCTCTTTTATCTCTATATCGCTCTTTTTACCTTTATACTTTTCATAAATAAATCTAGCATTTTCATAAGCTATATCAATTCTTTTTTGTAACTTAATTTTTATATCTTTATCTACTCTATTATCTTTATAATCAAACAACAAATTAAGTTGTTTCACCCAAATCTCACTCTTATTTTTTTTAGAATCTACATAATCTTTTATAGAACGCTCTTTTATTTTTTGAAAATATAGGTTTACCTTTTCTATATAAAAAGTAGTTATAAAAAAACTAGCAGTTAACACAAGGGCAAGAGGAACAACAACAATAAGGTATGGAATAATTTTTTTCTCATTCACTCTCATTTTAATCTTCACTTGAAATACTCAATATTTTTTTTGGTTTTAATCCTAGCTCTATCATGTTTTGCGCCCGTTTTATGATGTTGCCTTTACCTGTTTTTAGTCTGTTCATGGAAGTGTCGTAAGAATCTTGTGCTTTTTGTAGATGCGAGCCAACTTTAGTCATTTCATCTACAAAAAGAACAAGCTTACCATACATCGCCTCGGCTTCCTCAGCGATTTTTTTGGCATGGTCTTGTTGTTTTTGTGTTCTCCAAATATGCTCTATTGTTTTTAGTGTAACTAAAAGAGTAGATGGAGAAACAACTAAAATATTGCTATCATAAGCCTTTTTAAAAAACTCTCCATCTTGTTCAAGAGCCAACAAAAAAGCGCCCTCTATTGGCATAAATAAAAGAACATAATCAAGTGTATTTACACCTTCAAGTTTGTCGTATTGTTTCGAGCTTAGAGCTTTTATGTGCGTTTTTATTGAAAATATATGCTCTTTTAAAGCTATTGCTCGTTCCTCATCATCATCTTCACTCATAAACCTCTCATAAGCAACTAAAGAAACTTTTGAGTCTATGATAATATCTCTGTCTTGTGGCATATGAATAACTACATCAGGTCTATAAGTTTTACCTTCACTTGATTTTAAAGTTGCCTGTGTTTCATACTCCATACCCTCTCTTAAACCTGACTCTTCTAAGATGCGTTCTAAAATTATTTCTCCCCAATTTCCTTGAGTTTTATTTTCACCTTTTAAAGCATTAGTTAGATTTATAGCATCTTGGGAGAGTTGAATATTCATCTGTTTTAGTCTTAGTAATTCATCTTTAAGTAGATGCCCATCTTTTAACTGAGTAGTAAACTGTTCACGAGATTGTATAGAGAAGTTAGATATTTGTTCTCTAAAAGGTTTTAATAATATTTCAAATTGTTCTTTATGAGTATGGTCAAATTTTTTTGTTTTATCATCAAAAATTTTACTTGCCAAGTTATTAAACTCTAAACCAAGTTCCGCTTTTGCATCTTTAAGAACCTCTAGTTTCTCTTGGGAAAATCTCACCTCATCATCATATCTAGCATTTAAAACTGCCAACTCTAACTTAAAGGCATTCTTTTCTTGAATTACTTTTAAATATAGATAAAACAAAACTAAAATAACGACACCACTAAAACTAAATAGCACCAAATATATATCTAAATTTTGTAAATCCATCTAAATTAAAACCTCTTGTATTTATAAATTTTGTTATTATTATACTATGATTGAACGGAATGAAGGTTTAAATCTTAGTATTGGTACTTTAATTCAGGACATAGACAAAGTATCTGCAAGAAACGCTAGCATTATTTACACAAGTTATACTTAAATTATTTTAATTTTAATAAATTCAAGATTTATTTTGTTTTACTTGGGTATAATTCGCATAATATTTTAGGAGAAGGTGCTTTGCAGTTGGCAAACTTGTATCATCTCCTTAATTACAAGGATTATGATGCAAGAAGAAAATGCACAAACACAAGAAGAAACAAAACAAGAAGAGCCTCAAATTACTTTTGATGATTTAGGTTTAAACAAAGACATGCTAAGAAGCGTAAAACAAGCAGGTTTTACTGTACCGAGTCCTATTCAAGCAGCTGCAATTCCATTTGTACTTCAAGGTAGAGATATCGTAGGTCAAGCACATACAGGTACAGGTAAAACTGCTGCTTTTGGTCTTCCAGCACTAAACAATATTGATGTAAAAAGTGGTGTTGAGATTTTAGTTATTACTCCAACACGCGAACTTGCTACTCAAGTAAGTGATGAGTTATTCAAGTACGGAAGAGGCATAAATGCTAGAACTGTTACAGTTTACGGTGGTAGTTCATACAAAAGACAGATAGACCTTATTGAGCGTGGGGCAAGTGTTGTTGTAGCCACTCCAGGTCGTCTTTTAGACATCTTAAAAAAAGATATGCTTAAAGATTTTTCTCCTAGCATAGTTGTTTTAGATGAAGCTGATGAGATGCTAGATATGGGATTTTTAGATGATATAAATGAAATCTTTTCGTATATTCCTACAAATCGTCAAACTCTACTTTTCTCAGCAACTATGCCTAAACCTATTAAACTTTTAGCAGAACGAATTTTAAATAACCCTGAGTTTATTTCTATAACAAAAGGTGAAACTACAAATGCTGATATTGACCAAGAGTATTATGTAATCGAAGAGAGTGAAAGAGATGATGCAGTTATTCGTCTTATGGATTCTGAGGGAACTAAAAAAGCGATTGTATTTTGTAGAACAAAAAGTGAAGTTGATAGACTAAGTAATGTTTTATCAAATGCTGGGTATTTAGCAAATGGTCTTCATGGAGATATGGAACAACGTCAACGTGAAGCAGTAATAAAAGGTTTTAAAAGCGATTCTATAAAAGTTCTTGTTGCAACTGATGTAGCTGCTCGTGGTATTCATGTAAACAATATTTCCCATGTTTTTAATTATCACATCCCTTTTGACCCTGAGTCTTATGTTCACCGCATCGGTAGAACAGGTCGCGCGGGAACTAAAGGTAAAGCTATAACACTTTTAACTCCACTAGAGTTTAAAGAACTTCAACGAATCAAATCAAAAGTTGGAGCAACTATGACTCACGCTTTTGTTCCAAGTAAAAATGACTTAAGAAGTTCAACTATCGATAAACTTGTTAGTAATGTTGAAAATCAACATATCTATGATGAAGCACATAAAGTTTTAGACAAACTTAGAGAAGATATTGATGAAGAACAAATGGCTTACAAACTTATCTCTATGCTACTTGACCAACAAGATATAAAAGGTCCAAATCAAATCGGAATACCTGCTGATAGATTAGACGCTATTTTAGAGCGTGCTGGAAGAAGAAGAGATACTGGTGGCGGTCGTGGTCGCAGTCGTGGTAGAAGTGGCGGCGGCGGTGGTTACCGTGGCAATAAGCCTCGCTCAGGTGGAGGTGGAAATAGAAACCGTGAGGGTGGAGGAAGTCGTGAAGGTGGTGGTTACAGAGGTAATCGCGATAGAAATCGCTCAAATTCTTCTAGACATAGAGATTAATTCAAAAAAGTTATGCATCTTTTGATATAATCAAAAAATGTATTTCTTTAAAAAAAGTTTTTTTCTACTAAGCATATTTTTTCTTTTTGAGTTGTCAGCATCTGTAACTCAAAAAGACATTTTACTTATACACTCTTACCATAGAGGTTATAAGTGGAGTGATGACATCTCTAAAGTCATCGATAAAAATTTTGATAACAGAGATGATGTATCTCTAACTACTGTCTATATGGACACAAAAAAAGTTGCAACTCCCCTTTACTTTGACAGACTATTTGAACTTTATGATGAACGCTTTAGAAACAGAGGTTTTGATCTTATAATCGCTGCTGACAACAATGCATTAGAGTTTGTCATCAGATATCATGAGCATCTATTTAAAGACTTACCCGTTGTATTTTTAGGTATAAACAACTTTGATGAAGCCATGATTTACGAGAACAATATGCGTTCATACACTACTGGGGTAGTTGAAGCGGTTGATATTAAAAAAAATATAGACCTCATCTTAAACCTTCATCCAAAACTAAAAAAAATTCTCATTATAAATGACCACTCAAGAACAGGTTTCGCCATTAAAAGAGATATATTTAAAGTTCTACCTATTTATAAAAATAGAGTTGAATTTGAATATGTTGATAATATGAAAATATCTAACTTAAAGAACAAGGTAACAAATCTTTCTAAGGATACAGCCATACTTTGGGTTTTACTTTTTCAAGATAAAGCAGGAAAATATTTTACTTATAAAGAGAGTTTAGAAGAAGTAAGAGAGATTTCAAATACCCCAATTTATGGCTTATGGGATTTTTACTTAGGAGAGGGCATCGTTGGTGGAGTTTTAACAAGTGCAGCATCACAAGCAGAGTCAGCATCTATAATGGTTGAAGATTTACTAAAAGGAGTAAATCCAAGAACAGTACCCATCTTAACTAAAAGTCCAAATAAATATATGTTTGATTATAATGAACTTCAAAAATATAAAATACAAATTCCATCTTCTATAAAGAACTATGAAATTATAAACAAACCATTCTCTTTTTATGAAACTTATAAAAAATTGGTTTGGGCAACTATTGGCACTCTTTTCATAATCACAATAATTCTAATCTTACTAACCATAAATGTAAGACGAAGAAAAAAAACTGAACTTGCACTCACAAACCAGCTAAAATTTATCGGTGTTTTGATGGACACTATTCCAAATCCACTAAACTATAAAGATTTAGATGGAGTTTATATAGGTTGTAATAAAGCCTTTGCAGATTTTTTTAACAAAAATAAAGAAGAGATAATAGGAAAGACTGTTTTTGATTTTTTTCAAAAAGATTCTGCTCTAAAGCATCTACAAAAAGATGCGATGCTACTTGACACTCATGGAACAGCGAACTTTGAAGAAACATTTCACTTCTCAGATGGTCGTTCAAGAGTTGTAAGCTATAACAAAACAGTTTATGAGAACATAGATGGTTCTATTGGTGGAATTGTAAGTGTTATGGATGATATTACTAAAAGAATTCAGCAAGAGCAGTTTATGATTCAACAATCTAAACTAGCAGAAATGGGAGAGATGGTTGAAGCTATCGCACACCAATGGAACGAGCCACTGGTAGAACTCTCCGCTATACTTCAAGATATGGAATTTTCTTATGTTCAAGATGAAATGAATGAAAAAAATATGAAAGAGTTCGTAAATGAATCAATGGTTCAAATTCAGTATATGTCACATACTTTAAAAGATTTTAGAAATTTTTTAAAACCTTCTACAAAAAAAGCTATATTTTGTGCTAAAAAAGCTTTAGATGATGTTTTGGAAATTTTAGGAAAACAAATTTTTTACTCTCATATCAAACTAACTGTTTCTTGTAGCAATAAGTCTATAAATGCTTATGGTTACGAGAGTGAATTTAAACAAGTTCTTTTAAATATCATAAACAATGCAAAGAAAAAAATACTATCCGCTAAAAAAGGTAACAATATCAACATAAGCATTAAATCAATAAAAGATTATGCACAAATAAGAATCAGTGATAATGGTGGAGCAATTCCTGGGGATATAATCGGTCTAATTTTTGATGCCTACTTTACTACAAATAAAGATGGAACAGGTCTAGGTCTTTATATGGCAAAGGTAATTATAGAAGATAAAATGAATGGTAAAATCCAAGTTTATAATGATAAAGAAGTTGTTACCTTTGATATAATTGTACCAAGTAAGGAAATGAAAATATGAAAATTCTTCTTCTTGAAGACAACAAACGATTAAACTCAACCATAACAAAAAGATTAAAAGCAAAAGGTTTTGAGGTAAATAACTTTTTAGATGGAGAAGAGGCTTATAAAGCAATCGATGAAGGTTATATATGTTTTGTTTTAGATATTAATACCCCTTCATTAAATGGAATTGAATTACTTAAAAAAATCAGAGAATATAACAAAGACACTCCAGTTATCATCATAAGCTCTACTATTGAGCTTGATGTAATTAAAGATTCTTATAGTTGTGGCTGTAATGACTACTTGAAAAAACCATTTTTTATAGATGAACTTGAAATAAAGATAGAGAAACTTTGTCATATAGATAAAGATGTCATAGAAATTAGTAAAGATTGTAAGTTTTATTTCAAAGATAGTGTTATTGAGATAGAAGGCTTACGAGTACATCTATCAACAAAAGAGCGCAACCTTATAAATTTACTTCTTTCTCAAAGAGGAAAAGTTGTTTCATTTGAGAGCATTCAAACTATCGTATGGGAAGGTAATATCGCTTCTATAGAATCCATTCGCTCACTTGTTAAACGACTAAGAAAGAAACTGCAACTTGACTATATAGAAACTGTTCTTGATGTTGGTTACCTTTTTAAAAATAAAAATTAATAAAATAAAAATGTCATACCTTTGTCATATAGCATCGATACAATACTTCTAACTTAAAATAAGGAAAGTACGATGAAATTGACAAAACTTCTAGGAACACTAGGTTTAGTTTCTGTTTTAGCTGTATCAGCGATAGCTGGTGAGAAAAAAGTAAAATGGAAAATAGCAACAACATGGGGACCAACAGCGGTTCCATTCTCAACTGCTGTAACAAATATGGCAGATATGGTTAACAAAATGAGTGGTGGTAACTTCACTATTAGAGTAGACGCTTCAAACAAACACAAATCTCCATTTGGTGTTTTGGATATGGTGAAGCTTGGACAATATGACATGGCACACTCTGCGTCTTATTATTGGAAAGGTAAAGATATAAATCTTCTTCCATTTACAAGTATGCCTTTTGGTATGACTGCAGCTGAGCAAAACTCTTGGTTTTATTATGGTGGCGGTATGGCGTTGATGGAAAAAGCTTATAAAAAACATAAAGTTTTATCGTTTCCAGGTGGTAACACAGGAAATCAAATGGGCGGTTGGTTTAGAAAAGAAATCAAAAGTGTTGAAGACTTAAAAGGCCTTAAGATGCGTATTCCAGGGTTTGCTGGAGAAGTTATGGCTGAGTTAGGTCTTACTGTTACAAATATCGCTCCAGGTGAGCTTTACACTTCTTTAGAGCGTGGAACTATCGATGCACTAGAATGGGTTGGACCTGGTATGGATATCAACATGGGATTTTACAAAATTGCACCTTTTTACTATACAGGATGGCATGAGCCAGCAACTGAGTTACAATTTTTAGTAAATACTAAAAAATTCAATAAACTTAGTGCTAAAAATAAAGAGATCTTAAGAGTTGCTATGAGATTAGCTGCGTATGATATGTACACAGAAAACTTTTATATGAGTGCTGAAGCTTGGGCGAAAATTGAAAAAGAATATCCAAATATCAAAATCAAAACTTTCCCAAAATCAGTATTTAACGCAATGAAAGCAGCAAACAAAAAATTACTTGCTGAAAAAACTAAAAATAATCCTCTTTTAAAAGAGATTTTAAATTCTCAAAATGCTTATATGAAAAAAGCTAGAGTTTGGAGTGAAATGTCAGATTACACTTACTTAAAAGACAACCTAGAATAAGGATCTAAATGCTATTGAAATTAGAAAAAGCTTTTAATAAGTTTGCTGATTTTATAGGAAATATTACTTCAGTTTTGATGTTGCTAATGATGTTGAATGTGTTTTATGATGTAATCATGAGATACTTTTTTAACTCTGGCTCCATTGGAATGCAGGAAATGGAATGGCATCTATTTTCTGTTGTAATTTTACTAGGAATTTCATACACATTAAAAGAAGATGGACATGTTAGAGTTGATATTATATATGACAATCTAACTCCACAAAAACAGGCAATCATAAACATTGTTGGAACATTTATATTTTTAATTCCTTTTGCCCTACTTATTGGCTTTGGTTCATTAGAATTTGTTTATGAATCATTTTCTTCAAACGAAATAAGTGGTGATCCAGGTGGACTATCTTATAGATGGATAATGAAAGCTTTTATACCTTTTTCGATGTTATTGCTTTCTATAACTGCTATTGGATATATAATTAAAAATATAAATATTTATAAAGGAGCATCGAAATGATTGGTATAGTAATGTTTTTTACAGCACTATTTATGCTTCTGTTTGGTTTTCCTGTTGCTTTTACCTTTGGTGCTGTATCTGTCATCTTTGGTTTTACAGCTGGATTCTTTGAAGCTTTTGCAGCAGATGAAGGTTTTATACAAGGATTACAATACGGTGTAGATATGTTTGCTTTTATGCCTTATCGAATCTGGGCTATTATGAATAACACTATTTTAATGGCGATTCCTCTTTTTATATTTATGGGAATAGTTCTACAAAAAAGTCAGTTAGCAGAGAGACTATTAGAGTCTATGGGTTATCTATTTGGCGAAGTGCGTGGTGGTTTAGCAATTAGCACAGTTTTAGTTGGCTCATTACTAGCAGCATCTACAGGTGTTGTTGGAGCTAGTGTGGTTGCTATGGGAGTTATATCACTTCCTGTTATGATGAAGTACAACTATAACAAAGGCTTAGCAACAGGAACTATCTGTGCATCTGGAACACTAGGGCAAATTATTCCTCCTTCAATAGTTCTTATCATCTTAGGTGATGTTTTTCAAGTTCCTGTTGGTGATTTATTTCAGGCTGCTATATGGCCAGGGTTATTTTTGATAGGTGCATATATTTTATATATTGTTATCTATTCATCTATTAACAAAGAAGCAGCACCTCCTATTGTTCTTGAAAATAATATTGGTTCTAAATCGGAACAAATTATTAAAGCACTAAAAGCTATTATTCCTCCACTTGTACTTATACTACTTGTTTTGGGGTCTATTTTTATGGGCATCGCAACTCCTACTGAATCGGCAGCAGTTGGAGGGATTGGAGCAATAGTCCTTGCATTTTTATATAAATCATTTTCTTTTGATATGGTTCATAATGCTTCAAAAGAAACTGTACAAATAACAGCTATGGTTTTTGGTATTCTTATTGGTGCTACAGCTTTTTCAATGGTTTTTACTTATACTGGTGGGGATATAATTGTAGAAGAATTTATGTTAGGACTTCCAGGTGAAAAATGGGGCTTTTTACTTCTCTCTATGTTTGCAATTATGATTTTAGGATTTTTTATTGATTTTATAGAAATTTCATATATCATTGTACCAATTTTAGTACCTATTGCTGAAGCGATTGGTATAAACCCTGTTTGGTATGCGATTTTAATAGCGATGAATTTACAGACCTCATTTCTCACCCCACCTTTTGGTTTTAGTCTGTTTTACTTAAAAGGTGTCGCCCCTCCAAATGTAAAAACAACAGACATCTATAAAGGGGTAGTTCCTTTTATTATTATTCAAGTAATCGTCTTACTAATGCTTACTTTTTATCCTGAAATATTTGGTATTTCTCAAATATCTCACTAGTCTATTAACCTCGAATTTATTCGAGGTTTAGTAAATATTACTTATGATAATATATATACTAATAAAAGGAGTTTTTATGCATCTGCTAATATATGAAGATGGTGAAATATATATAGAAAAACATGAAAGCGAAATACCTTGGCTAAAAATTTTCACTAAAGAGCCGTACAAAGAATTAGGAGATGTTCCAAAAAAATTACGACTTAAATTATGGGATATTTACGATATTTTAGAATTTGAGATGAAAAATTATTATAAACCTGACAAAATAAATATGGCATCTTTTTCAAATATACTTCCCCGTGTTCACATACATATTATGGCTAGATTTAAAGATGATTCTTATTTTCCAAATCCTATGTGGGGAGAAAAACAAAGAAATGCTAAGTTACATCTTCCCAGTGAAGATGATTTTTTTAAAAAAATTTTTACACTTTTAAATGAAAGAGAATATATTTAGTCTTATTTTGGTGAAAAAGGAACTAAGGCTGAACCCCAAGTAAGTCCACCACCAAAAGCGTCTAAAAGCATTAGGTCACCTTTTTTAAGTTTACCTTGTTCATAAATATCGTCTATTGCCATAGGTATAGATGCACCAGAAGTATTACCATATTTTGCAACAGTTAAAACAACTTGTTCTTCTTTTAACTTAAGAGCATCACCAACTGCTTTAATAATTCTGTAATTTGCTTGATGTGGAACGAAATGATTTATTACAGAACTATCTATTGAGTTTTTTTCTAAGATATCTATGACATCTTTTGTTAAAGTTCTAACTGCAACTTTAAAAGTTTCATTGCCTTTCATCTGCATAAAACAACCTGCTGCTTCTTGCTCTAGTGCATCATGGACTGAGCCTGTTCCACCATTTGGAGTCATAAGTAAATCAGCATAATTTCCATCTGATGCTGTATGAATATCTATAATTGCTTCTTGCTTTTTTTCAGTTGCACAAATCATTGCTGCACCTGCACCATCACCAAATAAAATACAAGTTCCTCTATCAGTATAATCCATAATTGCAGATATCTTCTCAGCACCTACAATAAGAACATTCTTTTTCATTCCTGATTCTATAAATGCTTTCGCAATAGAAATCAAATAAACAAATCCTGTACAAGCAGCAGAAATATCAAATGCTGTAATTTTTCCAAGACCAAGTTTTGTTGCGATTACCGTTGCAGTTGAAGGCATACAAAAATAATCAGGAGAGATAGTTGCACAGATAATCATATCTATTTCACTAGCATCTACACCACTTCTTTGTATAGCTTTTTTAGCAGCCTCAACACCCAAATCACTAGTATGCTCATCTTTTGCTGCGATGCGACGCTCTTTGATACCTGTTCTTTTTGTTATCCATTCATCTGTTGTATCAACCATCTTTGAAAGTTCATCGTTAGTTAATATTTTACTTGGAACATAAGAACCGATAGAGCGAAATGCAGCATAAGCCATTAAATATCCTTTTGATTGTACTCTTGAAGTTTTTCTAATATATGCTCATTTACACCTGTATCAACATAACCGATAGCTTGATAAATCGCATTTTCTATTGCCCTTGCATTACTCTTCCCATGACTAACAATAGCACAACCTTTTAGACCAATAAGAGGTGCGCCACCAACTTCGGCATAATCTATCTCTTTTTTCAAAAGTCTAAAAACTTTTCTCATTAAAAGTGCACCTGTAATAGCAATAGGAGATTTTCTTATATAGTCTTTAATCAAACCACTAATAGTAGCAGCTACTCCTTCACTAGTTTTAAGGACTAAGTTTCCTATAAAACCATCGCAAGTTATAACATCACAACTTCCATTAAAGATATCCCCACCTTCAACATTACCAACAAAGCCTTTATAGCCTTTAAGCATTTTAAAAGCGGTTTTTGTTACTTCGTTCCCTTTTGAGTCTTCTTCACCATTTGCTAAAAGACCTATTGACGGATTTTCAACCTTTAGTAAATCCTTAGCATAGCATCCACCCATAATAGCGAATTGTACTAGATGCTCAGGCTTAGAGTCAACATTTGCTCCAACATCTAAAACAACTGAACGACGACCTGTTTTTGTTGGCATAAGAGTCACAAGAGCAGGACGAGAAACACCCTTTAAGCGACCAAGCCTAAGAGTTGCCAAGGTCATTGTGGCACCGCTATGACCAGCAGACACAACTCCATCAGCTTCACCATCTTTAACTAAGTCAATAGCTTTATATATGCTACTCTCTTTTCTCCTAATAGCATCAGTTGCTAAATCACTCATAGAAATAACATCATCAGCTTCAACTATAGAAATCTCAGATCTATAACATTTTGGTAACAGAGCTAAAATTTCTTTTTTATTTCCTACAAGGATAGGTTCAAATGACTTTTTTTTAAGTGCTTGGATACACCCTTTAACAATTGGCGAAGGACCAAAATCCCCACCCATTGCATCAATAGCAATTTTTACCATTGATTACTTATACTCACCCGTAGTTGGGTTGATATGGTGAGGTAGCTTGTATGTTCCGTCTTTATCTTTAACTGGTTTAGCTAAAGTAATTTTATAGTGAGTTCTTCTTTTCGCTCCGCGAGAGTGTGAGACTCGTCTTTTAGGTACTGCCATAATCTATTTCCTTTATTTGGTTTTTATCTATCTACAATCTTGACAACTATGATAGTCGCTTTTGATTAGTTCTATTTCAGATTTTAGAAGTTCATCTAAATCTGCTTGTGAGTCAAAAGATTCTACAATATCTATTGCTAGATTGTTTGTATCATCATAAGCACCATCTGAGATATAAAACTCTACATCTTCATTTTGTGCTACTTCTACCTCTTTCCCACATTGGCTACACTGAGTTTTCACAAAGCCATTTAGCTTTGCTTTTAGCAAAATCAATTTGTCAGCATAATACTCTAAATAACCTTTAAAAATTATTTCATCAGACTTCACTTCAAAATCTAAAGGTGTTCTACCAATTTTAATTAATTTTATTTTCATAAGAACTTACGAAATTTCTCTCTCAGAGAAAAAGAATGCAATTTCTATAGCTGCATTTTCAACTGAATCACTTCCATGAACTGCATTTGCATCTATATTTTGCGCAAAATCAGCACGGATAGTTCCAGCCTCAGCTTCTTTAGGGTTAGTTGCACCCATTAAATCACGGTTTATTTGCATAGCATTGTCACCTTCTAAAACTGTAACTACAACTGGACCGCTAATCATAAAATCAACTAAGTCGTTGAAAAAAGGACGCTCTGCATGAATAGCATAAAATGCTTGTGCATCTTGGATTGAAAGTTGAATTTTTTTAGTAGCTGCAAGTCTAAGACCATTACTCTCAAAACGATCTAAAATTTTACCGATTACACCTTTTGCAACTGCATCTGGCTTTATTATTGATAGTGTACGCTCCATCAAATCTCCTGTATATTATAAAATTAGTCTGGGATTATATCGAAATAAAAGTATAGTTTAGTTTAAATTGAAAGATTTATAAAAGAAAAGATAAGCATAAGGTATAAAATACCCTTATGCTTAAAAATAAAAAAGAATTAATCTACAATAGCTTCTTTATTTGTGCGTTGCTCATCTGTAATTTCTTCACGATGCTCTGGGCTTTCACCGATAGCATCCCAAGTAATACAGCCCTCAGTAGGACATGCAGTAGCACAAGCTGGTTCATCATGATGACCAACACACTCTACACATTTGTCACCATAAACATAATAAGTATCCTCATCATTCGGATTATCATCCTCATCAACAATTGCTTCTACTGGACATTCATCTATACATGCACCACAATTAATACAGGTATCATTAATAATTACTGCCATAAATTTCTCCTAAAATAAATTTGGGACAAGTTTATCACAAGACTTTTAAAAATAGCTAAAATATCTTTGCTAAATAAACAAACATTATAAAAGTTCCTTATTTCCTAGAAAAGAATGCTTTTATGCTATCTACTTTATCTGTTCGCTCCCAAGTAAACTCTTTATCTTCTCGTCCAAAGTGGCCATAAGAGGCAGTTTTTTTGTATATTGGGCGTAGTAAATCTAAGGAATCTATAATACCTTTTGGAGATAAATCAAAAAGTTCTCTTATGCAAAGTTCTATTTTTTCCTCTTCAACTGTGCTTGTATTATGTGCATCTACCATTATCGAGACAGGCTGAACAATACCAATAGCATAAGCAATTTGTATAGTCACCTTTTCACAGATTTCACTAGCAACAAGATTTTTTGCAATCCATCTAGCTGCATAAGATGCACTTCTATCAACTTTAGTAGGATCCTTTCCACTAAAAGCACCTCCACCATGAGGGCAACTTCCACCGTAAGTATCTACTATGATTTTTCTTCCTGTAAGTCCTGCATCACCTTGTGGTCCACCAACAACGAACTTTCCAGTTGGATTTACATGAATAACTGTATTTTCATCCATCATTTCTTTTGGAATAACTACTTTTATAACTTCATCAATTATATCTTGAGTGATTTGTTTATGAGAAACACCCGGAGAATGTTGTGCCGCTACTACAATAGTATCAATATAAACGGGTTTTTCATCTATGTACTTAATACTAATTTGTGCCTTACCATCTGGACGAAGGTATGGAATAAGTCCTTCTTTTCTAACCTCTGCAAGTCTTTGAGTTAAGCGGTGTGCTAGATAAATAGGAAGTGGCATTAAAACTTCTGTTTCACGACAAGCATACCCAAACATTAAGCCTTGATCCCCTGCCCCTATAACTCCATCTGCTTTATCAACACCTTGCATAATATCTGGGGACTGTTCACCTACTGTATTTAAAACTGCTGCTGAGCGATAGTCAAATCCATAGTTTGCATCTGTATAGCCAATCTCTTGGATAACCTTTCTAGCTATCTCTTGCATTGGTGCATAAGCTGTTGTTTTCAATTCGCCTGCTATTACACAAAAACCATTTGATACTAAAGTTTCACAAGCAACTCGTGCTAGTTCAGGTTTAGAATCATGCTCTATAATATAATCCAAAATTGCATCACTGATTTGATCTGCCATCTTATCAGGGTGCCCTTCTGTTACAGACTCAGAAGTAAATATATACTCTTTTGTCATCGATTGTCCTTTTTTGTATTGTAGCTAAATTATATTATTTTCCATTTCTTATTTCATAAGAATGCGAAGCTTCTATTGATTTATACTCTACAAAACCAAGCCCATACTCTTAGGAAGTTGTTATCATTATAGATAACTATCGGTATATCCACTAAGTAAAATTTTCCAATTTAATCTCATATTTTAGTAATTGACTAAAGAATTATTCCACATGCCTGTAGTACAATTTAAAAAAACTTTTTGCTGGTCTTCAAGTTTTGCATCTATCTGGTACATATAAACTTGTTCTTGTGGATTTTTTCTTATGTTTGTTTAAGCCCTATTAAATTACGCACATCGGCTACAACATAAATAAGTTCACTTTCTTTAAAAAACTCTCGTATAATGGAGTACGACTCACCTACTTGCTTACGCGCTTCTATCGATATTGCTAAAAGAACCGTACATAATGACACCAGTATATAAATATTTTTTTTTATCACTTTTTAGCCTCTATTATTTTTATAAAATTAAAAGATAAAAATTATCCTTAAATAATCTTACTACTTTATTTTAGATGACAACCATTAATTATTTTTAGTTAAAATTTCGCCATAAACTAAAATACAAAGGACATATAATTATGTTAGTAACAAACAAAGCTCCAGATTTTACAGCAACAGCAGTTTTAGGTGACGGTTCAATCGTTGAAGATTTTAAACTTAGTGAAAATATGGGAGAAAAAGGTACAGTAATCTTTTTTTATCCACTAGATTTTACTTTTGTTTGTCCATCTGAACTTATCGCTTTTGATCATAGACTTAAAGACTTTAAAGATCGTGGTGTAAATGTTATAGGTGTTTCTGTTGATAGTCAATTTTCTCACTTCGCATGGAGAGAAACTCCTGTAAATAATGGCGGCATCGGTAGAGTTGGTTATCCGCTTGTAGCTGACCTAACAAAACAAATCTCTAAAGATTATGATGTACTTTTTGGTGAAGCAGTAGCACTTCGTGGTTCATTTCTTATAGATGCACAAGGTGTAGTTCGCCATGCAGTTATCAATGACCTTCCACTTGGAAGAAATATCGATGAGATGCTTAGAATGGTAGATACTATGCAGTTTACTGATGAGTTTGGTGAAGTTTGTCCTGCTGGTTGGCAAAAAGGTGATGAAGGTATGAAAGCAACAACTGAGGGTGTTGCTGAGTATCTTGGTAAAAACGAAGACAAACTGTAATTATTTCTATATTTAACTCTCACAACTTGTGAGAGTTATCTTGATGAAAGTAGTTCTTCTAATGCTTTAGAAGTATCTTTTTTCATATTAAGTTGTACTTGAAATAAAGCAACTTTTAAACTAGGTTCTGCATCTTTACTTCTGTCTAAACTTGCTTCCAATTCTTCTAATAATCGCTTTTTAAAACTTGATATTAATTTTGCTATCTCTTTCATAGCATCTGGTGAATCACCCATTTTTGCTATTAATTTATTACGATATTCATCTATTTTTGCTTGAATTTTTTCCATATTTAAATCTGCTAAAAACTTCAAGGCACCTTTAGTACAAAGATCGTCAAGAAATCTTGCAACAGCACTATCTTGTTCTTTATCTTCACTCTCTTTTGGTATTCTAGCTAAAACAGGTAATATTTGTTTTTCATTTTTTAAATTTATCTCTGCTTTTTGAGCTTGATTATAAATTTCTTCAAACTTATCAATAAACGGTTCATGATAATTTTGCATCGATGTTAAATAACTTTGACATGTTGCTCTAGTTTCCATAGCTATCTCCTCTATTAACTCAATATACTTTCAACTTAACAGCAAAAATTATTCCCTAAAAACTTCTAACTAGTTTAAAATAATTATATTCTAACAAATTTCAAAGCCTTAAAATTAACAAAAACTATATCTCTCCACTGACATTGAGGAGCTATGAGATTTAATCTTTTTGGATTGCAAGTTCGTGAAATTGCTACATAAAATTGAGAAGGTGCAAATATCTCATTTGTCTCAATAATTAAGTCTTCTATGGACATGCCTTGAGACTTATGAATTGTTATAGCAAAAGCTAATTTTATAGGAAACTGATATACACTAAGTTGAGCAACCTCAACCATCTCTTTTTTCCCATCTATACTTTTTTCACTCCACTTAGATTTACTTTGTTCAACTGTTTCAAGTTTTACAATCTTTGTATCACTTTTTCTTACATAAACAAAAGTTGGCTCTACATTTACAACAATGCCACGCTCTCCATTAAAATAGTTCCAAGAGTTTCGTGTAAAAAGAACTGGTGCTCCTATTTTTAACTCCAATTCTTTATCTATTCTAGAGTCATTCATAAATCTATCTACTTCTATGTCTTTAACACTTTTTATATGTTTAATAACTTGTGCCTCTTTTACAAAAAGCTCATCATCTATATAAGCGAGTTGTCTTTTATTATGTTTAGATGCTGAAATATTTTTTCCAAACAAAAAAGTAAACTCTCCTAAATCTTCTGGCAAAGGTCTGATAAAATCATTTAAATCATTATGAATTTTCTCATCAATAAATCCATTTCTAATACTTCCTAAAAGCTCTATAAACTTTTTGTCATCAGTTCTGTATATATGTGTCAGCTCAACTTTTTTAAACTCAAACTCACTCCATGAGTCTGATTCAAAAGCAAACTTAACTTCACCCCCTCCACGAACAACTGGTGGAAGTTGTAAAAAGTCACCTACTACTAAAATACAACCTTTAAACTCTGCTTGAGTTATACGAAGTTTTATCATCTCCATCAAAGTATCACTAACCATAGAAATTTCGTCTATGACAATAAGGCTCATACTAGCTATTAATTTTTTTATCTTATTTTTTATCAAAAATTTACCAGATTTTTCTAGTTCTTCTATAGTAGACGCTATTCCCAAGTCCATAAAACTATGAAGTGTTTGTCCATCTATTAAGGTTGCCGCCATTCCTGTCGATGCCAATTTTGCTACTTTTTTAGCTTCATCTTCAAAGTGGCGTATAATTTCTCTTGTTATTGTTGTTTTACCTACACCTGCTCCACCTGTTAAAAATACATTTTGTTTTTTTTCTAAATTTTGTAAAATATTTTCTAAGTAATTCATAAAAAATTATACTATAATACCTCCATGAAAAGAATACTAATCGTCGAAGACAACAAAACACTTGCCAAACTTATTGCTAAAAAGATTTCTACTACTTTAAAATATGAAGTAGATATAGCCTATAAACTTTCAGAAGCAAGACTATTTTTAAAAAAATATAAATACTTCTTAGCAATACTTGACATAAATCTTCCAGATGCACCAGATGGTCAAATAGTTGATTATGTTTTAAAAACGGGGAACAAAGTTATTGTACTTAGTGCAAATATTGACAAAGAGTTTAGAAAAAAAATTCTTAAAAAAAATATAATTGATTATATAAATAAAGGTGGAGTTAACGATATAAACTATGTTATTCAGACTATACAACGACTAGAAAAAAATCAAGAACATAAAATTTTGGTAGTTGAAGATTCTATGGTGTTTCGTAAAGTTTTAAAAGAAACACTAGAAAATCTTTTTTTTAAAGTCATAGCTGTAAGTCATGGGGAAGAAGCACTTGGTATGCTAAATGAAAATCCAGATATATCTTTAGTTCTTACTGATTATAATATGCCTGTTATGAATGGACTTGAACTAACTAAAGAGATACGAAAAAAATACAAAAAGTCAGAACTGTGTGTCATGGTACTATCTTCCAGTGATGATGAAGAAACAAATGCAATGTTTTTAAAACAAGGTGCAAATGACTACATTCATAAACCTTATTCTAAAGAAGAATTTTTCTGTCGTATTCATAATTCTATTGAATCCTTAGAAAATATTCAATTTATAACGAACTATGCAAATAGAGATGTCCTAACAGGTCTTTACAATCATCGTTATTTTTATAAATACATGAAAGAGTATTCACAAGACGCTAAAGTAAGTGGTGAACAATTTGCTGTTGGAATTGTAAATATTGACAACTTTAAAGAAATATACAAAAAATTTGGTCAAGATATTGGTGATGAAGTCATCATTAATTTATCTGAAATTCTAAGAACTAAAACCAATTACAAAGATTTTATAGCTAAATTTCAAGGTGAAGAATTTTGTATAATTTTAAAAAATATAAATAGAGATAGTGCTGCTGATATTTTTGAGAGATTACGCCAAGAAGTCGAAAAGTCTGGTTTTACTACTAAAAATAATGACTATATAAAATGTACAGTTTCCATAGGTGTTGCACTGCATACTGAAGATAATATTGAAGAAACAATATCTCAAGCAGATATGATGTTGCTTCAAGCCCAACAAAATGGAAACAATCAAGTAGTCTTTGACTAATTTTTTAAAATTATAACTTCTCCAAATGGAACTTCTTTTTCATTTGGACTTATCCACTTTACCATGTAAGATGGTTCTTTTTTTGGAAAAGTTCCTTCTAAATCGCTAAAGTAAAGAAGTAGTTGTGTGTCTTGCAAATTATCTTGAATAAACTCAAAAACAGGTCTAAAGTCTGTTGCCCCACCACCTTTTAAATCTACTTCAAGTCTATCACCACTATAAAAAATATGATGTGAATTTATCTTATCATCACTCACAAGCATATTTATTTCATAAGATGGTATTGTATTCATCAAAAATTTTAGCTCATTTAAAAACTCACTTAAAAGAGTTTCATCAACTGAACCAGAACTATCAACTGCTATGACAAGTTTAAACCTATTGCTAATGCTAGAAGGAAGATAAAAACCAAGATGCAAGAACTTTTTATTTGGTGGCATCTGAGCATAGTCGTCTTTATAAAATCTATCTATCGCAACTCTTAACTCATCTCTCCAATTAACATTAGACTTCAGCCCTAGTTTAAAAAATCTATGGAGTCCAGATGCTAAAGCTTCTTTTGCTTCTTCAGCATCTAGAGTAGCTTTTACAAACTCATCAAAAAGTTGTTCCTCTTGAGGATTCTCGGCATCTGGATTTTGTACATCGTTTTCATCATCTGCTTCATACTCCAACTCATCACGAAGAATGTCGGCTTTTAACTCTTCATATATCTCTTCTGCGTAAAGTCCACTAAATCTTTTTGAATAGTGTGCGAGGTCTGGTCGATGAAGTCCATTTTCAACAAGCATATCATTTATCGCGTAGTCAGTGGAGAGTTGCCAAAGCCATCCACTTCTGTTACTTTTACGATATTCGTGAGCCAAAGATGCGTGCATCGCACCATTTGCAAAAACAAATTCCATCTCATTTATTGTTAATGACTCTAAATAATCACTATTATATTCAAGCGAGATGCCATCACTTTTAAAAGTTTGTATATCATCATTAGAAATAAGCTTTAAGCGTGAAGCAACAGTTCCAAAAAATGGATACTCAACTAAGAGTTTAGCTTTTGCTTGAGATATTTTTTTTTGTATGTTTAACATATAAAATTATATCAGTTTATACTTACTAAAATAAGTCGAGAAAATTTATTAGTTTCAAAGTTTTGTTATCCGTTTAATATATCAAATATTTCTACGGATGGTGTTTTTAAAATATTCATACCTGCATAATTGATTTAAAGTAAAATTTTTTAGGCTGAAAAGTGCTTGAAACTACTGTATAGTAATGGTTAAAAAGGTTTTATTTACAATGAGCTGTAAAAAAATGCAAAAATCTGTCCACACTGTACATCAAAAAAGACTAAAAAAAATGGTGAATTAGGTGGAATTCAGAGATATAAATGCTCAAGTTGTAATAGTTATTTTTCATCAAAAAGACGACCAGATAAATTACAAGAAATTATTTTTAAAAAGTATATTTATAAGAGACAAACACTAAGTGATTTAGCAGAGGAATATAAGAAAAGTTCTCGATGGGTTCAGAAGCAAATATTTGAATATGAACCAAATATAAAATATCATAAACCTAGAGCGATAGTTCTTATCTGTGATGCTACTTTTTATGGCAAACGCAAAGATAAACTTGGAACGCTAGTTTTTAAAGATGACATTACCAAAGAGATACTTTTATCCAAACATATTCAAAGTGAACTATCAGCTGACTATAAACTATTACTCAATCAACTTTTAGAGCTTGGCTATACAGTTCTATCAGTCACAATAGATGGCAAAAGAGGCTTACAAAAGGTTTTTAAAGACTTTCCACTACAAATGTGTCACTTCCATCAGGCAAAGACTGTGAGAAGATATATAACTAAAAGACCAAGACTACAAGCTGGAAAAGATTTGAAGAAAATCATGTATCGACTCACTCAAACTAATGAAAAAAAATTTACTAAAAAGCTTGATGAATGGTATGAAACATATAAAAATTTTATAGAAGAAAAAAGTATCAATAATGATACTGGTAAATCATATTACACTCATCAAAAAGTTAGAGCTGCATATAGAAGTTTAAGAGCTAATCTTTCATATCTTTTTACAAGAAATAAATATAAAAATTTCAAGATTCCAAACACAACAAATACTCTCGATGGTGGAACTTTTTCTCCATTGAAAATACTCATTAAAATCCACAGAGGATTAAGCAAAAGCTTGAAGTTAAAAATGGTTGATGATTATTTATTAAACTATAAGAAAAAATAATTATTCAGCCTAAAAAAATTTACTTTAAATCACAATACTTAAAGTTTCGCAATAGTTTTTTAGCTCTGGCATTTTTAATTGTTCTATTTTCATTTATAAATTCCTTTGACTATTGTAATAGTAGCAAGTTGATGTTCTACTTTCATTTAGCAAATATTTCTTTTTAATATTTATGAACTACGCCAAAAGATAAGCAAACTGTTTAACCCACTCTTTAAAAACTATTGAATGTTCCATTTTTACACCGTTTCTCTGCAAGTCTTGAACACACATAACAGCAAATTCACTCTTTAGTTTTAGGGTGTATTTTAGTAGGTTATCTAGTTTTTCTTCAGAGTTATCTTTAAGTAGTCCACTAACTAGACCTACACTTAGAGCGTAGAGAACATCAACCTCATCAGAATATTCACCTTCACCTGTGTTTAAAATATTTTCTATATTTGGAAGTTTAGTCATAACTTTTACAAACTGTAAAAAGCCAACTGCGACATCTTTACCAACCGCACCACTAATTGCATCTACGAGCAGCTCAGCATCTATAGTACTTTTTAGTATAGCATCTACATACTCCCAACTTCTTGGAGTTGCAAAACTTTTAGTGTCACTCGCAGCATCAAAGGTAAATAGATGCTCATTTTTGTATGCTATATAAGCTATAATTTTTTCATTTATTCCCTGTTCATACGCCCAATCTCTCCACTCACTAGCATCAACTTCCATCTCAAAATGAACAAACCTATTTGCTAAAGGAGCGGGCATTCTATATGTCACTCCTCTATCACTTTCACGATTTCCTGCAGCAATTATTGCCCAACCAGAGGGAAGACAATATTCACCAACTTTTCTATCTAAAATTAGTTGATATGCAGATGCTTGAACACTTGGAGCTGCTGTATTTAACTCATCTAAAAATAAAATACCTTTTCCATCTTTTGGTAAAAAAGCTGGTGGCGCCCAAAGTGCAGTATGTGAGTCCTTGTCATAAAATGGGATACCTTTAAGGTCTGTTGGATCCATAAGAGCGAGTCTTAAGTCTATAAATTCCATACCCTTTGATTGTGCTATTTGCTTAATTATTGAAGATTTACCAACTCCTGGCGCTCCCCATAAAAAACTTGGAACTTTTTGCTCTATGAGAGCGGAAATTGAACTTATTAACTTTGAGGCTTTCATTAGACTAACCATCCTAAATTTTCACTTTGTATATGTTTTCCATATCCAGCATTTGTTTTTACACTTCTTTCATACCTAGCATCTAGTTGAAGCTGATACAAAATATCTATGGGTGTGTTTTCATTTTTAGCTAAAGAAGCATGATTTTTTTCATCTTGATACGCAACTTGTAATATCTCTTGTGGTGTTGAAGTATTTTCATATAAGGCACTTATTATTTTCTCATCATCATTTTGTAAGAGTTTTTTTATTATTGATATATCTAGTGCATTATTTTGTCCAAGAGCAAAATCAACATCACTTTCTTCTAAATTTAAAAGTTGTTTTTGCATCTTAAAACTAAGACTTTCATTTTTTGCTATTGAAGTTTTATACTCTTTTAAAAGTTTAAAAAGATCTTCATTTAGCGTAATTGTTAAAGCCATATTATTTGCTAATACCTCATCATTTAAAAACTCTTTTACTAAAGTAGCATCTAGTCTTTTGTTAAAAGAGAGAGCTTCTAAAATTCTCTCTCCACCACTTTTCAAAAATATCTTTTGCATCTCTAAATCACTAAAAACATTCATAGCTATTGCACATTTAAGTCTTGGATGAAAAATAAGTGGTTCAAGGTTTGAAATGACTTGAAGTAAGGTTTTATTTTTTGCCTGTGCTACTAGATGGATAAAACCAGTCGTAGCATATTGTACATTATGATTTCGTTCTATATTCTCATAAAACCTAGAAATAAAAGCGGCACTTACATCTCTGTTATTATCATTATCAAAAAAGTCTTCTTTATTCCAGTTATACATCTTTAAAAGTTTAAAAAAAATTTCATCTGTTATCATCGAGTTTGTTAAGAAATCTTTTAGTCTATCTTTATCGTGAGATAATTTTAGGCTCATTAAAAGAGTATCTCCGTCTATTATTTTTGCTAACTCTCTCTCTAAAACATCTATATCCATAAACACATATTTGCTTTCTTTATAAAGATTTTCACTCTCATTTTGTTCATAGGGCGTCATCATCTTGCCATCGACAATAAGTGCAATATCTTCATTAAATTCATCTATTATATTTATCTTATGAAAATGCATCTGTGCTTTAAACTCATCGCTACTAAAAGCACGACTCTTTCCAAATAGTAAAATAGTTTTATTTTTATACTTTTGTAAATTCATACGCGGATTATACACATTTTAATTTAGTTTTCTTTGTTTTGCTATAATTAACATTATTTTTTCAAGGAAAACAATGAAAATCTACGCACCATGGGAAAGAGCTTTTAATAAAATCTCAACTCCTTTTGAACACTTTTTACATGCTCAAACTACTACTGGTCTAGTTTTAATGTTTATGACAGTTGTATCCTTGCTTTTAGCAAACTCCCCTCTTTATGAAATCTATTCTGGATTTTTTCACATGAACATAGACTTCAATGTTGGTTCATGGAAACTTTCGCAATCTATTCATCATTGGATAAATGATGGTTTAATGGCTATATTTTTCTTTATTGTTGGACTAGAAATAAAAAGAGAGATACTAATAGGTGAGCTCTCAGATATAAAGGTTGCTATTCTTCCTATATTAGCAGCTATTGGTGGGATGGTGATTCCAGCTTTAATATACACTAGCATAAACTATGGGACGGAAGGTGCTGCTGGTTGGGGTATCCCAATGGCTACAGATATCGCTTTTGCCATTAGTGCTTTAGTTCTTTTGGGTAAAAGAGTTTCTCCTGCACTAGTAACATTTTTAGTTGCTCTTGCCATCGTTGACGACCTTGGAGCAGTTTTAGTTATTGCTATATTTTATACAGATCAAATCAATTTTTTACCGCTTATTCTAGCAGTTGTTTCTTTTGGAATCATGATTGCATTTAACCGCTTTGGTATTCATGCAATTTTACCTTATTTTATAGTTGGTCTATTTATGTGGTTTTTTATGCTTGAGTCTGGCGTTCATGCAACAATTGCTGGAGTTATTGCAGCTTTTGCTATTCCATCAAAAGCAAAACGAACAGCAATTGATTTTTCTAATAGTGCAAGGAATTTGCTTGATGAGTATGACAATTACCCAATTGCAACAGATAATACGATGCATGAGAGCCAAAAAGCAATACTAACAAATATGAAAGAGCGAATCTTAGCTGTTGAGGCACCTGCTGCAAGGCTAGAACATACTTTACATCTTCCTGTGAGTTTAATTGTTATTCCTCTTTTTGCTCTTGCAAATGCTGGTATTGCTATTGATTTTTCATCTATAAGTTCAATTGTTTTAGAACCTATATCATTAGGAATTATTGCAGGTTTAATTTTAGGTAAAGTACTAGGCATCGCTGGTGTTTCATGGATTACCATAAAACTTGGTATCGCAAAATTACCACTCAACAGCTCTATGAGTCAGATCTTTGGCGTTGCTTTTTTAGGTGGAATCGGTTTTACTATGAGTATATTTGTTGCTGACTTAGCATTTTTAGGTCACGATATTCTTATATTTCAAGCAAAAATTGGTATCTTAGCGGCTTCACTTTTTGCAGGATTTTTTGGCTATTTTTGGTTAAGGTTTGTTGCAAAAAGTCCAGCGTACAAGGAAAATATTAGATGAGAAATAAACAAAGTATTTTAATAGTTGATGACGCAAAAGAAAATATAAATATATTAGTTGAAGTCTTAAAAAGATATGATTTAATCACTGCTCTTAATGGGGAAACTGCTCTAAGAATCATACATGAAGAAGAAATAGACTTAATCTTACTTGATATTATGATGCCTGACATGGATGGTTTTGAAGTTTGTTCTATTATCAAAAAAAATAAAAAAACTGCTCATATTCCAATCATTTTTTTAAGTGCTCTTAATAAAGATGAAGATATTCAAAAGGGCTTTGAGTTAGGAGCAGTTGATTATGTCACCAAACCTTTTAAAACTAATGAACTTTTATCTCGTGCTCACACGCATTTAAGACTTAGAAGTTATGAAAAAAAGTTAGAAAAAAAAGTTACTCAAGAGATAGCCAAAAATTCTATAAAACAGCAAATAATTCATCAACAGTTTAAGCAAGCTGCACTTGGTGAACTACTTATGCATATAACTCATCAATGGAAGCAACCTTTATCAGCACTTAGTTCTATAAACCTTCTGCAGATGTCAAAGATAGAACAGGATATAGAAATAACTAAAAAAGAACTTTTAAATAATACAAAACAATCTGCAGACTTAATAAGTTTTATGTCTGAAACAGTAGATACTTTCAAAAAATTTTATGATCCTAATTTCAAAGAAGACTTTTTTTCTTTGACAAATTCAGTTAATAATGTAATCGCCATTTCAGATGCAACCTTTGATTATGAAAACATAACAATAACTCTTCACTCTCATGAAAATGAAAATACTCTTGCAAATGAAAATGAGTTTACACAAGTTATACTTTCCATACTTAATAATACAAAAAATATTTTTAAATTAAGAGGTATCAAAGACCCTTGTATAAATATAGAAGTTGAAAATAAAAAACTAACAATTAGCGATAATGCTGGTGGAATTGATGTTAAAATTATAAATGATATTTTTTTACCATTTGTTAGCACCACAAATAG
The DNA here is from genome assembly GCF_029027405.1 of Sulfurimonas sp. Taxonomy (NCBI): domain Bacteria; kingdom Pseudomonadati; phylum Campylobacterota; class Epsilonproteobacteria; order Campylobacterales; family Sulfurimonadaceae; genus Sulfurimonas; species Sulfurimonas sp. Next base: position 2,404,776 of record NZ_CP093396.1, read on the forward strand.
CAATGGCATTGGTTTGTATATAGCAAAAGAAATTATTAATAAAAATGGTGGTGTTATATCTGCCAAAAATTCTGATATTGGTTCTATTTTTACTGTTGAGTTTTTGACATGGTTAGATTAAAAGAGATACTATTACCTTTAAACTCAAACTCCAACTCACTAGATGCTTCTTTATATAGAAGTGGTGAATCTAAATCTAAGTACTCAATCACATCATCATATTGCAAAGCTAGATGCAAAGCAGCATTTATAGAGATAGGTCCTTCAAGCATAGAACCTAACATACATTTCACTTTTTTACTTCGTGCATATTCTAAAATCTCTCTTGCTTTTGTAACTCCACCACATTTCATAAGCTTTATGTTTATCATATCAGCACTTTTTGACTCTATAACTTTTTTTGCATCTATGAGTGTAAAAACAGACTCATCTGCTAATATTGGAATACTTGAATAAGCTGCAATAATTTTTAATTCTTTTAACTGTGTACTTTTTACTGGCTGTTCTATTAACTCTATTTGAATATCTTTTATAGCATCTATATATTTTAAACTCTGCTCTAAACTCCAAGCTTGATTGGCATCTATGATGAGTTTAGCATCTAGGTGTGATAGCATTTTAGTAACTTTAATAGCATGTTTTATATCATGACCTAATTTTATTTTTAAAATATTCATACCATTTTTTACAGCTTCTTTAGCATCTAAGAACATCTCTTGTGGCTCTTTTAAACTAATGGTTATATCTGTTGTTAGTTTTATTTTAGTTCTTGTTTTATTTTTTTCTAACAAAGATACAAATGCCATATCAAGAGATGCTTTAGCACTACTACCTATGTTAAATTTATGCAAAGCATCTAAGGCCTGAAGAGGAGTTAAAGAAATTAGACTATTTTTAATAAACTCGATAGAAGATAAAATAGACTCTATATCTTCCCCTGTCACTGCTTTAGTCGCAGGTGCTTCTCCAAGTCCTATGTTTTCATTATCACAGCAAACACTAACTCTAACAAACTCTATAACATCAACGCGTCTAAGAGCGGTGATGAAAGGTGTTTTTAACTCTATTTGTTTTACTTGTGTGCTTATCGAAGTTATTTTCATTATTTTGCCATCATAAGTAAAATATTTCCAACAGCTAAACCACCAAAAGTACCAATTAGATATCCCATAATTGCCATTAAAACTCCGACACTTACAAGCGATTTATTGTAAGTTGCAGCAAGAATTGGTGCAGCTGCCACACCTCCTATATTTGCCAAAGATGCGACAGCTATGCTGAAGAGGTCAAGTTTAAATATTTTTGCTCCTATAACCATGATGGTAGCATGAATAACTAAGATTATAAAACCAGCTAAAACATAAAAACTTACATCACTAAAACTATCAAAAACAGCTTTTGAGCCTATGAGAGCAATAAGCAGATAAAGCATACTGTTTGCTATTTCACTTGAACCATTTACATTTTTTAGTTTCGTGAATGAACCGAGTATCCCTAATGCTGAAGCAGTTAAAACTATGCTTGTAGTTTTATTTAATATCTCAATGTTTTGTGCTAATATTTGAGATAAAGCAGATGCACCGAGAGCCAAAAGTATCAAAAGCCAATACTTCTTAGCCCCCATATCACAAGCACAAGCCACTCCACTAAACTTATCCATGATTTCATCGCTCTTAGTAAACTTATTAAAGTAAGAGGCAAAAGGAACTAAAAATAGTAAGAGCATAACCCATAAAGTATAGTTCACACTATCAACTACAAGGGCGTAACCAAAAGCCTCTTCGCCTACTCCAAGGGCTGAACCTATGGCTATCATATTTGCTGTTCCACCCATCCAGCTTCCGGCTAAAGCACCAAAAGCCGCCGCGGAGTTAGTATCAAAATTAAATATAAAAGCCACTAATATAAAACCAAAAGCGATAGATAATACTGCCAAAACATAAGAGATTAAAAGTGATTTTCCAAGCTTAAAAAAATGCGTGAAATCTACTTGAAGTAACATCAAAAATAGCATAGCTGGAAGAAGATTTATTTTTGCTAACTTATAGATGCTATCTATTTCTTCATTTTTATCAAAAACGCCCAGAGATGCAAAAAGCATAGAAAAGGCATAAATAAATACAACAACAGGAATAAATTTAAAAATTTTCAAAGAAGTTTTTTTCTCTAAAATGTTAAAAAAAGCGGCTAAAAATGCCAGAGAATATATATAAACTAAAGAAGATGTAATCAAGTTTTACCCTACATTTTTTTTAATATTGTAGCATATAAGTTCCAAATAAAAAAAGGATTGCAAATGCAAAAAATTACTTTAACGCTTTTATCATTAATGCTACTTACTTCATCACTTTTTTCTTCTTCCCTAATTGTTTATAATGGCGGTATTGGTCTTGTTCATGAGCAAAGAGAACTAAACCTAAAAAAAGGCGAAAAACAAATTATTTATAACGATGTAGCAAAAACAATAAATACAGACTCTGTAAATATAACTCTACCAACTTCAGTAAAACTTTATTCTCAACAATATCGTTTTGACAAGTTAACATTATATAAACTACTAGATGCGCATATTGGGAAAAAGGTAAAGGTTGGCATAAAAAATGTAACTTTACTATCTCATAACGGCTCAAATAGTATAGTTAAAACTTCTAATAATCAAATCATCTCTGTTTTAAGTAAAGATATTATTTTTAGCACTATTCCAACTTCACTTATCACAAAGCCATCTTTAGTTTGGAATATAGATGTAAGTAAAAGTATTAAATTTAAAATGGATATAAACTATCTTATAAGAAATATCTCTTGGAACTCCAACTACATACTTAATCTTCACGGTAATAAAGCAGATTTAAGTGGATGGATAACTATTGATAATCGTTCAGGAAAAGCTTACAAAGATACAAAACTTCATGTTTTAGCTGGTAATATTAATAGAGTGCAAAAAGTAAAACAAAGCACTCAATACACAAGAGAAATGGCAGCGATGCAAACCTCTTTTAATGTAAGCCATAGGTCTTATGAAGGTTATCATTTTTACTCTGTCCCTTTTAATGTAAATCTTGCCAACAATGAAAAAACTCAAATCAAGTTTATAACTCAAAATTCTATTCCCATCAAAAGAAAATATAATGCTACTCTTTCAAATCCACTATATCTTAACTCAGAAATAAGTCATAATGTAACTCAATATATAGAAATTCAAGAGTTAAAAATTCCTCTACCAAAAGGTGTGGTTAGAACATACTCTAAACTAAAGGAAGAAAATATTTTGCTTGGTGAAAGTAACCTTGAACACACTCCAAAAGACACAATCATCAAGCTTGTTCTTGGTAAAAATTTCGATATAAAAATCAAAGAGAGTGTAGAAAATTACTCTGATAATGACAAATATCTAGATGCCACTATATCTTACACTATAAAAAATTCTTCAAATAAGAAAAAAACTATTGAATTACTAATTCCTTTTAATAAAAACTCAACAAGCTCCGTAGAAACTGCTAAATCATTTAGCTTTAAAAATGGAAACCTACTCTCTTTTAAAGTTGTAGTAGAAGCTCAAAAATCAGAAAATTTCAGTGTTAGGTTTAGAAGTAAAAGGCAGTATATGCTAAAATAAGTATTATGAATCTACACACTATACAAAAGTAACAGTTACTGTTTGACCCATTTTTAAAGGATAATTATTGAGTAAAAGATATGTAATTTTAGATACTGAAACAACAGGAGTTAGTGAAAATGACAGAGTCATTCAACTGGGCTACATAGTTTTAGGAAGAAAAGAAATAGAAGTTCAAAATGAGTTTTTCTCTTGTGATATTCCTATTGGATACGCAGCTATGGAAGTTCATGGTATTACTCCCCAGATGCTAGAGGGAAAACCTACTTGTCAAGACTCATCAAGCTACAAAAGACTTTGTGAATTAAATACAGATGAAAACTATATAATTATTCACAATGCTCCTTTTGATTTAGGAATGCTTGAAAAAGAAGGTTTTCTTACACAAATGAAAGTGATTGATACACTTAGAGTTGCTAAACATATTATGCCAGATGAAGAGGCACACAGACTTCAATATTTTCGCTATAAAATGGATATTTACAAAGATGAGCAAAAAGAAGCAGATGCACTTGGCATTGAGATAAAAGCTCATGACGCTATCGGTGATGTTTTGATTTTAAAACTTTTTCTCTCAAAACTAAAAGAATTAGTAAGCCAAAGTTTTCCAGATGCTAATCCCGTTGATAAAATGGTTGAGCTAACTTCCACTCCTATCCTAATCAAAAACTTTAGATTTGGAAAACATAAAGGTAAATCTTTACAAGAAGTAGCAAGTAGTGATGCTGGATATCTAAGATGGATGCTAACAGGCATGGAAAATTTAGATGATGATATGAAATATTCTATAAATCATGTTTTAGGCATCTAACCTTTAGTAGAAAGAAAAAAGTACAAAAAGAGAGGTAGCTATCAAAGCACTTATTATTGCGTAAGGGAGTTGAGTTTGCACATGTTCTATCACTTCACATTCACTTGCCATAGAAGAGATAATAGTAGTATCAGATATAGGAGAACAATGATCACCAAAAATTCCACCAGAAATTACCGCTCCTATAGCTAAAGGAACATCAACACCCATGGTAATAGCCATAGGAACAGCTATTGGTATCATGATGCTAAAAGTTCCCCAAGATGTTCCTGTGGAAAAAGATATAAGTGAACTTACTAAAAAAATAATAGTAGATAAAAAATAAATATTTATATTTTCATCTGCTAAAGATGCTAAATATTCTCCTGTTTTCAACTCACTAGTAACTTCTCCAATAGCAAAAGAAAAAAGTAAAATCATGGCAATTGGAAAAAGTTCTTTTGCTCCTTTATAAGCTGTATTACCCCAAATACTTAAGGTCATATTTTTTGTAGGTACATAATAAATAAGAGTAAATATAAGTGTACTTAATACCGTATAAAATATAGCACTAGAACCACTACCTTGTAAAATATTTCCATCTCCACTTAGATACAAAAATAAAAAAACCAAAACAATCATTAAAGTTATAGGTAATATCATATAACTCATACTTGTTTTAGTATTTATTATTGTTTGTTTTGTTGAAGGCATATATTTTGTATATCTCATTGGACCAATATTGATATTAAAGTATACTGCAAAAAAAGTTACAACTAAAGCACTCATAGCATAAAAGTTGAAAAAGATAGACTCTATAAGAATGGAAACTGCATTTCCTTCCATTTGCCCTTGGTTTATTTGAGTTGAGATTAACCCAAGCAACAAAGCTCCCCAGCCATTAAAAACCAATAAGGAGCTTATTGGAGCAGATGTCGAGTCACAGACAAAAGCTAACTTAGCTTGTGGAATTTTATATTTATGACAAAATGGTCGCCCTACTGCTCCAGCGATAAGAGAAGTTATAGAGGACTCTATAAATATCACTACACCTATGAAATAGCTCAACATTAAAGATGATTTTTGAGAAGAAACAAGCCTAAGTCTATGAAGCATAAAATCTACAAAACCGTTTATCCCTCCACTTTTTTGTATCAACGCCATAATACTTCCAACTAAGATAGCAAAACCTAAAGTTTTTAATATCCAAGCTTTTGATAATAGCGTTATGTATAGGGAAAATAATGATTCTAAAGAGTTTAAAAAATCAAAATCATTTATTATGATAAGACCGAGTAAAATACCGCTAAAAAGAGATACTAATACACTTCTAGTATAAAGTGCTAGAACTATCGCAAGAAGAGAGGGAAATATAGATAATATTGAGGTTTCTATATTAAAACTCTAGTGCTAAAAGAACTAAACCTGTTCTACCAAACTTTTCTCTATATAGTTCACACTCTTTATATTGCACTTCTTTAAAGCCTAGTTTTTTATAATAAAGTAGTGTTTCTAAGGAGCCTATTTCTACCATAGACTGAACTATTCTATAGCCTTTCAACCTTGCCGTTAATAGGCTTTTTTGCATAAGAGATTTTAAAACTCCAACATCCATGTAACCTTCCAACTCTTCCATAAAATCAAAAACCAGCGTTCTAGTATTTAGCTCAAAATCACAAGCTTCTTGAATCTCTAAAAAGATTTTATTGCCATCTGAACAACCTATTTCATCTAGGGCATCTAAGAATGTTTTTGTAGTAGAAATTCTAGGTTCATAACTACAAAGACTACCAACATCTTCACCATCTATCTCTGCAATTAAAAAATTACTAAAATGACATTGATTTTTTGCTTTAGTTTGTATCAGTTTCTCTAAATTTTCTAGAGTTTTCTTATCATCTTGATGTCCAAAAATCAAATCAAATATACCAAACTGTTTATCAGCACGAGAGCTTTGTAAAATCATCTGTGCTAAAAAAGGCGAATCTGTACTTTGTGCTTTTTTTATTTTTATGCTCATAACTATTTTCACTCTTTAATTAAATTCATATAATAGTAATAGTACCATATATTATGATAAAAACTTTCTTAATCCTAGTAATTTTACAAAATTTTCTATTTTCTTCACAACAAATAATCTTAGTTATTAGTAAAAATTATACTAATTCTAAAGCTAAACTAACCTGTTATGAAGATGCAAAAAAAGTCTTTAAAACCATAGATGTGAATCTTGGTAAGAATGGCTTAGGCTTCGGTTTAGGCGAGATAATTTTAAAACAAAGTGAACAAAGTATAGTTAAAAAAGAAGGCGACAAAAAAGCACCAATAGGTATCTTTAAACTAACAAATACTTTTGGATACGACAAAAATGGAAAATCTAAGTTAAAATATACTCATTTAGAAAAAAACTTAATTTGTGTTGATGATTCACACTCAAAATTTTATAACCAAATCATACAGATGCCAAAAAACAAACCAAAAAGTTTTGAAATCATGAGAAGAAAAGATATTCAATATAAGCTAGGAGTTGTAGTTGGACATAATCAAGAACAAAAAAAACAAGCAGGTTCATGTATATTTTTACATGTTCAAAAAAGTATAGATGCTCCAACTGTAGGCTGCACTTCTATGAGTTTTAAAAATATGAAAAAGATTGTAGAGTGGTTAGATGAGAGTAAAAATCCAACCTTGATTCAAATACCTAAAAGCTCACTTGAAGAGGTAAAAAAACTTTACCCCGAACTTCCTATTTAGAGATATTATTTATTCTTTCTACTGTACAAACTAATTAATGGTCTAGTGCTTAAACCATGTAAAAAAATACTTAAAAGGATTGTTAGCGTTACAACTGCGTAAATAGTCTCATGTGTTTTTATGGAAATCACCTCATCTACAACAATAAAAATGTAAAGAATAGATGCTATTCCTCTTGGTCCAAACCAACCTATAAAAGCTACAGTCGCAAGATTTAACTTTGCCCCAATTAAACTAATAGCAACTGGAATCATTCTAAGTACAGTTAAACTCAACAGAGAGTAGAGTAAAACCTTAAAATCCATAAATTCTATATTTTGAGGAATAAAAGTAAGTCCAAAAACCATAAAACTAATTAAAATTAACAGTTCACTCTCACTCTCAACAAAGTTTTCAACATTACCTCGTAACTTTTTATTGTAATTTCCTAAAAATATACCTGCGAAAAATGCTGCTATAAAACCATTTCCTCCAAAATACTCCGCGCTGTAATAAGCAAATACAGCAATAGCCACTGGAATTAAATTTTTATAAGCGGATTCGACTCTATCTTTATTCATCGTTTTAGTAGATACAAGTGCATTTATATATCCAACTAAAGCACCAATTCCTGCGCCAAATATAATTTGTTGTGCTATATATATAAACCAATTTATATCGCTTGAAATACCTTTTTCTAGTGTTACTAGGGCTATCACACCTAATAGCATAGGAAAGACTATTCCATCATTTAAACCACTCTCTATATTAATGCTATCTCTTATTTTTTGCGGGACTCTTTTGTCTAATACTACTGCTTTACCTAATGCTGCGTCAGTGGGAGCTAAAAGTAGAGCCATTAAGAAAAGATATATAATAGACTCATCTGTAAATATAATAGTAGCTATAAATGTTGAGAATGCTATGGTTAGAGGAAGCCCTATGAAAAGCAATCTAAAAGGTATGCTCCATTCAGATTTCAATTCACTAAGTTTCAAGCTTGAAGCATCTGAAAATAGTATGATTACTAAAGCAATTTCTGCAACAATTGTAATTATATGGGTATCTAAATTTATTTCTACCAAATCAATACCTATAGGAGAAAGGAATACCCCTATTACTGTAAAAACCATAGGACCTGATATGTTTAAACCAAGCAAAAATTTAGAATAGTATCCATATCCTAAAACAACTAGTGTTATAATAATTATTGACATATTATCATGCATATAAATTCTTGTTTATGTATATACTTCTAATTACTAAGAAAGAAAAACTACTCTTCCTCTTTAGACATACTATCTTTAGCTTCTATACCAAGAATAGATAGTCCTGTTTTTAGTGAAAGTGCTACAACTAAAAGAAGTTTTAAAAGTTTTGCTTCATCATCATTTCCGATAATTTTACAATCATAATAAAACTTATGTAAAGACGCGGCCAATGCTTTTAAATAATCAGATAACTTTTGAACTTGACGAGAGCTAAAAGCATCTTCAATTACTTCAGGTAGTAAAAGTGCGTCAAACAAAAGTGTATCTGCGTTTTCATCTAAACCTTTTAGTGTACTTTTAAGAATATCTTCTTTTGAAAAGTTTGATTTTGACAAAATAGTTTGAATTCTTGCATGTGCATACTGTATATAAAAAATAGGGTTTGAACTATCTTGTTTTTTAAACTCAGCTAAATCAAACTCTAATGCTGTATCGGACTTTTTAGATGCAAAGATGAAACGAAGAGCATCTGAGCCTATCTCATCAACAATATCACTCATTAAAATAACATTACCTGCACGCTTACTCATCTTGTAAGGCTCACCATCTTTAAGAAGTGAAACCATTTGAGATAGTAGAGTTTCTAGTTTATTTGAATCATATCCAAGATACTCAACTGCCGCATTTACTCTAGGAATATAACCATGATGATCAGCACCCCAAATATTTATGTAATGCTCATATCCGCGTTCAAACTTTTGGTTATGATAAACTATATCTCCAGCTAAATAAGTTGGACGACCATCTTCACGAACTACAACTCTGTCGTTATCATCACCTTTAGCTTCAGATGCTATCCAAATTTTATCTTCTTTTTTATAGATGCCATCACCCATCTTTTGCATAACTCTATCCCAGTCATTATAAAGAGATGACTCATTTACAAAAGTATCAAAGTGAATATTTAAGTTAGCTAGCGAATCTACAACTATCTCCATTACTCCATCTTTAGCCCAAAGTGCAAGTTCTTTTTGACGATTTTCATCACTTAAAATCTTAATGCCAAACTTATCAACTGCGCCTTTTGCTAAAGCTTCTAAATAATCTCCACGATAGTAGCTCTCAGGGTAATCCACTTTCTCTTTAAGTATATTTTCACGACCATACAGTTGTATAGAAAGACCTAATAAATCAATCTGATTTCCAGCATCATTTACATAGTATTCTGCTGTTATATCGTATCCAAGATGTTTTGCTAAACGATATAATGTATCGCCATAAACTGCACCTCTAGCATGACCAATATGAAGCGGACCTGTTGGGTTTGCACTAACAAACTCTAAAAGAATTTTAGATTTTTTATCTTGTTTACCAAAATTGGAAGGATTGTCTAATGCCCAAGTACTGTACTCGCTTAAAAAATCTTCACTCAGACGAAAATTCAAATAACCTTTTACAGACTCAACACTAGAAAAAATTTCAGATTCATTAAATGAAGATGCCAATTCTTCAGCTATTATCATAGGGGACTTTCTAAGTTCCTTAGCTAAAGAAAAAGCAATTGGAGTAGCAAAATGCCCAAAAGACCTGTCTTTTGGTTTCTCTAAAACAACTTCACGACCAAACTTTTCACGCAAAAGCACCGATACTCGTTGTTTCAAGAATTATGCTTGTGTAGTAGTTTTCGGAGCTTCAGTAGATGCAACTTCTTCGCCTGATTCTACTTTTTTAGGAGCTTCAGTTGTTACAACTTCTGGCTCATCTACTTCTTTCATCTCACTTTTAAAGTTTTTTATTCCTTTACCAAGACCTTTTGCTAAATCAGGTATTTTTTTTGCACCAAATAAAAGTATAATTATTCCAAATATTATTAATAGTTCTGTTCCACCAGGCATGCCCATGCTTATTTCCTTTTTATGTTAAAATTAAGTTTTGTAGTATAGCTATAATTTGCTGTAACTACTCTTATTCTTCTATATCTTCCCATCTTTGAGCAAACTCATTTATATCTTGCATAGGAACTTTTAGTCTTGCCGCTTTAGCAATTGTTCTTAATGTTTCGGCTGCTATTTCCAACTCATCATTTATCACTAAATAGTCGTACTCACTAATCCTTTGTATCTCTTTTTTAGCCATACTTACTCGTCTGTCTATCACTTCTTGGGTGTCAGTTTTACGAGCTTCAAGACGGTACTTTAAAATTGAAAGTGTTGGAGGAGAGATAAAAACAGAAGTTGTAATATCACCAAGACGATTATTAACTACTGTATTACCTTGAACATCTATATCAAATATAACAAGTTTACCAACTTTTAACGCTTTTTTTACAGGTTTTAGAGATGTTCCATAGTAGTTACCATGCACAAAAGCATACTCTAAAAAAAACTCATCATCTATATCTTGCTTGAACTCTTCTTCACTAACAAAATGGTAATGAACTCCATTTATTTCACCTTCGCGTATTTTACGAGTTGTTGTTGAAATTGAAAAATATGATTCTCCAATATCGTTTATAATTTTATTTAAAAGTGTGCTTTTACCTGCGCCACTTGGGCCAGAGAGAACTAAAATTGCTCCGCTATTATTATTCACTATTTATCGCCTATTGTTATATTTATACTAATTTTCATGCCTTTAAGAGAAGCGGCTACATCTTCATTTGAAAGAGCTTTAAGAAGGTTTTTAAGTGCTTGTGTTCCATTATCACTAGAACTTTCAACTATCTCTTTCACAGCTTCGGCTTCATTTATTGTGTCTTGTATACTTTCATTAGCTACTTCATTAATAACTTCTTCACCGATTGCCAGCTTTATATCTTTTTCATTTAATGTGTCTAATCCATCTATATCACTGATAGCAATATCTAAAAGTGTATCTGCATCTAGTTCACTTTCTAAATCTTCTTCACTAAGTTCTAAAACCGCACTTTGTATTTGTGCTTCTATGTCTAATTCTTCTTGAGGTTCTTCTGTAGGTTCTACTTCTTCATTACTTAACTCTTCTGAATTTACTTCTTCAAGTTCCTCTTTGTCCTCAAGTTCAAGCTCTTCTTCCAGCTCCTCTTCATCAAGGATTAACTCATCATCTTCAAGTTCCTCTTTGTCCTCAAGTTCAAGCTCTTCTTCCAGCTCCTCTTCATCAAGGATTAACTCATCATCTTCAAGTTCCTCTTTGTCCTCAAGTTCAAGCTCTTCTTCCAGCTCCTCTTCATCAAGGATTAACTCATCATCTTCAAGTTCCTCTTTGTCCTCAAGTTCAAGCTCTTCTTCCAGCTCCTCTTCATCAAGGATTAACTCATCATCTTCAAGTTCCTCTTTGTCCTCAAGTTCAAGCTCTTCTTCCAGCTCCTCTTCATCAAGGATTAACTCATCATCTTCAAGTTCCTCTTTGTCCTCAAGTTCAAGCTCTTCTTCCAGCTCCTCTTCATCAAGGATTAACTCATCATCTTCAAGTTCCTCTTTGTCCTCAAGTTCAAGCTCTTCTTCATCAAGATTCAAGTCATCAGTTTTAAATTCATCAAGTTCTTCTAAATCATCTTCCTCTTCTAAAAGTTCTTGTACTTCCTGTAGCTCTTCTTTATCTAAAACACCTTCCCCTATATCATCTTCTTCATCTAAAGATAACTCATCAAGATCAGAATCCAACTCTAAGTCAATATCTTCTTCATCTTCTATTGCATCATCTAAATCTTTAATATCATCTAACTCAGTTTCACCTTCAATCTCAACTTCATCTAAAGATTTTAAATCCAATTCTTCTTCAATTTCTTGAAGCTTTTCTTCTTCTGATTTTTCATCTATAGCACCAAGGTCTATTGTACTTGCTTCTTGAGCAAAAGTAACAAAAAGTTCTACTAAGTCAGTTGGTAGAAATGGCTTTTTTAAGACTACACTAAATCCTAAAGCTTCTTTTGCATCTCTTGAACATATGTAGAGTGATTGATTGTATTTTATTTTACTTTGAACCTTATTCATTACTTCTTCACTATAAAAAGTATCATCTATCACAAACAAATCACATATACTTTCATTAATATCTTCTATATCTTCTATAATTTCTAGTTTATCTGAAGTTTTTTGTGCACTTAGTGTTACAAGTTTAGTTACAACTGGATTGTCATTTAAAAGTAATATGTTCACATTAGTTCCTTTTTTTAGAAGTTTGAGTTTATTGACATTATTGTATCAAAAAAAACTAAAAAAGCATCTCTAAATAATTAAAAGCCTCTTGCATTTGTGTTTTTAAGATTAACATTGCAGAAGCAAAGGTTGCAATAAGAACCATGAATGACACCATAATCTTAATAGGAAACCCAATAACAAGTAGATTAAACTGAGGCATTGTCTTCATAAGCATACCAAATATAATATCTGCGAGCCATGCTAAAGCAATGATTGGAAAAGCTATCATAAAACCTACTACTAGCATGTTTGAAGCCGCTAGTATTATATAGTTAAAAAGATTCTCTGTCATTAAAAATCCACCTAAGGGAATAGCACTTAATGATTTGTTTATGTATAGTAGCATCCAGTGGTGAAGGTCGATTGATAAAAGAACCATTAATCCCATCAAAGACAAAAATTGTGAAATAATTGGCATCGAAACACCACTTTGTGGATCAATTGCACTTGCCATTGAAAAACCCATCATGAAAGATATAATTCCACCTGCAAAAGTTATTACATTGTAAGATAAAAGCAATATTATTCCTATTGCTAAACCGAAAAATAATTCACTTAGTATCGCAAGAATTATACTAGCTATATTTATTTCAATCTCTAAAGGTGGCATAGATGAGTAAAAAACAATAGTAAAGAAAAAAGCCATTGAAACTTTTATTGTTGGAGGAATATTTTTATGTGAAAAAATTGGTGTTGCTATAAAAAGTGCGGCAAAACGAAAAAATAGAAGAATAAAACCAACTATATATGTATCGGTAAAAATACTAGGCCATGTCATTAGTCTATCCTGATTAACTCTTTGTTTTCAAGTCTATAAACTTTTTTACACTTAAAAGCCAACTCTTCATCGTGTGTCACAAGTACCATTCCTGCACTATTTTTTTCAATATACTCAAAAAAAATATTCATAACTTCGTTTGCAGTTACTTTATCTAAGTTTCCTGTTGGTTCATCTACAAATAAAATACGAGGCTGCTTAGTCAAAACTCTAGCAATAGAAACTCTTTGTTGCTGACCACCTGAGAGTTCAGTTACTTTTTGATTTATACCCTCATAAATATTTAATTTTTTTAAAAGTTCATCATCAATCTCTTGATTTGATAGTATCGCTGCTACTTCCAAGTTTTCAAAAGCACTAAAACCTTTAAAAAGATAATGAGATTGAAAAACAAGGCCAAGCTTATCGCGTTTCATCTGAGCTAATTTTTTTTTACTCATGCTTAAAATATCTTCACCAAATATAGTTACACTACCACTATCTGGAACTAAAAGAGTTGAGAGTATATGCAAAAATGTAGATTTACCACTTCCACTAATACCAATAATGGCAATAGATTCTTTTTCTTCTAACTCAATTGATAGGTTGGAAAATAGTTCATACTCAAAAGTATGTGAAATATTTTTAGCTGATAATAGATTCATAAAAAAGATTATAGCAAGTTTAGATAAAAAATTGCAAAAAAAAGGCTAGAACATAAGTCCTATCCTTTTATAAAAAGAAAAGGATTAAGCTATTAGCTTAAGCCATTTGAGCAGCGACTTCTGCTGCGAAGTCGTCTTCTTTTTTCTCGATTCCTTCACCAACTTCAAGGCGAATAAATTCAGTAATACTAGCCGTTCCACCAAGAGCTTTAGCTGCGGCAACAGTAGCTTGTGCAACTGTCATCTTGTCATCTAAAACATATTGTTGGTCTAGTAGAGCTTGTTCTTGGTCTAGCATTGTATTATCTAAGATAAAACGAGCTATTTGACCTGGTACAATTTTATCCCAGATTTTTTCTGGTTTATTTTGCTCTTTCAATTTAGCTTTTATATCAGTCTCAGCTTGAGCAATAACTTCATCAGTTAATTGCATCATAGAGATATATTTAGGTACATTTTTCTCTGATTTTTTTAAACGAGCTAGTTCAATATTCTCTTTTTTAAGAGCTTCAATTCGACCCTTTGTTTCACTCTCTACATACTTAGCATCAAAATCTTTGTAAGATAATGTACTAGGTTTCATAGCAGATGCATGCATAGCAACTTGCTTAAGAAATGGAATCATTCCCTGCGCAGTCTTTTCGCTATCACATTTAGCAGTGATAATCACAGCTATTCTGCTGTTTGAGTGAATGTAACCATTAAGTGCAGTTGTAGCGTCAGCATTAAGAGTAGAAAAACGACGAAGTTCAATCTTTTCACCAATCTTAGTTACAGCTGTAGCAAATGATTCACCAAAAGGAGAAGCATTAAAAGCTTCTACGTCAGCAGGTTGATTATCGTAAATTTCTTGTGCAGAATCTTTTACAAGATTTTGGAAACCTTCATTTTGAGCTACAAAGTCAGTTTCAGAGTTAATCTCTATAATAGTTGCTTTAGAAAAATCAGCGGCAATTACTAATCCTGCAAGACCTTCAGCAGCAATTCTACTTGCTGATTTTTTAGCAGCTTTAGCAATACCTCTTTCTTTTAACCATGCAGTTGCTTTTTCCATGTTTCCATCGTTTTCAACAAGCGCTTTTTTACAGTCCATCATACCAGCATCTGTAGCTGCTCTTAGTTCTTTAACTTGTGCTGCTGTAACTGCCATGACTACGCTTCCTTTGTTGGAGCTGGTACTTCAGTTGCCTCAGCTTCTACTGCTACTTCTTCACTCGCAACTTCTTCTACTTGCTCTTCTTCTGCAGGTGCATCTCTAAGAGCTTTACCTTCATTAATTGCAGCTGTCATTTCACGACAAAATAGTTGAATTGAACGGATTGCATCATCATTACCAGGAATTGGGTAAGTGATTAAATCTGGATCGCAGTTAGTGTCTAGTGGAGCTACAACAGGAATATTAAGGCATCTCGCTTCTAAAACAGCGATGTGTTCTTTAACTGCATCTACAACAAATAACATATCTGGAAGTTTTTTCATATTTCTAATTCCACCGAAATATGCTTCAAGTTTAACTTTCTTACGAGTAAGCATTAGAGCTTCTTTTTTCGTAAGTAAATCAATTTGACCATTTTCTTGCATCTCAGAAATAATATCAAGTTTACGGATTGATTTTTGAATAGTTGGGAAGTTAGTAAGCATACCACCTAACCATCTGTTATCTACATAAGGCATGTTACAAGCGATTGCTGCATCTCTTACAGAGTTACGAGCTTGTTTTTTAGTACCTACGAATAATACAGTTTGCCCTTCAGCAGCTGCGTCCATAACGATTGTATATGTGTTACGGAAATAACGAAGAGTTTTTTGTAAATCAATAATATAGATATTTTTACGAACACCGAATATATATTTTTTCATTTTCGGGTTCCAACGACGAGTTTGGTGTCCAAAGTGTACACCACATTCTAATAAGTCTTTCATAGTTACCATAGG
Organism: Sulfurimonas sp.; assembly: GCF_029027405.1. Classification (NCBI taxonomy): domain Bacteria; kingdom Pseudomonadati; phylum Campylobacterota; class Epsilonproteobacteria; order Campylobacterales; family Sulfurimonadaceae; genus Sulfurimonas; species Sulfurimonas sp. Next base: position 2,420,664 of record NZ_CP093396.1, read on the forward strand.
TAATCCTTAAATCGCAATTTTTCGTGCGAAGAGTTTTGTTAGTTAATCTTTGAAGATGTCGGACGGGTCTATCCTAAAGAGGAAGTCGCACTAACTTTTGACACAATCTGTTAATGTTTTTTTATGCGTTTGCATAAGAAAAATCCGCGAATTATACTCAATTATTATTTAATTTAAGCTTTTAGACTCTCTAACTCTGCTTGAACTTTTGCAACATGCTCTTTAACTCTTACTTTTTCAAAAACAGCTTTTATGATTCCATCTGGGTTAATTATAAAAGTCGTTCTAACAATTCCCATATACTCTTTTCCATAGTTTTTCTTTAACTGCCAAACACCATACTCTTGCATCATTGTAGTCTCTTCATCACTTAATAGCGTTATGCCTAACTCTCTTTTTTCTATGAAATTACGATGTTTTTTTGTGCTATCTGCACTAACACCTAAGATAATTGCATCTAGGTCTGAAAAATCAGGGGCTGCATCTGTAAACTCACAAGCTTCAGTTGTGCATCCAGGAGTATTATCTCTTGGGTAAAAATATAAAACAATCCACTTACCCTTTAAATCTCTTAAGCATATTTCTATATCATCTTGGTTAGGCAGACAAAATTCCGGTGCTTTTTCATCAATTTTTAACATTTTTTTATTCCTTTATACTTTTTAATTTTAATAGACAAACATTAAAAAATAGACCCAAATCCCTGTTAGAGAAGTCATTACAACTCCCAAGAAGGTTAGTAGTCCAGCTTTTTTATGTCTGTTTAGTAGTAGCTGTTTTTTTGCCATAAAAATAGTTACAGCCCAAATAACAAGAGTTATAACAGATACTATAATATGAAAAATCAAAACTATAAGTGCATAATTGTGTGACACATGACTTTCTTTCATAAAAAAGTCAAAGCCACCGCCCATTCTTACTCCTATTTCAAAATAGGTTAAAACTATCACAGAAAATGCAAAAATAAACACTTGTGAATAAGCATGAAGTTTATACTTTTTATTTCTCGCTAAATAGATAGCACTTGCAACAAGAAGAGGCAAAAGTGAAACTATCAGAGTTACTAAATCCATAAAAAATGGAGCACGTGTACCTAAAAATCCAGTTTCAAACATATAGTTCATTATTTAGCCTTTTGTTTTTGATAGTAAGCATACCATGAGCCAAGAAATAGTAAAACAACAACTACACTAATGGTTATTTGCTTTAAATATGTATTTATCAGCTCTTGATTTTCACCTATAAAATATCCTAACATTGTTAGTATTAATGCCCAGATGCCAGCACCTAAAGCAGTATAAGTAGAAAATACAATTAGGTTCATTTTTGCAAGCCCAGCAGGTATAGAAATCAACTGTCTAATCCCTGGAATAAGTCTTCCTATAAAAGTAGAAATATGTCCATGTTTAGCAAAGAAATCATCCATTTTATCTAAGGCACTTTCTTTTATAAAAAAGTATTTTCCATATCTTTTTAGTATTTTTCTTCCTAAAGTAAGAGCAAGATAATAATTTATAAAAGCTCCAACTAATGAACCACCTAAAGCACTTATCATTATCATAGATATTGACATATCACCTTTAGATGCTAGGTAACCAGCAGGGATAAGAACTATCTCACTAGGAAAAGGGATAAATGAACTTTCTATTGCCATTAATAAAAAAATGCCTAAATAACCCCAGTCAAATATCAAATCTACTATTGTTTGTGCTAACTCTTTTATCATTAATTATTTTCCTTTGTCAGCATAGCTAATACTTTTGGAAGCTTATCATCATCGGCATAAAAATACTCTTCTAAAAGTGGTTTAATTTTGTATTCTTTAACAAACTCTAAATCTTCACTATTTTGAACTTTCATAAAATAACTATGCCCTAGCATATAATCCTCACCCAAATTTTCTTTACATCCTATAAACTCATTTAGTTTTTCCATTAGTTCTTTGGCATCTGTATTTTTAACTAACTCTAAATTTGGTTTCATCTTTAAAAATGTAAATCTTCGTCTAAGTGCTATATCAACTGTAGCTATAGATTTATCTGTAGAGTTCATAGTGGCTATTATGTAAAGGTTTGAAGGAACTGAAAAATTTTCTTTAGAATATGGCAGAGTAACTTCATATATATCTCTTTTATCTTCTTCTATAAGAGTAATTAACTCTCCAAATATTTTAGAAATATTTCCTCTGTTTATTTCGTCTATGACTATGTAGAAGTTTTTATCGCTTTTTTCTAAAGCCTTATTAACAAGGTTTTTAAATACTCCATCTTCAAGTTTGATGCCATTATTGTTGGGTCTAAATCCCTCAATAAAATCTTCATAAGAGTAACTTTGATGAAAAGTTACAAACTCTACTCTTTTTTCGTCTTTTATAGTTTTAAAAATTTCACTATCATGTTCTACTTTTTCATTTTTTGAAATAATATCAAATATCTCTTTTTGACTTCTTCCATCTTCTATCATAGCTATTAATCTTTGGTAGTTATGAGTTTTTCCAACTCCTGGAGCACCATATAGGATTATGTTTTCAATATTTATTGTTGATTTGTTAAGCAATACTTCATTATTTATTGTATTTTTATCAACAATAGTTAAGTTTTCTTGACCTTGTTTATTAAAAATCTTTTTTAATATGACTCTTCCACCGCTAGTTCTAAAGTCATCTTCTAATTCCAATATTTCTAAATTATCTTTACATATTGATTTAACTGGATATAAATTATCATCAAACACTTTATAAAAAATATGAGCATTATTTAATGGATAATTATCGGGGTTATTATTGTAATCTTTCATTGTATCTATAACTTGCAAATATTGTAAATAATATTTATATCTCATTGCTACACTTCTATTATCTGAAAATGTAGCAACTCCACCATCATGATGATTGTCATAAATTTCTTGATAGTTATTATCTTTATTAGCAAATGTTTTTATTTTTTCTATATCATCTAGGGTAGAAAATTCTTCAATTTCATTTAATATTGCTAAACCCGTAGTAATATGAGAAGTATAAAAACTTATTGAATTATCTACGAAACCAATTTTTCTTAAATACTCTCCAAATCCATTTAAATTAATCATATTATCTTCTCCAATCTGTTTCTAATCTCTTCAATATACTCATAATACCCACCATAAAAATCCAAATCAACACTCTTCATCTGCAACTCCACCTTATTATCATTCTCACCCAAAACTATTGTCTTATCTATTTCATCCAGATGCTTAGGATAAAGAAGCATAGTAGCATCTATATTTTCAAAATTATTAGCATAAACATACATCTGATATCTATCTTCACGAGATGCTATTTTATCATTTTTTATTACTTTATATTTACAGTCAATTATAAGATTTTTACTTTTTATAATGATGTCAGGTCTTAACTTTAAACTTCCAAAATTTCTTTCATTTTGCAACTCTGTTGTAGCATCTATTTCTTTATAAATTCTACCTATAAACTTCTCAAACAAAACATTCATATCAAACAAAAATGCAAAACTCTTTTTACCATTTTCAAATGTAGGAACAAACTTATTTAAAAGTAGTATAGCAAACTCAAAACTGTCTTTGTATCTACTGTTTAGTCTGTTAAAATGAATATTTATTTTGTTAATATCAAAACTCTTTGCATCTACCTCATCAAGTATCAACTCACACTGCTTTAATAACTTCTTATTTTTAGCAAACTTTATTAAGGTTTTTATAGCATATAAAAAGAATTGGTTTAGTTCATTGTTTTGACTAAACTCATCATATTCACAGTATATTTTATTTTTAGTAAAGTTGTATTTTAGATTTTCATTTATAAGATACTTACCTCTTAAAGTTGTAAGATTATCTTGTTCAGTTATATACTCTTTATAGATGCCCTTTTGAAACTCTTTAAAAAGATTTTGTATAAACATTTGAATAAAAACTTCTAAAATTTCATGAGGTTCGTTTTCACTAGATGCTGTCTGTTCATTTAATAGTTTTACATCGTAAACATACATAAGCATATATATAAAAATATTTAGATTTTTTTTACTGTCATGATTTGCTATTTTAGGGAGTATGTAATAATCTTTGTCACCATGATTTAAGATACCACAATATTGAGTCGCTTTTACTTTTTGCCAGTCTTGGCGAAAATACTGATGCAAAGATTCATTTACTTGAATATATTTGTTTAAATCACGGGGTATCTCTTCATACTCATAAATGATATTTTCAAGCATATTCAATTAATAAACTTTAGTTTTATAGTTCAATCTTTAAAATCTTGTTTTTCAACGTCGGTAAATAGTCTCTTAATATACTCTCAATAAAGCCTAAATCTACACCTTCATAATCATGAACAATATAGTTTCTTGTATAATATGCTCCATCTTTATCATCTTTTAAATCATAAGTTTCTACAACTTTATCATCAAACTTTTTTAGTGTTTCGCCAATCTGTGACAGTCCCATTAAAACTGCCATTTGACCTTCAAAATCTTCTAAAGTTTTTACAATACCCTCATGTCTTTTAACTATTTCTTCTATATTTTCTATCATCTCAACTATAAAATCTATTTTAGCTTGTAATGATTTTTCAGACATAAACTACTTCATCTAAAATATATTTTTTTGCTGTTTTTGAAAGGTTATTTTTAGGAGCTAAGTCAATTTTTTTATCTAATGACTTACTTATTTGTTTTTTTATTTCATCTAGTTTTTTAAAGCCTATAAATCCACTATATTTTTTAAAAAAAACATCATTAAGATGATACAAAATATCTACATCACTATTTTGTGTATTTTCTCCTCTTGCGTATGAGCCAAAAACTCCATCTATAACAAAACCATCATTAATAAAGTTATTTTTTAAAGATTTTATTTTATTTAAAATATTTATATCTTGCATTTTAACACCTCATACTAATATATTGTACATTATAGCAAATTATCAGAATTAACTTTTTGGACATCTCGTATCATCTGTAATGCCACATCTTTTTTGCCATACTGGATTAGGGCTCTACTTTTATGTTCTAATGGTTCATCAAGTATAGCTAAGAATTTATCTTTTAAATCTTCACTTTCTCTTTCACACCAACCAAGTTCTTTTTCTTGTATGAATTTTGCATTGTGGTATTGGTGATCAGATGCAGCGTGAGGATATGGCACATAAAAAGCAGGACAACCATTTGTTGTAAGCTCCCATAGGGTACTCGCCCCTGCACGACTAACTGCCAAGTCAGAAATCTGAATCAATCTTGTTAGCTCAGTTGTAAATCCATAAAGCTTTACACTAATTCCTAAATTTTCATACTCTTTTTTAACTCTCTCATAATCACTCTCACCTGCTTGATGAATAATTTTTATGCCTTTTTCGTTAAGGGTAGATGCTACACTTAAAGCTAAGTCATTTATAGCTTTTGCTCCATGTGAGCCACCTAAAAATATAATTGTTTTTAAATTTTGTCTAACTCTTGCACTTTTATAAAACACATCTTTAACGGGATAGCCTTTAATTGGTGAGTCCTCATCATAAGCGCTTATAAATCTCTTAGCATAAGGTTTTAAAAGTGAGTTCAGCCTTCCTTTTACAGCATTTTGTTCATGTATAAAAAGAGGCATTCTCATAGAAATACTAGCTAGTGATGCTGGTGCAGCTGAAAAACCACCTACACTATAAACAGCATCTATACTATGTTCTTTTAAAATAGTTCTTGATTTTATAAAGGCACTAAATACTTTAAAAAGTGCTTTTATTTTACCAACACCTTTTTGATTTACAACTCCTGTTGTTTGTAGAAAATAAACTTCAGAAAAAAGAGTAGAATTTTCAAAATATTTCTTATCTTGTCCTTTAGTTGAACCTACAAAAATTACTTCATGCCCATCTTTTTTGGCCGCTATTACAAGAGCTTCGGCTATCATAAGATGACCACCAGTTCCACCACCTGTAATGCAAAGTTTCATAAAATTATCTCCATCTACTCTAAGTCTGCTTTTTTAGATGCCATCAGTACCATACCAATAGCAATAGATGCCGCAATCATCGCTGAACCACCATAACTCAAAAATGGAACCGAGATACCTTTAATAGGGGTGATTCCACTAATACCATAAGCATTTACAATAAAAGCAAAAGATAGTAAGAGTCCTATACCAAGTGAGAATAGATAGATGCTTGTATCTTTTGAACGATTTGCAATTTTAAATATTCTTTGTAGTATCCACATAAATAAAATAACTACAAATAACACGCCAAAAAAACCAAACTCTTCTGCTAAACCTGCCAAAATAAAATCTGTATGAACCTCACTTAAAAAGCCAAGTTTAAAAGTTCCTCCACCCAAACCTGTACCAAACATTCCACCATTGTGTATTGCATTTATTGAGTGTCCTATTTGATATGGTTCTATCTCTGTTGGAACTCTTAATTTTTCTGCTATTGTAGCTGGAAAAAGTTCTAATACACTGTTTTGAGCCAACGCCCACCATGACTTTATACGAGTGATTCTATGTTCTGCAGTAAAAATAAAAAACAGAAAAAAAGTTAAAGCTATAAAAAGAAGTGAGAAAAAAAATCTAAAACTACTCCCCGCAAACATCAACATAAAGAGAAGTGTCATGCCAAGAACTACAACTTGTCCTAAATCATTTTGAACAAAAGCTATCATAAACATAGCACATACAAAGACAAGTGCATAAGGAATAAAACGCTTAAACTCTGCTCCTATTCCCATGCCAGCATGGTGTCCTAATTTTCTTGAAAAACTCCATGCTAAAAAATAAACAAAACCAACTTTAAAAAACTCAACTGGAGCAAGGGAAAATCCAAAAATTTTTATCCATCTTTTTGCTCCACCAACAGCAGAGACTAAAGACTCTGATAAAAAAGGCATCGCTATTATTAAAATTCCTGAACCTATAAAAAGCATAAAACCAATAGGTGCCAACCATTTATCAGGATCAAGTTGAGCTAATAACCAAATTATTATAACTCCCATAAAACCAAAAAAAGCTTGTCTTATAGCGAAATGAAACTCACTAACTCCAAAAAGAAGTGTTGTATATGCTGATAAAGAGTAAGTAAGAACTATACTAATTAAAATTAACATAGATACAAGTAAGAATAATTTTCTATCAGCCATAAGTAAACAAGCCTATTTAATTTTATTTATTTTTAAAACAAACTCAACTTCTGCTTTTGAGATATGTAGCTCTTTAGAGATAGTTTCCAGAGAAACTCCTTGCTTAAAAAGTGAGATAATTTTTTCATCATCATTTCCATGAACTGAGGTTGGAATAGAGATTTGTTTTACCCCATTTTCTAAAGATGCCATACGAGAATTCATTTGTCCATCCATATCATGAAGAGTTTTTTCTAGTTTTTTTAGACCAAGAGAAAGAGGGCTTACCATGTCATACACTGTTCTTTCTACCTCTTCATAAATGTTTTCATCACTCATTCTACTATTATTATCTTTAATATTTTTTGCTGTCCCTTCAAGCTCTTTTTTTAAGTAATATATATCTCTGTTTAATTCTTCAACAACAGATGCGACAGAGTGGATATTTTTATTGAACTCTGAATCTTTTGAAAAAACATAATATAAAAGATATAAAATCATAGCTGCCATGGCAACTACAATATACTCGATATTTATAAACTCTGTATAATTCATTTTTCTTTCGCCTCACGAATAAGTACTCTCTCCCTTGCTGTCAAATAGACCCCCCACTCTTTTTCATCTCTATCATGTATTTTTGTTATTTCAACTAATGATGAATCAAGTGCCTTAAAAAAAACTGCAACATCTCTTTTTGGGTGAACAGGCATTTCAACCCGTCCATAATATTCTACTCCAACTTCTAAAACATCTGCTTCTAATTTAAAATGATCAAAACCAATAGACTCTATTTTTATTTCATGATTTAGTGATATTCGTTTAGGGATTTCATTTTTTAAAAACATCTCTAAGGCATCTATCTTTCTATGCAATTCTACAACAAGGTTTAGTAAAACAGGGTCGGTATCAGAAGTTTCACCTCTTCCTTTAGCAAGTTTTAACCATTGACTTATCGGGTCATCATCACTCTCACTTAACTGTGCATACTCTCTTAAATACTCTTCTTTATCTAGTGACGCTTCACTATACACTAAACTGATTGGAACAGGTACTAAACGAATACTCATGCAAACACCTTATCTAAAACTATAAATATGAAAAATGCTATGCCTAAGTAACCATTTACAGTAAAAAAAGCACGGTCTATTGTTGTGAAATCTTTTCTAACTAGGTAGTGTTCATAAGAGAGCATAATCGCACTTAAGATAACTGCACTAAAAGCAAAAATACCAAGACCTGCAACCCAAACAAACAAAGCCCAAAAAATAACACTAAGTAAGTGGAATAATGCAGAGATAAAAAGAGTTGCATCTGAGCCATATCTTGATGGAATAGAATGTAACTTATTATCTATATCAAAGTCCATATCTTGAAGCGAATAAAGTAAGTCAAATCCAGCAACCCAAAATATAACACCTAAACTAAGTATAACTGACCAAGCAGGTATCGATGCTTGAACTGCTACTACACCAGCAATAGGAGCTAAACCTAAAGAGATGCCAAGAATAAGATGTGCTAAATGAGAAAACCGTTTAAAATAGGAATAAGAGCTAAGGACAAAAAGGATGGGAACACTTAAGTAGAGTGCTAAATCATTTATCATATATGCAACTACTATAAAAACAAAAGCGTTTACAGCTATAAATATTAAAATACTAAAAGAATCTAACCTTCCATCCACATTTGGTCTTGAAGTTGTTCTAGGATTTTGGGCATCTATATCTCTGTCTGCATAACGGTTTACACCCATAGCAAAATTTCTAGCACTAACAGCAGCTAAAACTCCCATCAGTAAAAGCCAAAACCCAAACCAGCCATCTGCTGCTACAATCATAGCAATAAAGATGAAGGGAAGAGAAAATATAGAGTGTTCGAACATTACAAGTTCATTAAAATCTTTTAATTTATTTATATATTTTTGCAACTATTTACCTTAAAATATTATTGATTGTTATTTTATCTAAAGTTGATTTAAAATGATATAATTTTACAATGAAAAGATTAGCCATCATAGGACCAACAGCATCTGGAAAAACTGATTTAGCCATAAAAATTGCTAAAAAAATGGATTCTTATATACTCTCTATTGATTCTCTTAGCATCTATAAAGAGATAAATATCGTTTCTGCTAAACCTTCAAAACAAGAGATGCGTGGCATTAAGCATTTTGGTATTGATGTCTTAAAGCCTAATGAGCATTTCAGCGTTGATACTCTCATAAATATCTATCAAGAAGTGAAAAAATTATGTGAATTTAATAATAAAAATCTTATTATTGTAGGTGGCACATCTTTTTATTTAAAATCACTTTTAAGTGGACTTTCTACTCTCCCAATTATAGATGAAGAGATTAAAAATAGAGTTAAATTTAAGTTAAAAAATCTAAAAAAATCTTATGATTACTTAGTAAAAACTGACCCTTTATATATGTCAAATATAAATTCTTCCGATGCTTACAGAATTGAAAAGGCTATGCTTATCGTCGAAGCATCTGGCGTATGTGCAAGTGAATGGTTTAAACTAAATCCTCCAAAACCAATTATCAAAGATTTAGATATTTACAATATTGAAGTGCAAAGAGATGTTTTAAGAGAACGAATATCAAAAAGAACTATACAGATGATTCGTCTTGGTCTGATAGATGAAGTTTGTCTTTTAGAAAAAAAATACACAAGATTTCCAAATTCAATGGGAGCTATTGGTATTGTAGAAGTTTTAGAATATGTAGATGGTAGTGCTTCAAAAGAAGAGATGATTCAAAATATTTCTACCCATACTGCGCAACTAGCAAAAAGGCAGGATACTTTTAATCGTACTCAATTTAAAAACACAACTTCTGCAAACTTAGATGAGCTAAGAAAATTACTAACATGAAGTTATTTTTAATCATATTGCTAAGCATAAGTCTATATGCTCAAAATTCTCTTTATTTTTTCCCAAAAGATTCAAAAAAAGCTAAAAATGATATTGAAAAACTTATAAAAGATTCAAAGCGTAGTATTGATATAGCTATGTATAATTTTGGAAATAAAAAACTTGTAAAATTGTTACTTAAAGCAAAAAAACGAGGTGTTGAAGTAAAAGTTTTTTATGATAAAAAAGATGTGAATTTTAAAAGTATAGATGCCAATACATTAGATAAAAAACTTCACACTAAGATAGCAATTTTTGATAAAAGAACAGTTGTTTTTGGAAGTCCAAACTGGACTAAAAAAAGTTTTAAAAATAATTATGAAGTTTTATATATTACAGATGACAAAAAGCTAGTCTCAAAATTCAACAATTTTTTCAAATCTCTAAACTAATCTGATTTAGCACCTTGTGCTAGTTTTGCCCAAGCAGAAGTTGGATCAGCATCTATAGCTTCTTGATAAGCAGTTTGTGCCTCTTCACCTCTCCATAGTTTTTCATATACACTTCCTAAAAGATACTTTTGTCTTGCTCTATCATTTTTACTTAATTTCACAGTGTTTAGTGATTTTATGACCTCTAGTGCTTTGTTAAAGTCCTCTTTATTTATGTATGTTTGATATATAGTAAACTCTACAAATGGACTTTGAGAGTAAGAATCAGATGCTTTTTGAATACTCATAACTTCTTGTCCATATTGTAAAACTAAATTATCATCTTTACTTTGACTACCAACACTCATGACTGCTATGTATCGCTCTATATCTTTGTAACTTTTGCCATATACTTTTTGAACTCTAACTATGGCATCTATCATTTTTTCACTTTTTTCAAGTCGCTGGTATGTATCAAAAACTACTCTATATATATCTTTATATATTGAATTTTTATCATCTTTTATTAAAACTAATAACTCTTTAGATGCTTTTACAACTTCACTGTAATTTCCTGTTGCAAAATCAACTTTAATATGTCTATAAAGCCATTTTTTTCTTATATCTATATCTTTAGAATTTAGATTTTTACTTGTTACTTTTTTAGCAAGTAAAAAATCCGCACCTTTCATAGCACACTCATAGATGCCATCATCCCATTTATCAGATAGTGATATAGAGTACTCTGAGGATATCGTTAAAACTCTTTTACATTTTCTTTTTTGTAAAGCTTGTTCCATTGCACCCAACGCCGCTTCGTTAACTATTTTTTGTGTATCAGGGTATGAGGCAGTATCTAAATTTAACAAGGTATCTTTAAATTCTAATACATCATCAAACATAGTGTTAGCTGACATAAGTTTTGCTTTTTCATAAACAGCGCGATTTCCTATGCTATCATCAGCATAAGTAGCTATTAACTCATTATAATCATCTATTTTTGTACTTAAGTTAGCATCATTATCATCAAAGAACAAAGAGTCTTTAGCAACTTGAACTTCACTATCATATAAACCATCAGGGTACTTTGTAAAGTATTTGTTTAAAGCTAGTAAAGCTTCTTGTTTTTGAGAAGTTTTTGCAAACCAAATACCTACATTTTTTAGTAAACTTTCATGCATATCATCATCAGAATTTATATTATTTACTAGTGCTTGAGCAATAGATGCCGCACTAAAATACTCCTCAGCATCTACAAATAAATCTATCATATCTAATGATTTTTTATATTTAGAAGCAAATAAATCTGGTTTTGCTTTGATTATTTTTGCTACATATTTATTTGCTTCTTTTTTGTGTTCATTTCTTATATTATACAAAGCAAGTTCATAAGCAGCATTTGCCGCAATTTCTATGCTACTAGTATCATGTAAAGCTTTTTTGTAAAATGATACAGCTTTAATAAGTAAACCATCCTCTTTGAGCATATCACCCTTATAAATATATCCCCATTTTGCGAAGGAAGAATCTTTATGTTCGCTAAATAGTCTATCAAAAAAATAATCTGCTTGTGAATTTAAACCATTTAAGGCATAAGATCTCGCAGATAGTGCTAAAACTTCTGCTACATTCTCATAAGAGGAGTATTCTCTTAAATAAATTTTTGAAGAAGCTATAACATTATCATCATTTTTAAGTTTTGCATTTACTCTGATTTTATAATACAAAAGTTCTGCATTAAAAAGTGAAGAAGGAAATTCAAGCATTACATTTTCTATAAGATTTAAACATTTATCATACTGTTTATCATTATAATAACGCTTTATCTTTAAGTAGTCACTAACATCACCTACATTTTTAATATGAACAGGATTACCTTTCATATCTAAACTTCCTACATACGGGAATGTATCTTTTTTAAGAAAAAATGGAAAATTTATTGCCATTTGAGATGGTTCATCTTTATGCATAAATGGAATTTTTTTATTGTATCCTATTATCATCCAGTGATTTGCTAATTTTGCATTAGCTTTATACACATCATCATTTTTACTTAAATTGAAAACAACAGGAAAAAGTTTCATTTTTTTGTATGGAGTTATAATTATAAAGAAAGTTCTTTTCTTTATTTGCGTTTGAATATTAAAAAAATCATTTTGAAGTGGTTTAAATTTTTTACTTGGAGATTTTGAAAAAGCACAAACAATTTTTGAGACTTCATCAAAATCATTTTTAATCTCTTGGCACAAGAACTTATTTTTATCTTTTATATGAAGTGTTGAATAGTTTTGAAAATCACTTTTTGCCCCTTGAAGGCTTATATCAAGGGCAAAAAGTAGTGATGAGGATAAATTTATAAATAAGTAAAAAGAAAACATTAGTCTTGACAAATCATTTTCCTTTTCCTCATAAATTTATAAAGTATTAATACCCACTTTTATATACAAGTGCAGTAACAAACTCTAATACTGGATTTACAATAATAAAAGCAAATATAGTTCCCACTACTGCAAAACCAATGATAGCTTTTAAAGGAAGAGTTGCATTTGAAACAAATACACTTCCATCTTTATTTATAACAGGGTCTTTCATAAACATAAATACTATAAGTTTTAAGTAGTAATACCCTGCAATTGCAGAGTTTAGTGCCATTATAAGTGCTAAAACTGTATAACCACCTGTAACTGCTGAACTTATCATATAAATCTTACCCCAAAATAATGCAAATGGTGGTAACCCTGCTAAAGAAAGCATAAATAGACCCATAATAATGGCTGCCATTGGTGATGTTTGTATCATCCCTGCAAACTTATTAAAACTGTGGTCTGAACTTTGATGAACAGGAAGATGTTTTTGGCGAGAAATCCATAACATACTAAAAGCACCAAGGTTAGTAAAACTAAATAAAATCCAGTATAAAAACAAAGCACTATTTGATTGTGTTGTTCCTATTAAGATAGCTGCCATTACAAAACCTGCATGTGAGATTGAACTATATGCCAACATTCTTTTAACATCTGTTTGAACCAATGCCCAAATATTTGCAAAAGTCATAGTAATAACTATGATGATATATAGTATTATTTCTAACCAAACTACCCCACTATGGATTAAAAATTCAAAAATTCTCATCGTAACTACAAAAACTGCAATTTTAGGAACAATTGATATAAATCCAGCCATTGCTGCACTCGCCCCTTCATAAACATCAGGCGCCCAAGTATGAAATGGGACAAGAGATAGTTTAAAGCCTAAAGCTGCCAATAAAAATACGGTTCCTACAAGAACAAAACCTATATCAACATAACCATTAGCTGCTAAAACAGCAGAAATTTGATTTATCTCGATTGAGCCTGTTAAAGCATAAAATACCATTGAACCAAAACTAAAAAAACCTGCAGATAATGCACCCATCGTAAAATACTTAACTGCTGCTTCAAATGATTTGTCACGATTATGCATAGCTATTAAAGTATAAAGAGCTAAAGATGCTGTTTCAAGACCTACAAAAATTAAGATTAAATTATCTGTTGCAACCATAAATTGAAAGCCACTAAGCATAAATAAGAAAAGTGCAAAAAATTCTGGATAAGAGAATTCGTGAAATCTTTTATGTGTTAATGCTAATGGAATAAATAACAAAGATGCCCCGACAATTATTAACTGAGAAATGATTGCTAATCCATCTATGAGCATAACATCAAAAACACCCATAACAGTCCCATCAGTAGCAAAAATTCCTGCTGATTCTAAAATAGCTCCCATATCTATTAAAAGGAAAAGAAGACTTATCATTACAAATAAAGTCTTATCAAGTCCACCTTTAATAATATCAATGACTAAAATTAATAAGGCACCAATAATTGGGATAAGCATTGGTGCAAGAGTCATTAAGTTTAACGACTCTAGTGAAATATTTACTGGCGCTAACATTAGTGTACCTCCTTCGTAGAAGTTCTCGTAATTTGTATCTCTGATACAATATTAGGTATTCTCTTTTTAGCTTCATCTGTTATAGCTTTATCGTGCATAAGCTGAACGATAGACTCTACTGAGTTACTAATAGGTCCTAAAACTGGTTTAGGGTAAATCCCTAACCAAATAGTAATGATAACAAGAGGAATTAAAGCAATTAACTCTCTTTTATTTACATCAGGTAAGTTTTTATTTTTTTCATTTTTAACTTCTCCAAAAAATATCTTTTTATAAGCTGCTAACATATAAATAGCTCCAACAATAATAGCAATTCCTGCTAGAAGAGTTAAGATATGTGATTGTTGATAAAAACCTAAAAGACTTAAAAATTCACCTACAAAGTTAATCGTTAAAGGAAGTCCAACTGAAGCCATTAACATAATACCAAAGATAGTTGCATACCTAGGCATAACATGAGCTAAACCACCAAAATCTCTCATCATCTTAGTATGTCTTCTATCATAAATCACACCAACAAGCAAGAAGAGTGCACCTGATACAATACCGTGACCAATCATCAAAAAGATTGAACCAGATATACCTTCAACATTCAGTGCAAAAGTACCAAGAATAATAACCCCCATGTGTGAAACAGAAGAATAAGCTACAACTTGTTTAATATCTTCTTGTGCATAAGCAACCATAGCAGTATAAACAATCATAATGATTGCAAGTATAGCGATTGGGAACATAAAGAACACAGATGCATCTGGGAACAATGGCAATGAAAAACGGATAAATGCGTATGTACCCATTTTAAGTAAAATCGCTGCTAGAATTACCGAACCAATAGTTGGAGCCTGACCATGAGCGTATGGTAACCACGTATGAAATGGAAACATAGGCACTTTGATAGCAAAACCAAAGAAAAAGGCAACAAAAAGCCAAAGTTGAAATGTTTCTGGCAAGACAAGTCTATACCAATCAAGTATTGCAAAACTCCAGACACCTGTTACTTGATTGTAAAAATACGCCATAAACAACATACCCACTAACATAACTAAAGAACCTGTAAATGTGTATAGGAAAAATTTAACTGAAGCATAAATTCTTCTTGGTCCACCCCATGCACCAATAATATATAACATTGGAACAAGAGAAAGTTCCCAAAATAGATAAAACACTATTGCATCTAGAGCTAAAAACACTCCTACCATAGTCATCTGTAAAAACAGAAGCGTAATAATAAGGTACTTTACATTTTTTGTATCACTAAGAGATGCGATACCTATAAATGTAAAAAATGCTGCTAACACTACAATAAATAAAGAAATTCCATCTACACCTAAGATATAGTTGATTCCAAAAGCAGGAACTAAAGGAAATTGTTCCATAAATTGCATACCTGATGCATTTGGATCAAAATTAAACCAAAGTAACAAAGAAAGAGCAAACTCTATAAAAGCAACTGCTGTACCGTATGCACGCATACTATCTTTTGCAACTGCAAATCCAAATATACCTGCTACTGCTGGAAAGAAAATTAAAATTGATAAAATATTATCTAACATCTACTAAACTCCTAAACCTGATAACAGTAACTTAATGTCATCAGAGTGACTTGCTGCAAATGCAAAAGCTACAGCTAGTGATAATAAAATAACAAGACCTGCTACCATCCATTTAAGCATTGTGGAAAGATTACCACTCTGCATATTCCTCGTTCCTTCACCTGCTGAATAAAATGTATTTGCGATGCCATCAACGGATGCATCAACAATTTTTTGATCAACTTCTTTCCAAAGAACTGTTGATAATTCTCTATATGGTTTAACAATGTATTCTTCATATATATATGGTATGAAGTATTGATTTCTAAGTAGCGTGTAAACAAATGTTTGCTCTAATGCTGATGTACCATCTGGAACTTTTATGTTGTTATGTGCATATTTTTTATATGCAAAAAGAATCGCAGCAGCTACGAAGAGTTGTGTTCCGATAGTCATTATCCAATATGTCAAAGCACTATGAACATGGTACTCAGTTGCAGGAAGAACTGCTGTAACCATTTCAAAATAAGTCATCTTAAATGAACCTGCAATTATTGCAAGCAGTAAAAGTGGACTCATACCAACTAACATAAACTTATATGCTTCATGAGGATGAATACCAAAGAGTTTATATCTCTCTTCACCATGAAAAATTAGTGCGATTAATCTAAATGAGTAGAATGCTGTTAGACCTGCTGTAAATAATAATACAGAATATATAATGTAATGCTGATCAACAAAAGCAACTTCAAGAATTAAATCTTTTGAAAAGAACCCAGCAAATGGAAAGATTCCAGCCAATGCGATAGACGCAAGAGTCATCATTATAAATGTACCTCTCATTGTCTTTTTAAGCCCACCCATTTTAAATGGGTCTAGTTCATTATCCATCGCATGCATAACATTACCAGCACCAAGAAAAAGAAGTGCTTTAAAAAATGCGTGAGCCATCAAGTGAAATAATGCAACCCAGTAAGCACCAAGCCCTGCTGCTGCAAACATATAACCTAACTGTGATAGTGTCGAGTAAGCAATGATTTTTTTCATATCACGATTTACAAGAGCCATAGATGCTGCAAATATGGCGACAAAAGCACCAAGAGAAGCTATGAAAATTCCAACATGCGGAATTAAATCATAAAGTGGACTAGCACGAACTACTAAGTAAACACCTGCAGTAACCATAGTCGCAGCATGAATTAGAGCAGAAACAGGGGTAGGACCTTCCATCGCGTCTGCTAACCAAGTATGTAGTGGAAATTGTGCTGATTTACCCATAGCACCGATAAATAAGAAAATACCCATCCAAGTAAGTGTTTCATCGTCAAGTGTAGGCATCGCAGCAAAAGCCTCTGCATATTGAAGTGTTCCTGTATTCCAGTAAACTAAAAAGATACCAATTAGCATTCCAAGGTCAGCTATACGGTTCATAATGAAAGCTTCATTTGCCGCCCAAGTAGCACTCTCTTTGTGATACCAAAAACCAATAAGTCCCCATGAACAAAGACCAACACCTTCCCAACCTATGAAAAGACCTGCAAAGTTATCACTCATAACAAGAATTAGCATTGAGAAAACAAATGCTGATAACCAAGCAAAAAATCTGTTAAACGCTTTATCGTGATCCATGTAACCTATTGCGTAAACATGTACAACAGTTGAAACTAAACTAACAACCATCATCATTGTAACACTTACTTGATCAACTACAAAACCAAAAGGAATATATAAATTTCCTGTTTCCATCCAAGTCATCAACTCAACATGAACACTCTGACCAGTTGTAAGCACATGAACTAAAAGTACTGTACTGCTTAAAAAAGATACTCCAAGCAAAGCACTTGGAATAATTCCAGTTACTGTAGTTTTAGGTGAGGCAGCAAAAAGTGCCGCAAATAAAGAACCTACTAATGGTGAAAATAGTGCGATATATAAAAATATTTCCATTTATCTACCCTCTCATCGTTGACATTGACTCTAGGTCAATATTGTTATGTCGTTTATGCCAAACAATTAATAGACCAAGTCCTACAGCGACTTCACTAGCAGCAATTGCAATCACAAAAAATGCAAACATTTGTCCAGTTAAGTCACCATAAAAATGTGAAATCGCAGCAAAAGCAATATTTACAGAGTTTAGTAATATCTCTGATGCGAAAAACAACATTAAAAGGTTCTTTCTTCTCATTACACCTATTAAACCAATAGAAAATAAAATTGTAGAAAGTACAAGATAGTGATTTAGTCCTATTTCCATCATAAAAGTACCTTTTTATTTTTTTCTTTTTTTAAGTCTTTTATTTCAGCATCGCTCATTAGAGTCAAAGAAAGATCCATTTTCTTACCAGCTAAAACAATACCTGATATCATTGCAACAAGTAACATTACAGCAGCAACTTCAAAAGGAACAAGATACTTTGTAAAAAGTACTAAACCTATCTCTTGCGTATTACCAGCACCTTCAACCATTGGATAAAGAGCCTTAATATTATCGCCCACTATAGGAGCAGCAAAAATTAAAACCACTAAAATTGCGGCTAAAGTAGATAAGCCTGTAATTAAGTATTTATTTCCTTGTTTCTCTTTTAACTCTCTCGTAGTATCAAAAAACATCATCCCAAATGCATAAAGAGCCATAACAGCACCTGAATAAACAACAATCTGCACCGCACCTAAAAAATCAGCACCTAATATAAAGAAAAATGCTGATATAAAAATCATTCCTGCTGCTAATGCTGTTAAAGCATATAGTGCCTGTGATGTTGTTACCGTAATGTAAAACATCGTTATAGTTAAAAAAGCAAACAAATAAAAAGCAATCGCTTCAAACATACCCAAACTCCTTAATAAGCTAGAGGTGTTTTTTTAACACGCTCATCTTCATGTGGTGTAATTGCACCAAAACCTTCAAACTCTTGTTGAGTACCCGCTGTCATTACATCAAGTGGTGTTAGCATATCTGCAAAATCCACATAATGTTCTCTTTGATCACTTGCATTTTCGTATCTACCACCATGAGTAATAGCTAACTCTGGACAAACTTCTGCACAATATCCACAAAAGATACAACGCCCTAAGTTTATAGTGTAGTCAGTCACTTCTTTACGAGAGTTTTTATCTATCTTTGTATCTATTTTAATACAGTTTGATATACAAATTTTTTCACAAAGTCCACAACCAATACATCTTTCAGCATCTGACTCCCATAATCTTTTCATTTCATGGATAGCTCTATATCTTGGACCGATTGGCATCTGTTCTTGGGGGTAACTAATTGTATGTTTTTTAAACCATATTAGCTCTCTCATAACAACACCAAGACCAACAAAAAGTTCAAGTCTAAAACTTCTTTTTATAACTCGCTTAAATTTTTCCCAAGGTTCTGTTGGGTAATCCTCAATATCTACCATAAAGTATTCGTTAGAAATTTCTCTATTGTTAAATTGTTCGTTTTTCATCATTACCCCTTACATCAATACTATTGCAGTTACTAAAATGTTTAGTACCGCTATTGGCATTAATACTTTCCAGCATAACCACATTAATTGGTCTGGTCTTACATCTGGCCATGCAGCTCTTGTCCATAAAAAGAAAAAGAAGAAAAATGACATTTTTCCAAGTAATCCTAATGCACCAAACAAGCTACCATCTCCATATCCACCTAAAAATAATAAAGGTATTACAAAAGATATAAAGAACATATTTGCATACTCACCGATAAAAAATAGTCCCCATCTCATTCCAGAATACTCAGTACCAAAACCATCGATAATTTCATGGTCATTAGCAATAAGGTGGAATGGTGTACGACCAGTCTCAGCAAAAGCAGCTATCCAAAACAATATAAAAGCAACAGGTTGTGTCCAAATAATCCAATCTGTAATTCCACCTGCTTGATACTCATTAAAATCAATAAGTGAAAGTGAACCAACAAGCATAATTGGTGCAAGAATTGAAAGACCTGTAACTACCTCATAAGAGATAAATACAGCCGCACCACGAGCAGCAGAAAGTAATGCAAACTTATTCGCAGAAGCCATACCACCAAGAAGTGGACCGTAAAGACCAACTCCCATAATTCCTAAAATATATAATATACCAATATTTATATCTGCAACTATTGGATGTACTTCGTAACCAAAAATTGTAAATGATGGTAAAAATGGGATTGCAGCAGCTGCCATAAATGCAGTAGCAGCTGTAATAACTGGTGCTATCTTAAAGATAGGCGCTACTACATTTGTCGGGATAATATCCTCTTTTGTAAAAAGTTTTACCCCATCTGCTGCAACTTGAAGAAGTCCATAAGGACCAACATTCATTGGTCCAAGACGCCGTTGCATAAATGCAAGAATCTTACGCTCAAAGTAAGTTCCTATACCTGCAAGTGCAGAAAAGACAAGTAAAACTACAACGATTTTTATAACCGTTTCAATTAAATATGCTGTTTCCATATATTACACCTTTTGTATCGAAGCTGATGCAAAGCGATAACCGCTAAACAATGCCTCTGAATTTAGTTTAGAATCAAATGTTGGTAGTATTGCAATACTACCAGCTATTTTATTATCACTAATAATATTAAGAATAATTTTAGAATTATCATTTTCAACTCTTACACTATCCCCTTCACAGAATTCTGAATTTTCCAAAAACTCTTCACTCATATAAAGACCCGCAACTTCATCAAGATTTGTAGTCTTATTTGTAAAATCAGTAAATTGTCTCACAGGATTTGCTAGATAGATAATAGTACCTTCTAGTTTTTCATCATTTAATTTTTCTACATTTTGACTTGTACTTTTGTTAACTTTTACATTTTCTAAAACATAACCTCTAACTTCTGTGCCATCATTTTCATAATGATTAGGAAGATTATCAAAAGTTTGAGTTTTAAAACCAACACTTGTTGGAAGAGATTGTGTATACTCAATTACATTTTTTACGTTCATTCCAAGTGCATTTGCTATATCATTTAATTCATACCCATTATACTCAAGTGCTGCATTTGTTGGATTTACTCTTTTGTTGATTGATGTAAGAGTTCCTTCTTGTTGATTGATGGCTGGCATATCTAAATCGCCATCACCCAATGCCGATAATGTGAAATCAGCTTTTGTATTGTAACCGATACTGTATTCTCCCGCTTCCTCATCAAGTTCACAAATAAGAGCAACACCTAGAGAGTTAGTTAATGGAGGTATAATTGTTAAAGCTATATCACTACATTTTTCAACAAGAGCAACTAGTCTTGCAAGATTTTTAGAGTTTGGATGATTATATAAATCTGGTCCAACTATCATAGCAAACGAGTCTTTTTTCTTTAAATTTTTCTCTAAAGCTTCCATAAAATTATCACTTGCACCTAAAAGTGTTAAAAGAGAATTGTCATCAACAACAACTTCTTTAGAAACTTTTTTAGGAACCATTTTAGTTTTTTCTACTTCAACTTCTTCCTCTTCCCCTGTTTCTTTATTGACTTTCATCTCTTTAACAATCTCAACTACTTTTTCTTTTATAGTTTCTTCAACTGTTATAGTTTTTTCAGAATGAAACGATGCTAAATACTCAACCACTTTCGCAGGTAGTTTTTCTTTATCTCCAAATAAGTCTAGAATTAAATAAAGGACTACTTCTTCTTGAAGTGGAGCATGAGTGACAGTCATTATACTTTTACCAAGACCTTCGATGATAGGGTCTTTTACAGGATGAAAATATAAACCAGCACCTTTATTAACTGTCATAGAATTATTTAGTGCATATCTGGCATTTGGATTATCACTCTTAAGAGCTGATCCAACAGATATAACAAAGTTAGACTTATGAGTAGACTTTAAGTCACTTCCCCAAAGTTTTGTTCCACTAATTTCACTATAATTTTTCATAAATGTAGCAAAAGATTTTGCTTCATTATTTATAAGTTTATAACCATGCTTCTCTTTTAGAGTTTGCAGTATGTATGCTTCTTCATTTGTAATAGTTGAAGTAAACTTTATAGTATCTGCTTTTTTGAAAGCTTCAAGAGCAGATGTAAATGCTTTTTCATCTTTAGTAACATTTGTGTTTTCATAATCAAAACCATATCTACCAGCACCGCAAAGTGACACATAATTCCATTCATTCATCACACGATAAATTTTCTTCTCAGGGTTATCTATGCTTGTATGCTTAACATCATAAGTTATTTGACAACCAGCAGAGCAGTGACCACAGGTTGCTGGAATTTGTTCTAACTCCCAAGCATTTGATTTATATACAAACTGGGTATCTACTAATGCTCCAACAGGACAAACAGATGCACACTCTCCACAAGAAGTACAATCAAGAACATCAGTTCCATTTGTTAAACCAATAAGAGATTTATTTAGTTTGTTCCACATTGCGTAAGCATCTTTTGGCATCTCATCTTTATACTCAGCCTCAAGAGCATCTGCTCCTCTTGGAATTGTTTTAAGAGAGTTGTCACCAATCATATCTTTACATACAGTTGAACATCTTTCACAAACGATACAAAGACCAGAGTTATACTGAATATGTCCCCAATCATGAGTAGTTCTAGCCACATCTTTAACTGCAAAGTGTTGAGCATCTACTCCCATATCTAGAGTGTAGTTTTGTAGTTCACACTCACCAGACTGATCACAAACACCACATTCAAGAGGATGATTTACATCATAAACTTCCATTATGGCGCGTCGTTCTTGCTCTATATTTTCTGTTGATGTCGTGATATTCATACCATCTTTTGATTTTGCATTACAAGCATAAGCTTGTTTTCCATCAACTTCAACTAAACATAATCTACATGCAAGAGTTGGACTACATCTCGAGAGATAACAAATTGCAGGAATATATATATCATTTGCACGAGCAGCATTTAATATAAGCTCTCCCTCTGAAGTTTGAACCTCTTTGTTATCAATTGTAATTGTTATATTGTTACTCATTTATAACCTCTATTTTAACTTGATTGTATCTATAATTTGAAGTTTTCGAATCCATGCTAAAAATTGGATTGTAAGCAATAGTGCCTTTCATATACTTATCCACTTTAAAGCGTCTAACGAACTCAACTCCATCAATGCTAAACTTCACATTATCTCCTGATTTGATTTTTGAACAAAGTGCAAACTGTTTCGAACCAAGAAGGTCTTCTTTTTCAATAATTTGCTTACAATTTTTTGTAAACTCACTAAACTGGTCTAATGGATTTCTAGCATAAACTACACTTCCGTTAAACTCACCTAACTCTTCAACTTCTTCTATTTTTGGCTTTTTTCTATTTGTTTTTGGCTCAATTTTATAACCTCTATATGCTGTACCACTATTATCATAATAGTTATCAAGATTATCAAACTCAATCTCTTTAAAGCCAAGTTTTGAAGTATAATCGATAATATTTTGAGTTTTTACGCCAAGGGCAGATGCTATGTCGTTTAACTCATATCCATTATAAAATGCACCAGCATTTAAAATAACTAAATCTTTATCAATATTTACAAAGGTACCTTCTTGCTGATTTAAAGCAGGCATATCTAAATCTCCATCACCTTTTGCTTTTAAAGAAAAATCTGCTTTCACATTATAACCTAGAGTAGAACCATTTTCTTTTTTGTCTAAATCACAAATCAGACTAACACCTAAAGTATTTGTAACAGGAGGAATTACCATAATTTTAAAAGCAGTATTTTTTTGGATATATGCTGCTATTAATGCTATGTTTTTTGCTCTTGGATGATTTATAATATCTTCACCTATAATAAGGATAGGATTATTTTTTCTTGCATAATTGCTTTTTAAAGTATCTAATTCTTCTTCAGAAATATTACTTTCTCCGCTAAGATACCCAATATCAAGAGAATCAAAAAACTCTTCTTGAGTTGACTTATCTTCTACAAAAACATCAGCTATCATTGCTAAAGCCGCTTCTTCACTTCCCACTTCATTCTTAATGAAAAGTGAAACCATATTTGCAACATCTTTTTCTTCAACAGGATGAATAGAAGATATATAAGCCTTGTTATTTCCAACTGCTTGAGATAATGCAAATTTTAAGATAGGGTTATCACTTTGAAGTGAACTTCCAACACTTATAACAAAATCACTTTTCTTTAAATCATCAAGAGTTGCATTATAAAGAGAAGTATTTGCCATGTCTGCAAAACTACTCATAAACTCTTGAAAGCTTCTAGCTTCTTCATTAACAAGATTAAACCCAAGTTTTTTCTTCAAAAGGTTTAGTAAATATGCTTCTTCATTCGTAATATTTGAAGTAAACTCTACATTTTTAGCATTTGAAAAAGCCTCAACCGCTTTGTTAAATGCTATATTGTCTTTTGATTCAACTCTGTTTTCATAATCAAATCCAAATCTTCCCGCTCCACACAGAGCTGTAAAATCTGCCTCGTTTGTAACTCTTTTGATATCTCCATCCTTTGATTCATAATATAATGAACAAGCACTTGAACAGTGCGAACAACTTGAAGGGATTTTATCTAATTCCCAAGCATTTGATGTGTATTTGAAATTAGTAGATGCCATAGCCCCAACAGGGCAAACAGAGACACACTCTCCACACTCGATACAATTTGCCATATTTATCTCTATGCGAGATTTATAACCACCTGCTAAAATGTAAAGAGCTTCAACTCCTACAATTTCATTACAGGTAGAAGTACATTTTTCACATAAGATACAAAGAGCAGGGTCGTAAGTATGAACTCCCCATTTCTTCTTTTTTCTAGCTATGTCACGAACTCCAAAATCCTGAACGCCTATATCAAACTCTAAAGTTTTGTTTTGTAAATCACACTCTCCACTTTTATCGCATACGCCACACTGTAAAGGATGGTTTACATTATAAAGTTTCATAATGTTTTGTCTTTCTTTATACAAAGCATCTGAATCTGTTGTAAATTCCGAACCTTCAGTCGGATTAGTATTACAGCTTAATATAAATCCATCTACATTTTTTGCCTCAACAACACACATTCTACAAGATGCATTAGGAGTTGTTTTAGTAAGATAACACATGGTAGGGATATATATATCTTCACGACGCGCAACTTGAAGTATGCTTTCTCCTTGTTTAGCCACAACAGAATTGCCATTGATTTTAAAATTTATCATGTTGCAACCATTGCTATGTAATAACATCTCATACAGCGATTTGCTTCCGTTATAGCTTGTTCTTGAGTGAAACCAAAATTGACTTCTTTGTTATTGTCTTTTCTATTATCAACATCTAAAACTTCACTCTTTTGTCTAGGAATACCTGGTAACCAACCTGTAATTTTTTCATCTTTATCATAAACGCGTAGACTTCTTAAATGGTCTTCCATAATCTCATCATCATTTAGACTTATTTCTCCACTTTGAAGATATCGAAGCATTACTGATGTTCCACGCTTTGCTTGACCAACGGCGTTAACAATTGTCATAGGACCATATTCACAATCTCCACTAGCAAAAACACCTTTGCGAGTTGTCATATAGTCTTTTCCATTTGTCTTAATAGTTCCCCATGAGGTCATACCTATTTCCCATTCTGGAGGAAGTAATTCTAAATCTGCTGATTGAGAAACTGCTGGAATTATAAAGTCTGTTTCAATACTATAAGAAGCACCTTCAACTTTTACAAGTTGTGCGCGACCACCATTTGGGTCTGGCACTAACTCATATTTATCAACATCAAGTGATTTTAAGATATTATTTTCATCATTCATTTTATTTACTGCTGAATGAAAAAGAAATTCCACTCCTTCTTCAACAGCTTCATGATACTCTTCATAGGTTGTATTTTTTATAATTGTCTTTTCATCACGACGATAAATCATATAAACTTTTTTAGCATTAGCACGAATGGCACAACGAACAACATCCATCGATGTGAAACCCCCACCAACACACACAACAGTTTTACCTGTTAAATCAACTGCTTCTCCGATGCCATATTTATCCCAAAGATTAACTTGGTCAAGCATCTCTATAGCTGACCAATAACCTTCAACATCTTCTTTCTCATTATCACAACGAACTTTTTTACTTATTCTTGTTCCTGTTGCAACCATAATAGCGTCATATTCTGTTTCAAATCTTCTCATATCATCTGCTGTGACTTTAGAGTTAAGTATAAAATTAACACCCATATCTCTAACACACTCTATATCTTGGTTATATTTATCTATTGGCATTCTGTACTCTGGAACACCTACTGCAACTTCTCCCCCAAGGACAGGAAGTTCTTCATAAACATCAACTTCCACTCCCTGGGCAGCAAGATAGTAAGCAGTAGTTAAACCAGCAGGACCAGAGCCTATAACAGAAACTTTTTTGCCCATAGGCTTTTTCTTTTTCTCCATTGGATGATAAAAACCAAGACCATGATCGCTCTCCCAATCAGCACCTAATCGTTTAAGTTCCATAATAGATATAGGCTCATCAAGATTGGTTCGACGACAAGCATCTTCACAAGGGTGAGGACAAACACGACCACAAACATGAGCAAGAGGCATGGTTTTACGAGTAGCAGCTAAAGAGTCATAAAATCGTAAATCTCTTACACCTTCTATATATGCTGGAATATCTACATGAGATGGACACATATCAGTACATGGAGCAGTTATTTTAGCTATATAACTAACTTCTTGGGTGTAATGTTTAGATGCTTTTTGATTATTGATGCAATCCATAAACTCATCTTCAAAATGTGTCATTAAATCAATAATTGGATTTGGAACAGTCTTTCCAATCTCACATTTTGAAGTAAGTTGCATAGACTTACCAATCTCTTTTAAATGCTCCATATCAGCAATAGAGCCTTCTCCACGAGCAATCTTATCGAGTTGGTCATAAAGAATTCTTCCGCCCCATCTTCCAGGTGCGCATCTTCCACAAGCTTCTGAATACTCTTGATACTGAGCAGCATACTCCATAGCTAAACGAATAACATCTACATCTTCTTTAAATAATGCAACACCATCCCAACCTATAAAGGCTTTAGAATCACGGTGGTCATCGTATATTGCTGGTAGATTATATGCTGATTCTTTCCACTCTTCTTGAGGTTTACCAATATTGTTTATCAGCTCCCCTTTCCAAGTAGAAAAATATACTTTACTCAAAATAAATTCCTAGCCTTTTTTCACTACGATAGTCCAATCGACTTCGTTAAACTTTAAAGAGTTCATAAGCTCATAGCCACACTCTTTTACAAGATCAGCAGACTTTTGAATAGGTGTAAAGTTACCTATTTCAAACAAAAAGATTGCAACTTCACCCTCTTTATGTTGGGCTAAAAGTTCTTTCATACGAGGTTCAAACTCTTTTTTTAAATGTCTTAAATCATATCTTTTCATTATCGATCAACCTCTCCAAAAACTATGTTTGTTGTACCAATAATAGAAACAACATCTGGAATATAGTGACCTGGTAAAAGGTCAGTTAAAATACCTGTATGCCAAAAAGATGGAGCACGAAGTTTTAGTCTATAAGGATAAGGTCCGCCTTGAGAATTTATAAAGAAGCCAAGCTCACCTTTTGGTGATTCAGTTGCTACATATACTTCTCCAACTGGAGGACGCATACCTTGTGTTACTAAAACGAAATGTTGCATCAAAGAGTAGTTTTGAGTCATAATATCCATCTTAGATGCTGATATATATTTTGGAGAATGAGCCATTAATTCAGTTTGTCCATCTTCAACACACTTAGCATACATATCCATACATTGGTAAAGAATCTTAGCAGTTTCACGCATCTCTTCCATATAAATACGATATCTTGCAAAGTTATCGCCTTTGTCAGACCAAGGAACATTAAATTCTACTTCATCATACAACTCATAAGGCTCTTCTTTACGAATATCCCAAGGAGTTCCAGATGCTCT
The DNA here is from genome assembly GCF_029027405.1 of Sulfurimonas sp. Taxonomy (NCBI): domain Bacteria; kingdom Pseudomonadati; phylum Campylobacterota; class Epsilonproteobacteria; order Campylobacterales; family Sulfurimonadaceae; genus Sulfurimonas; species Sulfurimonas sp. The sequence continues at coordinate 2,448,412 of NZ_CP093396.1, forward strand.
AAGCATTGGACCTGTACAACCCCATGAGTGTGACATCTCTTTAGAAATAACTCCAACATCTTCCATTCTCATAAGCCAAATACGGTTAGTGTCAAGAAGGTCTTCATAATCTTTAATATTTTGAGGAAGTTCATCTAAAAAAGTCTTTAGTTGAGAGATAAATGTATCTTGAATATCTAAAGGAACTCCACCTATGCGGATTGCCGAATGAGTAAGTCTAGCTCCACAATATCCCTCGATTATATCCATCAAATATTCTCTTTCACGAAATGCGAAAAGGAAGACTGTCATAGCTCCAATATCAAGTGCGGTTGTCGCCAACCAGAATAAGTGACTCATCAAACGATTTATCTCTAAAAGCATCATTCTGATAACTTTTGCACGACGAGGAACTTCTAAACCAATTAATTTTTCAACAGCTAGTGCAAAACCATAGTTATTTGAAGAAGAAGCGATATAGTCCATTCTGTCTGTTGTTGGCATGAACTCGTTATATATCATGTTCTCAGCCATTTTTTCCATTCCACGATGAAGGTATCCAACATCTGGATGAGCTTTTACGATTTGTTCTTGTTGTAAATGAAGCATTAAGCGTAATTGACCGTGAGCAGATGGATGCTGAGGACCAAAGTTTAAGATAAGTTCATTATCATCTCTATCAAAAGTAATATTCTCAAAAAACGGTGTTAATCTATTTTTTATTTGTGCCATATTTTCGCCACCCTATCTTTGTGGGTCATCAACAATAGTTGTTGAATCTCTATCAAATTTCTTAATTAAGAATACTCCACCCTCTTCTTGGTAAGGCTGTATTACTTCTGGCTCATCTCCAGTAATTTTTGTTCCTTTTGGAACTTCATGACCTAAGCGAGAAAATCTATCTGAATCATATCTATCTACTCTTGCAGTATCTCTAATTTCAGGTCCTATCTCTTCTCTTGCCTCTTTTCCATAGATCTTATCAACTTCATACCAAGCAGCTGCTTCATCACCTTGAAGTGGGTAAGTTTTTAGAAGTGGATGTCCGCTCCAGTCATAAGGCATAAGGATTCTCTTCATAAAAGGATGTCCATTTGCTTCGATTCCAAACATGTCAAACATTTCACGCTCACTCCAGTCAGCACAGCGAAAAAGTTTTTCAACAGAATTAACAGCTTCACCATTTTGAATAAACATCTTAATACGAATACGCTTTCTCTTATTCATACTTAGCATTTGATAAAAAACTTCAAAACCATTTCTATCTGCAATCCAATCAATAGCGCTCATTTCTGAAAGCTGAGAATATTCTAACTCATCTCTCATAAATTCTAAAACTTTGTAATTGTCCTCTGGATTTATAAATACTACAAGTTGCTTAACTTGAATAAAAGCGTCTAAAACTTCAAACTTAGATTTAATAGCTTCTAAATCTGCGTTGAAAACTTCATCACTCTCAGGTGGGCTTTTTGGCACTTGTGGAGATTTGTAAAATCTATCTGTGTAATATGCTTTAGCTTGAACATTATCTTTAGCTTTATATGCTCTCATTACATTAGCCTTTTTGCTTTTTGTGCTTTAGATGCATGATTTGCACGAATTTTTTGCTGGAGTAACATAACTCCATATTGAAGCGTTTCAGGACGAGGAGCACAACCAGGAAGATATAAATCTACAGGAATAATTCTATCAACACCTTGAACAGTTGCGTAAGTGTTAAACATACCGCCAGTATTTGCACATGAACCCATAGATATAACCCATCTAGGCTCTGTCATTTGATCATAAAGTCTTTTGATAAATTCTGCATGTTTTTTAGTAAGAGTTCCAGCAACTATCATAACATCCGCTTGTCTTGGAGATGCTCTAAAGATTGTTCCAAATCTGTCAAAGTCATATCTTGAAGCACCTGATGCCATCATCTCAATACCACAACAAGCAAGACCATAAGTAAGCGCCCAAAGTGAGTTTGAACGTCCCCAGTTTACAATCTTGTCTATACTTGTAAGTGCGACAGGCAATCCACCGTCTTGTGTGTAATTTACTTTATGTTGTGCCATTCAAGCGCTCCTTTTTTCCATGCATATACGAAACCAATAGTCAATAATCCTATAAACATTAACATCTCAGCAAATCCAAACCAGCCAAGTAGTCTAAAATCTACTGCCCATGGAAACATAAAAATAATCTCAACATCAAACAGTAAAAAAAGTAATGCAAACAGATAAAATTGTGGCGAAATTCTGTTTGGTTGTTTCGTGATTTCAGGTCCACATTCGTAAACCGAAAGTCTAATTTTTTCGCTATCTCTAGCTGCCAACGCACGACTCGCAAGTCGAGCAATAATTGTCGTAGCAGTAAATGCACCAAATGTTACAACAAATAGTACAAATACCCCAAAATACGGATTTGCAGTGCTTATGTGCTCCATATAACCTACCTTATAAATATTTTTTTCATTTTTTTTGAGCATAACTCTAGAAAAAATAGTTAGTACACTATATCAAAAAGAGTATTAAAGAAAGGATAAGAGTAAGTTAAGAATATATAAGTGTAACTAAAAGAAACGCTATTCTTGATTTTCAATAGAAAATGTGTATATTAGTAACACTTTCTATTTTAAAGGATTATTTATGCAAAAAACCCATTGATTTTTCACTATCGAAATTAGCATCTTTTTCTCTTTTTATTTCACTTACGAAGGCTTCTAAAGTAAAAAGTGGCTCATCTGTAACAGCAACTTTATATGCTGTATTTTTTATAATCAAATTAATTTGACCACCTGTTAATGGGTATGAGGCTAATTTAGCAACATCAAAATCTTTTTCATATGGAGCTTCTTGTGGTAACATTTTTTCCCATAATTCTACTCTTTGAGCTTCAGATGGTTTTTTAAATTCTATTTTGTAGTTAAAGCGTCTTGAAAATGCTTTGTCAATATTTTCTAGTAAATTAGTAGTCGCTATTAACATTCCTCTAAAATTTTCAATCTGCTCTAAAAATATATTTTGCATCTGATTATGCATCTGATCAGCAGAACTATTTACACCACTAGACCTAGCTCCTAAGAATTGATCTGCTTCATTTAGAAGTAAAATTGGCTCTGTTTTTGTTTTTTCACTCAAATCATAAAAAGTGTCGAAAATTTTACGAACATTCTTTTCACTTTCACCTACATACATAGATAAAATTTTTGAACAATCAAATGATAAAATTTGTCTTTTTAAAGATTTTGCAAGAGAGTGTGCCGTCATTGTTTTACCAGTTCCAGCGTGGCCATAAAAAATAATCCTAGCATCTATACCACTCTTTTTATCTTTAACACCCCATTTTACAAGTCTAGCCATAACTTCTTTATCAACTTGACGCATAAGATTTTCTAAAGTATCTTTTGTTTCTTTCGCTAAAACTACATCGTCCAAAGTAGTTTCACTCTCTACTAGCTCAAATATATCTTGTTCTTCTATCAGTGCATTTAGTTTTAATCTACGAACTTTTTTATTTTTTTGCGGGTGGATTATACTTTGTAAAACCTCATCAACAATATAAAAAGCACGAGCGATACCACCAAAAGGATTTAGCATCTCCTCATAGTCTATGATTCCTGCACTGAGTAAATTTGAGCCGTCTTCAAGCAATGAGCGATTTTTGATGCGTTCATACTCATCTAATGAGATTAAATCTATCAGAGTATTCATCTCTCTAAGAGTTGCATCTGTTGCACTATATTCTTCACGAAGAAGCGCTAAAAATATGATTTGCTCTTTTGATTGAAGCTTTTTTTGTTTAAAAAACTTATCTAAAATAAATTTTTCTGAAGTTTGCTTAACTCTTTGCTCAATCCTTTTTTCCAGAAGCTGTAACTTTTGCTGAATTCTATCGATGCCAAGAGAATGTTCATGTACATTTTGACGAATTGTACTCATCTTTTGATAAAGTTCTATCCTGAAAAACTGTTCTTGAAGGTACTCCAAATGGTCACTATATGGTTTTATGTCTGACAAGTCTTTATCATGTTCACCATCTTGAAGTAGTTTTAAAAATGAAGGGGTTAAACCAACTGCTGTATTTAAAAGCTCCAATGGTGTAACATCTGAAATCTTCACAGGAGTAAAACTTTGCTGATGAATCCATCCAAGTTCTAAAAGTATTTTAATCTCTTGTAAATGATCCAGATGTTCAAAACCATCAGCACCATAAAGCTCATTTAAAAGTTCCAAAACCAAAACATCATCTTGACCTTGCATATACTTATTTGCTAAGTTTTGTAACATTAAGGCTTCATTTTCACTACATTTTAGTTGTGAAAATATTTGAGCCTTTTGTATATTTTTGTTTTGTAAAAAATCAACTAATATTTTCAATTATATCCTTAAAATTTATATCCTACACCTGCAGAAACTATAAGTACATTACCATTTGAGAATTCACCATCTAAATTATCGTTTTTAACAGTTCTACTCTCTCTCATAGAATAAAGAACTGATAAACCAACATCTAATTGCTCGTTTATTTGATAACGACCACCTAGAGATATTGCAAGAGAGTTAGAATCTGGAAGTTCAAACCCTATAGTTTTTTCTGGAACTGGTGACTGATCGTAAACCATACCTGCCATTATTGTCATATTTTTTAGTTCTTGAGTAATACCCAAACGAAAAGCGTTTGTATCTTTCCAGTTTTTTTCAATAGCCTTCCCAAAAATATTTCCTAACATAGCACTTTCTGTCCCATCATAATCAAAATCTAAGGATTGATATGCTGACCACATATTTCTTTCATATACAATTTCTATACTTGTTTTTGAAGGTAGAGTATATGCGACTGCTAGACTAAATGTTGCAGGAAGAGGTATGCTAACACTCGTATACCCATCATAAGTAGTAGAAGTAATCCCTTCTGATAATTTTGCGTCACCTTCAACATTTAAACTAACATTAGAACGATATGTAGCCGCTAACTCTAAGTCTTTTGTAGGTTTGTACGCCAAAGCTAAGTTATAACCATAACTAAATGCATCACCCGTCATATCGCGAAAGGCATTAGCCCCACCTAATGCACCAACAGCACCATCACTTTTAACTATTCCGCTTGTGTGCAAAATTCTAAATCCAAAAGCAAACGAAACTTTATCATTAATTGGAATAGCAACACTAGGATTAATTTCTACAATTTGAAGAGTAAATTCTTCCGCTGAAGTTTTTGCAGGTTCTTTACTCCACCTTTTAGATAATCCACCTGGAGCAGTTATGCTAAGACCTATACGAGTCTCTCCAGCTTTGCCAGAAACATAATGAATAGATGGGATAAAAAATGATTCTGGCTCAGAGCTTAAACTACCATTAAATACAGTAGCTCCACTTGTATGCTTTCCATTATAATCAATAGCATCTAGTCCAATATAAGTCAAATCAACTTCTAAATGATTTTTATCTTCCATAAAGACCATGTTAGCAGGATTATAATAAGCTGCATCTGCACTTTTGTTATGTGCGATATTTGCTGCACTAAGTGCAACTGCGTTAAGTGAAGTCTCTGGAATTTTATATCCCCCTGCCATTAAAACTGAACTAGCCACAAGTGACATTAATACTATTTTTTTCATTCTTTTCTCCATCCCTTAAATATTTTCTTCAATCTTACATAAGTTTTGCTTAATCTACAAAAGAGTAAAGAAGTTCTATTTCATTTTTCCAGATTTTATCATCAATTGTTTCAAGTATAAGCGGTATATCATCCATGCGTTTATCATTCATCAAAAATCTAAAAGCATCTAGACCTATTTCTCCTTCTCCAAGAGAATGATGTCTGTCTTTTTTTGAACCTAAAGGCGGTTTAGAATCGTTTAAATGCATTCCCATTAAGTATTTAAACCCTACAATTTTTTCAAACTCAGCCCAAGTTTTATCGTAAGCCTCTCTTGTTCTTATGTCATAACCAGCTACAAACATATGACAAGTATCTATGCAGATGCCAACTCTGCTTTTGTCTTCTACCTTGTCGATTATTTGCGCTAGATGCTCAAACTTATAACCTAAGTTACTTCCTTGTCCTGCTGTGTTTTCTATGACAGCCTTTACGCCAGTAGTTTTATCAAGAGCCATATTTATAGACTCAGATATTTTACTTAAACATTCATCTTCACTTATCTCTTTTAAGTGACTCCCTGGGTGAAAGTTCAGTCTATCAAGACCAAGTTGTTCACATCGTTGTAACTCATCAACAAAAGCTACTCTACTTTTTATAAGCTTTTGCTCATCAGGGTGACCTAAATTTATAAGGTATGAATCATGGGGCAATATATGCTTCGCTAAAATTCCACTTTCTTCTAAAGCACTTTGAAATTTATCTATGGTTTGAGCATCTAGCTCTTTTGCATCCCATCTTCTTTGGTTTTTTGTAAAAAGGGCGAAGGCTTTTGCACCTATCTCTTTTGCATTTGTTACTGCATTAAAAACTCCACCACTTGCTGAAGTATGAGCTCCTACAAATTTTGTATTTATTTTATCCATTATTTTGTGTCCTTGATTTTGAAAATTATTTTATTTTTTTTATCTTTAAAAAATGTAACATTTGAAGTAACTCTGTATGTTATATCTACATTTTTATTTTTTATTTTTTGTAAAAAACCATCTTCTGCTTTTATAAGATTTTCTCCATCATAGATGCTATTTGATAAAAGTATATTTTGGAGTATATCACTAGGATATGTTTTGTTTAAGTAGTCTTCATTAAAGCCGCTTTTACTCATACAGCCTTCATTAACACAAATTAGATGATTTATTTCTATCTTTTGTATCGATTTTCCTGCACTAAAAAGTTCTAATTCTATAGCTTTATCACGGCTTCTAATGTAACCTAAGTCAGCAAACTTAATCTGCGGTGATTTTATAATGATGATTTTTGTTTGAGTCTTTTCATAGTTTTTAACACTACATGCACTAAAAAAAAGAATAACTGCTACTAATAGTAAGTATTTCATTTATTTTTGTATAAATTTTCTACACTTCTTCGCTGCACTTGTACCATAAATTATTTCCTTAAACTTCTCTATTATTTGAAATTATAATCAATTTTTAGTAAAATGTCATGTTTAACATATCTTACTTACTTTTTTATATCCTTATTTCTACGATAAACTCTGCCCCATTTTTTGTACTAAGCACCTTTATTTTCCCATTAAAATGTTTTTCAATAATGAGTTTAGATATATATAAACCTATACCACTACCCTCTAATTTTGTACTAAAATACAAATCAAAAATCTTTGCCATATGCTCTTTGGGGATTCCTTTAGCATTATCTTTTACACTAATGTAAAGAGTACTTTTACTTTTTTTCAAACTAATAAAGATAGAGGGTTCTTCTATCTTTTTCTCAACTAATGCATCTTTTGCATTTTCTAATAAATTTAAAAGTACCTGTGCAAGTTCATTTTTATAAGCAAATATTTCTTGTTCCTTATCTATGCTTTTGTGAACTTTAATACTATTTTGAGCAAAAGTGATATTTGAAATATTTAAAATCTCATCTACTAAATCATGTAGATTAAAGGAGACTTTTTCTTTATCTAATTTAAAAAAATTTCTAAAATCTTCTATTGTATTAGACATAAAGGTTAAAATATTTTCAGCTTTACTCACCTTTAAAATCATCATCTCTTTACTTAATTTATTCATTGAGTGTTTAAATTCAAGATTCATAAAAATAGATGAAAGCTCATTAATCGGCTGTCTCCATTGATGTGCAATACTGTTTATCATCTCACCTTGAGAACTAAGTTTTGCTTTTTGAATTAACACTTGTTCCTTTTCTTGATTTTTTAAAATCTCTGCTTTTACACGCTCATCAAGAATCTCATTTACCTTAAGTAACTCTTCCTCTCTTCTTAAGAGCATATAAGAGTAATATAAAAACAAAACAAAAAAGACAAAAGCGATAAATAATAAAATCATATTTCTCATTTTTTTAGATGCCATTAGTGACTCTTCCAGCGGTGTAGTTACCTCAATCACACCTCGTATATCTCCAACTTTCCATTTATTATTTTCCCACATTTTGTCTGAGTGATTGTTATGACAATTGACACAAGATATATTACTCATATAATCTGCTATAGCTACGATTAAGACAGCTTTACCATCAAGCTGCTTCTTTTTAATAACAATACCTCCACTACTTTCTATGTCCCTTAGGGTCTGCTTTTCATCTTGTGTTAAAACTCTATTTTTTCTATTTTTAAATGGAAAATTACTATATGTACTAAATTTAACTCCACTATTTTGCGAAAAAAGATCACTTAAATCATGAATAGTAGTTGCAGGGAGGGGAAGAATATGAGAACTATTTTTATGATTAACCCCAAAAGAGAGACTCTTTATATTACTATTTTTTATATCTTTAACAACCCAATCTAAATAATATGAGCGAGTTAATTTAATCTGTTCTACATTATTTTGACTATTTTTTTTAACCAATTCAATAAGATTTTTTTCTGTAATATAGGGAATAAAGAAGAACAATGAACTAATGATAATTATGGAGACCAACCAAATAGAAATCAATATTTTACTTTTAAAAAATAGCTTCAACATTAGATTCCTTTATATAATAAAATTATTATATAATAGTTTTTATCGAAGGGATTATATGACGAAAGAACTTATTTCACTATTAAACACTTCAACTATTCTTTTTGTAGAAGATGAAATTGGTATACAAGAAGAGATTGGGGAGATTCTTTGTGCAATTTTTAAAGAAGTTCATATAGCAAAAGATGGACTACATGCATTGTCTTTATATAAACAACATAAACCTGACTTAATTTTAAGTGATATTAAAATGCCAAAACTCAATGGGTTAATGATGATAAAACAGATTAGAAAAACTGATGAGACAACAGCAATCGCAATTATTAGTGCTCATACAGATTTAGACTTGATGCTTCTTGCAACAGAACTTAATTTACTCAAATATATTATTAAGCCAATTACAAAAAATAAACTTAATGAAGTTTTTGAAAAATTCCTTGAAAAAAAATCTACTGCTCAAGTGATAGCACTAGGAGATGGGTATATATTGGACAAGCACCAAAGTAGCATCATTTTTAAAGATATACATACTTCTCTTACAACAAAAGAATTAAACTTTTTATCCTTACTTCTAAAGAAAAAATCACTCATAAGTTATGATGAGATTGAATATGTACTAAAATTAGAAGTATTTTCTGAGCATGCTGTAAGACAGTTTATTAAAAAAATTCGTATAAAGTTGCCAAAAAATTACATACGAAATATTCAAAATCAAGGTTACACCATTAATACTCCTTTTATATAGACACAAATAAGACACAACCCTATATTACAATTTCACAAACCAAATTAAGGAATTCATAATGAAATCGATCAAAACTTTAACAATCTCTACGCTTCTTATAGCCTCTCTCTCTTCTAGTATTTATGCTAAAGAGTGTTTTAATGCAGACAATATTGATGTAAAATGGACATCTTTTAAAACATTGGCAAAAGTTGGTGTAAGTGGAACATTTAATGATGTAAAACTCACGACACCTAGAAATGCAAACTCACTAAAAACACTACTCAAAGATGCACAAATTGCTATCTCTTTCAAAAATATAGATGCAAAAAGCGCTGTCAAAAATGAGAATATATTAAAGTATTTTGTGGCTAATTTAGAGACTCAAAATATTACTGGTAAAATTACTGGTGTTAATCAAAAAGAACTTTTCGTTGAATTTCAGCTCAATAAAACTACTAAAATAATTCCAATGAAGTACCTTGTAAAAGATAATCAAGTAATAGCATCTGGTGTTATTGATGGTATGGATTTTGGAATGAAAAAAGCATTATTTGTATTAAATAAAAATGTAGCTGGACATCTAAATAAAGGTTGGTTTGATATCCCAATTTCATTTTCGATGAATCTTTCAAAACAGTGTAAATAGATGGGTTTCACTCTATTTACCTACTAATCTTCTTTAGACAGTTTTTTATAAAGTTTAATTCTCAAATTTGTGCTACACTTGTGTCATAAGAGAGAGTTTTTTCGGACGCTGCGAGGAGGGGTTTTTTATCAACCATTTGCTCGCCATCTTCATAAGATGGAACGGTGGACTTACCCTCTTTTTGTACATTGTTTTAGGAACTAACTCCTTATTTTCTCTCTTATCTCTTCTAACCCTGAATTCAAGTTACAAATGCAACAAAAACCTTTTTCATAATGCCATATTTCCAACAATTGTACCAAAGAAACCTTCGTATTCTTGCATTAATTTGAGCAGCTTCCGCACTATATTTAGAAGAAGTTTTTCTTGAAATTTTAATATTGCTCCAAATCTTAGTGGGTTTAGGTTTATATCTTACTACAATCAACCTCTATACATTTCTTTGATTTGTTGCACTTATTGGTTGAATGCAGGTTTTAAGATATCACGACCATTTGTATGTTTACTTAATGTGATTTCATAGGCGTTTGCTACTATCTCAGGTGTCTTTGCAATATCATCAACTTTGATTGGTATTTGACCTCATCTAAATTCAGCATCTATGCCATGCTTATCGAAGATATGGAGCATTGAATAGTTATCAATAATTCTGTGATAGCCACTTAAATTAATCGCTGTCTTTTCTTCTACCAATGTTACATAAGCTTCACCCACTTCATCTGTTTTGTTATAGCCCCCTTTCTCACTCGGATGCGCTATACTTACACGCACCTCATACCAAATAGAGCTTGAGTTATAGCCCCCTTTCTCACTCGGATGCGCTATACTTACACGCACCTCATACCAAATAGAGCTTGAGTTATAGCCCCCTTTCTCACTCGGATGCGCTATACTGACACCAAGAGGATTAAAAAGGCTACTTGAGTTATAGCCCCCTATACTACCCCAATAAGTCAAGACAACTTTTTCAAAAATCTAATTCCCTAAATACCTGTTACCCTATGCTACATTTTCACTAGATTTAGTGTAATTCTCATCATTGATTTTTAAACTATCATAATAAACATTCATAGGTTTTTTATATTTCAATGTCTCATGAAATCTTCTGTGATTATAAAATTCTATATAATCCTTAACATCACTTTTGAGAATTGATACTCTCTCATATTCATTGAGGTATATTTTTTCAACTTTAGCACTTCTCCAGAACCTCTCAATACAAATATTATCTGTTGCTCTACCTTTGCCATCCATAGAGATAATTATGTCATTATCTTTTAATGTTTGAGTGTGGATACAGCTTGTATATTGTGACCCTTGATCAGTATTAAATATCTCAGGCTTACCATAGAGTGCGAGTGCTTCATCTAGTACACCCATGACTAAATCTGTATCCATTGTGTTGGATATTCGCCAAGATAATATTGCTTTAGAATACCAATCAATTATGGCAGCCATATAGACCATACCACCTTTAATTTTAATATAGGTTATATCTGTTGACCATACTTGGTTTGCTCTTACGATATCTAATCCTCTTATTTTGTAAGAGTATTTATGATGTTGCTTGTCCGCCCAGCTTGTATTTAGTGGTCTTACAGCTAAAACAGCCTGTAATCCTAACTCTCTACGGTATGCCAGCACTGTGTTGGGACTGACACGAAAACCATCCTCTAGTAGTTGATGATACACTTTCATATAGCCATAGCTTGGTATCTCTTCAAATACTTTTTCTATATGTTTTTTAATTACATTTTTAGCAAGATTTACCATTGGTGCATAGAACAAATTACTTCTGTTATAGTTAATAAGATTACATTGTTTTACAACTGATAATGCCTTATTTTCATCTCTATCAATCAACTCCTTTTTATAGCTAGAGTCCAAGCTGCTTAACTTTCCCACCGCCCAGTCCTTCTCTACTGTTAGTTGACCTACAACCTTTGCATATTCATCAAGTTTAGCTTGTAATCTTACATTCTCTTCTTTGTACTCTTTAATTACTTTTGCAGGTTCCATCGCAACTTCTGCATTTTCCAAAAATATCTTCTTCCAATTTTGTAAGTTTTTTGGTGTGATATTATTTACACTTGCTATTTCATTTAGTGTCTTATCTTCTTTTAAAACTTCTAAAACTAACTTTGTCTTGAATTCTGCTGTATATGTTGTTCTTTTTCGACTCATAAGATTACCTTCTATTTTTATTGTTTAATTTTACTCTTTTAAGAATTAAACTTTAGAAATAGTTGTTTGATTTTCTTGGGGTAGTATAATAGCCCCCTTTCTCACTCGGATGCGCTATACTTTTTATTCCTGAACTACCGTAATTTCGCTAGTTATAGCCCCCTTTCTCACTCGGATGCGCTATACTAAAAAGATGATCACAGTGGAGTCAATTTATGTTATAGCCCCCTTTCTCACTCGGATGCGCTATACTTTTATTCCTGAACTACCGTAATTTCGCTAGTTATAGCCCCCTTTCTCACTCGGATGCGCTATACTCGTAAGGTGATGCTTGAGTTTATGAATGAGTTATAGCCCCCTTTCTCACTCGGATGCGCTATACTCAGTCTGTTTGCCATTGCATTTTTAATAGCGTTATAGCCCCCTTTCTCACTCGGATGCGCTATACTAATCAATGAGCATATCAAAAGTCCCATACAGTTATAGCCCCCTTTCTCACTCGGATGCGCTATACTCAACTGCGGGCGGGCGTGCCGACTCTACAGGTTATAGCCCCCTTTCTCACTCGGATGCGCTATACTAATACAAAGAGAAGAAACAAGAGTTAAAGAGTTATAGCCCCCTTTCTCACTCGGATGCGCTATACTGAAACAGTAGTAGAAGTGATTGAAATTTTGTTATAGCCCCCTTTCTCACTCGGATGCGCTATACTAGATGCTGCGTTCATTGGAGCGAGTACTGAGTTATAGCCCCCTTTCTCACTCGGATGCGCTATACTTGATGCTCAAAACACAGGATTAACAGGTGGGTTATAGCCCCCTTTCTCACTCGGATGCGCTATACTATCACACAAGTACTTGCAGATATAGGTCAAGTTATAGCCCCCTTTCTCACTCGGATGCGCTATACTTGAATAATGATTGCCTCTAAGGTCGAGGTCGTTATAGCCCCCTTTCTCACTCGGATGCGCTATACTGAGCCTTATGACTTTAATATCACTTCCAATGTTATAGCCCCCTTTCTCACTCGGATGCGCTATACTCCTCCTAAAAATACTCCGCTCATCATTGCGTTATAGCCCCCTTTCTCACTCGGATGCGCTATACTAGTTGTAAAAGTTATCATTGAGCTGATGTTGTTATAGCCCCCTTTCTCACTCGGATGCGCTATACTACCTACAGAAGCTTTGCAATGGCGAATCGTGTTATAGCCCCCTTTCTCACTCGGATGCGCTATACTACTAGCTTTTAAACCCCTCTAGTTAGTGGGTTTAATCGCTAATTCTTTTTTAAAAATATCTCTAAATTATTTAAATAATATTGATTTTAGTGTATTTTTTTAAGTTTTTTTATTTTATTTTTAAGTATTTTTATCAATTTGCAGAGTATTTTGTTTCATTTTTACCCACTTCATTAAAAAAGTAATAGTTGCTTTTTTTCTAACTTCTCTTCTTCTTTTTTTATACCAACTAATGTTTCCATTTTAGAATACTGTAAATCGGTAATAGAGAGCATCCGTATATGTCCTTTTGCTGGGATATGCTCTTTCACTCTTTTTTTATGAGTATCTAAACTATCATCACCCTTACAAATTCTACTATATACTGAAAACTGCATCATTGTAAAACCATCTTTGAGCAAAAATCTTCTAAAATTAGTATATTTTTTTCGCTCTTTCTTTGTTTTAGTAGGTAAATCAAAAAATACAAAAATCCACATAAATCTAGAACTACTCATAACACAGATGGTAGTTTTAAACTACTCACATCATTAACTTTTAAAGATTTTACAAAACTAAAAGCCATTATGTCACACACATTTAATACAGTAACATTTTCCTCATTTAACCTCATCTGCATTACAAGCACATTTAAAAGTGCAGATTTTACACTTATACCTAAATGCACATCAAGTTCATCATCTATCTCAAGCTTTTTAACAACCATATCAACCATTGGTCTTAATGGTTCTATCATATCATCAGCCAAATTATAAGCGTTTAGTTCTGAGTGATGAAAAACTCCAAAAGTTGGTAAAAGTCCATAAGACACTAAAGACCTTGCAACTGCCCCACGAACTATCGCATATCCATAGTTTAGTGCTATATTTCTAGGATCTCCATTTTTTTGATCACGCGTAAAATTATCAAAAAGCACACTCCAGTATCTTCTTGCAGCTAAAGCTTCTAAATTTTCACTATCTCCTGATTTTACTTTATTTGTAAGCAACTTAACTTGTATATTGTCTTTTTCAAAATATGCTAAAAGCTGTGATTGGTTTATGATTTTTTGGGTGATTATTTTCTGCCAAATCTGTTTTTTAAGTGGAAGTTTCATATCTCTTTGTATATGAGATATTTGAGAAAATCTTGAGTGTTGATGAAACGGAATAAATAAACCGTTCGGCATATGATAATTATCGCAAGTAAAAAGAGCTATATTTTTTTCAGCACACATACTCAAAAGGGCGACTGTCATTGTCGCTTGGTTACTTTCTAAAACTATAACTGTTATATCTTCAAGTGGAACGGTGATAGTAGCTTCATCTTTAGGTTCATATACAAGTTGTAAGTTTTTCATACTTAATCTACACGGTTTCGTTACTAAAATAGTTCGCCATGCACTCATCTTTTCTCCTTTATTTTTTTCTTTTTAATCTACCCTCTTTTATAGTTCCTTGTCTTTTTTCATTTTTCACTTCTATATAGTTCCCTAAAGCATCTACTTGGTATTTTTTTATAAATACTAAATTTTGAGAGCCTAAACTATACTCATTCGCTCCATCATGAGCTTTTATCTTCAAATTAGCAGTCCCACTATGTGTGCTATCATAATACCCCAACAGTTGAATTGACTCTTTAGTAGCTGTTTTTTTAGTCTTCACCTCTATCAAATCCCTTTTATAAAAAGAAAACTTAAACTCATACTCTTCATCCATTTCTATCCATGGTTTGTTATGCGCTACTATCGCCTTATTTGGCAACTTATCTTTTACAAAATCACTCACATAAATAGGAACAAGATAATATTTTTTTGTTTTTTTGTTTTGAAATAAGTCCACTCTAGGCATACCATCATTTAAAGCTATTCCATGTTTGAGTTTTACATTGTTTTTAATACTACCGCCTTTTAAAACATCTACTTTTCCATTTTCTTTTTTCATGCTTAAAGTTTTATCACTATATATAGTAGCCTTATGAGCTGCCCCACCAATCTTCCTCCTTGGCATATGAGAAACAAATATATCTTCTAAACTCTCTTTTACTTTTTTATGAAACTCATCTAAAGGAGTTGTAAATCTTAAAAATTTTGATTTTTCTTCTTTTGACTTATATTTAAAACCTTCTGTTTCTTTTCTTGCAGAAACTGTAGACAATGCTTTAACCATAGACTGTGTTGAAAATGCAAGTATGATTGCATCTTCTGCATGATGCAAATGATTGTCTCTATTTTTATCTCCTACTCCCCATTTATAACGAAGTTGTGAAGTCAGCATCCCATTCATTGTAAATACATGTCGTTTCATTTTTGAGTCTTTAAACTCTACATGTGATTCTATGTAATTTTTAACAAACTTAGATATATAAGAGGTATCCACCTTATTTCTTTCTCTAAAATCTTTTGCACTACTTTCATCAAAATTAGTTTTTATCAGTCTATTTTTTTTAGCATATTTAAGATTTTTCAAACCTTCAATTCTTCCAACAAATATATCCCATTTATCTGAATCTATATACTCATAGGGAGTTTTATTTCCCTTATCTTGGTTCTCCTTTGTGAAACACAATACTTTGTTATTTAAACTATCATCAAGAGAACGACTATATGGAAGTATATGGTCAACTTCTGTAGCATACGAGTCAGCTAACATATGAGGGTTTATATAATCCCCGCTATATATACAATATCCATTTTGTTCTTCCCAAAGTCTAAACTTAAGAAGCTCTTTCGCATTTGGTTCTTTACCCAATTTATCTATAGCTTGTTCTCGTGCCTTTTCTTTTGTATCTCTAAATTCTCCCTGAGCTTTTTCTATCTTTCGTCTATCATCATGCGAGTTTTTTATATCTCTAGTAAACTCTACATGCACAGCATCTATACTTCCATATTTTCTAGCTATAGCGTTATAAACAAGACGCATCTGAGCTATTGCTCTTTTTACAACTGGATTTGTCATTTCTAGATTTTCTTGTTTAGTAAGCGGTGGTAAATGTAAAGTTTTATCCCCTTGAAAAATAGCCTTAAAATCATATTTAGCTTCCGTACAAGCCACATCATAATCAAGTCCATCTTCTAAAAATGGAATTATTTTTTTTATAGCGGTATTGCTTAGATGCCCGAACTTTGAAAAAGACAAAGAGAGTAAAGCTTCACAAGCTTTTTTACTCTCAACAATCTCTTGAAATTGTTTCCTAGATTCTTTATCATTTTTTTCAGTAGTTAAAACTGTAGCTAGCGCATCTAGTATGTCACTATCATTTTCTATCTTTTGCCAATAAAGATTATCTGATTTTTGAATAACTTTTTTTATTTTTTGATATGCAGTAAAATCGATTAATTTTTCACTTTCAGGGTCTTTTTTTGCAGTTTCTCCCGTTTTATGGTCATAATAAACTAAACCTTTAAACTTAATACTTTCATCTATACTAAAAAGTTTTCTAATCTGTTTATATGTTCTTGGTGTTGGTTTATTTTTTGCTTCATATATAGCTTGATTTACTTGTTCTTTAGAAAATAAAACTTCTTTGTCATTAGTTAATAAACGAAGATTTTTTAGTTTTTGCAAGGCTCTAAAATACTCAAATGTGTAAGAACTTTTTGATGCTCTTTTTTCATCAACTTCAAATGGACAATATGCAACCATATCAGCTACTGATTTTAAAGGTCGTTGTTCAAATGCTATATCTTTATAATTGAACCCTCTGAACAAGCCAGATGATTCTTCTTTATACTAATATTCTATCATTTTAAAAATTCTCTTTCAATTTTGAAGTGAGTTTCTGTCTTGTTTTTCTATATTTCTACTATTTATTAGCATGTTAGAACCTTATTTTGTTCCTTTTGTATCAGTTCCTAGCCCTTACCAGTGCAGGTGTCCGTCTCAGATTATAACAAGCAGCCAACATAAAAAAGTGTTGTTGATTTTTCTCTATTCCCCGATATCTGGTTTTTCTGAAGTTCATATGTTGTTTTATAAATGCGAATGGTAATTCCACGAGACATCTTATCTTTGAGAATCTTGTATTATTTCTTGATTGTTTAGGTCTTAGTTTCGATTGACCTCTTACTCGTCTTTCAACTATACCAGCAAAAATACCTTTTGCTCTTAGTGCCACTTTTCTTGCCTTTTGCATATAGCCGCTATCTGCGAATATTGCTTTATTTTCATCTTCTGTCAGCTTATCAAACTGTGTACTATCGTGTGTTGATGCAGTTGTAGCTATTACTTTTTTGATGATACCGTTTGTATCAGTTGCTATATGCATCTTTAATCCATGATGTTTACGACCTCTTTTTGAAGTATAGGTTGCATCAGAATCATGGGCTTTATTTGAAATAACTTTACCCTTGTCATCTTTTTTTCTCTTTGGTTCGCTTGAGTGGATGAGAGTAGCGTCTATAAGAGTTCCCTCATTGAGTATAAGTCTTTTAGATTCCATCATCTTTTTTACTTCTTCAAATATATCACCAAGTATCTCTTCTTTGATAAGCTTGTTTCTAAATTTACAAATAGTTGTTTCATCTGGAATAGTATCTTCATCTCTTATATCAAGAAACTTTCTGAAGCTTATACGGTCATGTATAAGCTCTTCGGTCATTGGGTCTGACAATCCATACCAGTTTTGTAAAAAAAGTGAGCCTACTAATATCTTTGATGGAATAGATGGTCTTCCTGTCTTACCTTTGTTGGGTTTGTATACATTTTTCTCTATAAGTATCTTCTCAATAGCTTCAAATGGAATAATCTCTTTCATCTCATTTAAAAACTTCATACTCTTCTTACCACCTTGGTATTTCATGGCATGGTCAAAAAAACTTAGTTGCATATTTATCCCTCAAACTTGGCTTCTTAGTATATTTATTTTAGCTAATTATTGGTTTGAGGGAGGTTAAGTTAAATTGCTTGATTGTTCAGAGGGTTCAATTATGTAAAAGTTCATCGCTTACTAACTTACTTCCAAATTCTTGTTGCTTTGAGAAGATAATATTAATCTCATCTATAAGCATTGCTCTTGATACAGAATTTTCATAATTTAATTTGCCTTCAGTATCTTTACCATTTCGTTTTTTAACTTTTGTTGATATATATTCACCTACTGTCAAATATTTTGAATTTTCTAAAATATCTTTGTTATGACCTATTCCTGATAAAACAGCTTTTCCTTCATTATCGCTAGGCTCTTCACTTTTACGATTTGAAAAATATCCTCTATGCTTTGCAAGATGTATCATAATTCGAGAAAGTTCTTTTACATCTAGCTCTCTGTAAAGGGCATCTCTTCTTAAATCCCAAACATCTTTTTGACCTTTATTTCCAATGAAAAGATTATCTATTTCATTTTGAGTAATTATTTTACGTTTTAGGAGTAGTCTTTTGATAGCTCGAAGTTTTTGAGCCTTTCTTTTTATAGTCCGCCTTGCACCTCTAGCTTCACGCCTTGGAAGTGCTAAAGATTTTCCATCTTTTGGGTGCTCCGCAATAGTAAATATGCGCACACCGCTATCAATGATTTCATTTTTATCTGGATTTTCATCATTTGTATTAACTAAAGCCCAACCAATAGAAGTTATTCCTAAATCCAATCCTAAAATTACTTTTTCCATTTCAACCACCTTTAATTAAAACAATTATATCATAACAGTAATAGTTTATCCGAGTGAGAAACGAGTGGGCTATAATAAAGAGGTTGCGGTTCCCTCTGCAAGGCTGTCTTAGACTTAACTGAACACTGTTCATCCTATCAAAATGCCGTACTTCTTATGCAACTTCCCTATATATATTTTATTTTAATGTCAATCTGTCATATTTTTCAGTTTATGTGATTTTTTTGTGTAAGATTATAATGTTCCCAGCAATTTCTTGCTGGGACAGATTCAACATAAGGCTAACCTTATCAAAAGGTTTAGACTAAAGTTGGCTTTTAGAATCTGGAAATTCAAAGTCAGCTTTAAGATTAGAAGAGTTTAACTCTTCTAATCACTTATGTTGAAATCATAACATAAATGGAAAAATGAAAATACATATAGATATAGACTGCTTTTTTGTAAGTGCTTCTCGTATAAAAGATTCTTCACTGGAAAATAAAGCAGTTGCTATTGGTGGAAGAAGTGATACTAAGATTTTTAATAGTGAGGCGAAAAAACAAACCGTAAGTTTTGAGAATTCAGGAAGTTTTGTTCCTACATTTTACAAGGCTTATGAAGAAAGTGATGACGACCTAGATGCATTTAAAGATGCAAATGGAAAAGTCAGAGGTATACTTACAACATCTTCTTATGAAGCAAGAGCCTTTGGTGTTAAAACTGCTATGAGCATAAGAGAAGCTTTAGGACTTTGCCCTCATCTAATCATAAAAGCACCAAATATGTCTTTATATCAAGAACTATCACATCAGTTACATGAGTTTTTAGCATCTAAGATTCCTATTATCGAACAAGCCAGTATTGATGAGTTTTATGGTGATTTAAGTGGTTGGATAGAAGATGATGACATTGAGCAGTTTATAGACAACCTTAAACATGAAATAAAAAAAGTCTTAAAACTTCCAGTTTCTATCGGAGCAGCAAACACTCGCTATATTGCTAAACTTGCAACTACTGCAGCTAAACCTTTTGGCTGTAAAACTATTTACAAAGATGAACTTGATAGTTTCATACAAAACATACCAGTTGGAGAATTTGCAGGCATTGGAAAGAGTATGAAAGCACGACTTAAGTCGGTACAGATTCATACACTCGGTGAGTTAAAACAAAGAAGAGGAACTTTAGAGTCATGGAGTCCTTATGCAAAAGAGCTATATAAAAGAGTTAGTGGACTTACAGATGCCCCCATTCAGACTACACACAGAAGAAAATCCATAGGAATATCAAGAACTTTTGACCCACTCTATGATAGAGAAGAATTAAAAAGAAGAGTTCATGTACTCTCTCGGCATCTAAACTTTGCTATATTAAAATTAAAAGTTATTCCTACTATTTTTCATCTTAGTATCGCTTATGAAATGAATCAAAAATCTCATATTAACTTATCTCTTAGTGAAATTTTTACAGAAAAAAAGTTTGACTCTTTGTGTATAAAACTTTTTAATAAAGCAGACAATCAAAGGCGACTTCGTGTTATTAGGCTTAGTATCAACTGTTCAAGTTTTACAAGGGACTCCAAAAAAGAGTTATCTCTCATAGGTTTTTATGATGAGCAAAAGATGAAAAAACTAACAGATTCTACTCACGAACTAAGAGAAAAGTATGGTATAGATGCCATAAAATGGGGAAGTGAGTTTTAACAAAAAGATAATTATTTTATGTTAAACTTATACCAATGACAAACTCAAAACTTTTAGAACAATTTCGTTCCTTTTATTTTAGAAATTTTCCTGATGATATGGAAACTCAAATCAACTATTTTTCCATATTTGGTGGTCTTGGTTGGGATGTTGACACTTCAAAACCACTAACACAACTCATAGAAGAACTCATACTTCAAAATTTTGATACTTTAAATGAAAAGATAGAACAACTAACACTAAATGAGCCAAATAATAAAAGACTTCTCAGTGCTTTAGCAGTTGGAGATAGAAAAATATTTTCTGCCTTTAAAAGAGCAGGTTTGAACAATGGAAATGGTGGGGGAGCATTAAATTACCTACAAGAAAAAGGCATAGTTCAGATTGAGTATTCAAGAGAATCAGAAGCTAATAAAATCTCTAAACATAGAATCTCTCATAAAGTTCTCTTCACTTACCCATTTATAAGATTTTGGTTTTACTTTATATACCCGCATATAAGAGAAATTAAAGAAAAAAACTACAACAAACTTTTTAAAAGTATTCAAAATAAACAAAATAGCTACACAAGTTTAGTATTTGAGGAGTTATCAGAAGTTTTACTAAACTACAACTTACGAGATGCTCAAATCATAAGCTCTGGAAGTTATTGGGATGCAAATATGGAGATAGATATACTTACAGTAACAGACAAAATGGAAATTTATGTAGCTGAATGTAAGTGGACAAATCATAGAGTCAATAAAAGTGAACTTCATAAACTAGAAGAAAAATGTTTAAAATTAGGAATAAAGCCCTTTCAGATAATTTTATTTTCTAAAAGAGGTTTTTCTAATGAATTAAAAAGTATGCAAAGTAAAGATTTAGCACTTTACTCTTCTGATAACTTTGAAGCACTTTTAAAAAATGCTTTAAACTCAACTCTTATAAAAAGTTTTATTAACTAACAATCCTAAGTGCGCTATATGCTTCTTGAAGTAGTTGAAACTTTTGAGTATAGTGACTTATCATGTTTGGATGCTCATGTACAATCTTATCAGGATGGTAAACTTTCACAAGTTTTTTATAACTCTTTTTAAGTGCATCTTGAGAAGCTCCAACAGGACACTCTAAAACTGTGTAAAGGCGAATATTTTTATCTTCATCTTCAGCCTTACATAAATCTCCAAAACTAAATGAAGCGAAATCACTATAAAGTTTTGACATAAAATGATTATCGTAAGTATATTGAATCTGATAATGCAAGATATGTCTTTTGTTTAAAGCTCTCTCTAGTCTTGCTTTTGCCTTGTAGTCACTAACATCTACAACTAAGGAAGAGTCTGTTCCTCTTTCTACATAAACTTCTAACTGTGAACGAAGATAATTAATAACCCATGAGTTTGGAGCATCTAGAGAAATTAAAACAGTATCTTTGTCATAAGCATAAAGATTGACCTTGACAGTTTGTGGTTCTTCTAGTTTTTCTAACTCTATTTTTATAGGTTGAGTACCATACTTTAACATTGAACGCAGAAAAAACTGATGGTTAAATTGATGTTTAGCAGCATGATGTTGTGAAAGTTGTGTTAAAAATTCTTCTCGTATTTGTGTAAGTGTTTCATTTCTAAATACTAAAACTGCCTTTGGTAAAAAAAGCATTCCTCTTGCATGATGATTTAAAAATTCTTTCATCCATCTAGTATTTAAAGTATCAAATCCCGTTGTGATAAGAATAAGATTATTGCGAAGTACAATTTCCATAGCCCTACCTTTTTTTATATATTTTCATGTCTTAAAGCAAAAATAGTTCCCACATATGTAGTTTAACATATATTTTTATATTTAGAAGGTTCTCTATCTCTTAAAAGTCCCCAATACTCTCTTTGTTTCTTTATCTCTTTTAAGTCAAATTCCCCATAAACTATCTCTTCTTTATCTTTAGATGCCTCTGAAATTATCGCACCTGTATAGTCTGTTATGAATGAAGAACCATAAAAAGTCAAAGAACAACTCTCTCCCTGTTCAAATCCTATGCGATTTGCAACTACTACGGGAACTGTATTTGTTGCTGCATGTCCCATCTGAACTCTTTGCCAATGCTCTTTTGAGTCAATTTTGATTTCAGGTTCACTTCCAATAGCAGACGGATAAAAAATAATCTCAGCACCATCTAAAGTCAAGGCTCTTGCAGTTTCACAAAACCACTGATCCCAGCAGATGCCAACACCAATTTTTGCATAAGCAGTATCATAAACTTTAAAGCCTGTATCTCCTGCTTTAAAGTAAAACTTCTCTTCATATCCTGCCCCATCTGGTATATGAGTTTTACGGTAGTTATCCATAACTTCTCCACTAGCATCTATGACTACTAAAGAGTTAAAATAGTTGTTTTCACTTTTTTCAAAATAACTTACTAATATAACCACTTTTAATTCTTTTGCTAAGTGAGAGAAGCGTTTGACTAGGGAATTATTTTTTAGAGTAGAAGCTAAAGAGAAGTATTTCTCATCCATATCTTTACAAAAATAAAGAGAGGAAAAGAGTTCTGGTAAAAGTATAATTTTTGCACCATTTTCACAAGAAGTGCGAACAAAGGTTTCTGCTTTTAAAACATTAGCCTTCTCATCATCACACATACCCATTTGAATGGCGGATACTTTTAGCATTATAAAATTATCCTCTACTTGTAACTTCTAGTAAATGATAACCAAACTGAGTTTCAACTGGTCCATAAAGAACACCAACATCACCACTAAACACTACTTTGTCAAACTCGGGTACCATTTGTCCAGGACCAAATTTACCTAAGTCTCCACCAGCAGAACCAGATGGGCATTGAGAATTTGCTTTTGCAACATCTTCAAAAGAAGCTCCATTATCTATCTCTGTTTTAAGCGTATTACACACCTCTTCACTATCTACTAATATATGTCTTGCTGTTGCATAAGCCATTTATATTTCCTTTTTTTTTGATTACAAAATTCTACTTTAAAATATTAAATATTTACTACTGATTTTGCCCATTTCTCCATAATTTGCGTCATTTCTTCTCTAGGAGGCTCTAAAAAATCTATTAAAAAAGTACCTTTAGTTTCACAAACTCCAAAACTTCTTGGTCTTGTTGCTAAGATTTTACTATTTGGTATAGCTTTTCCAAAACAGAAGATTAAGTTTTTCGCATCTAAGAGTTTTTCATTGATTTCACCACCAATGCTTTTGGTATGTGTGTATTGGTCAAAAACAGATATAAAAACTGCTACTTTATGTCCATCAATAAGAGTTTTTAAAAACTCTATTATTTCATTAACATTTTTATAACTTGTTTCACTTTTTTGAATTTCCAGACTAAAAACTGGATACTTTTCCATTAAAATCGTTTTCTTCACTTAACTTCCTTATAGTAAATACTATCATTTTCTTGTTTAACTCTTCATAATTTTTTTCAGATGCTCTGCCACTCTAAATGAATTTGCATAGATTGTCCAAGTATATGGAACACTACCACCTGTTGGCATAAAGCTGGCATCTGTTACATAAAGATTTTCCAAGTCATGTGCTTTACAGTTCTTATCTAAAACTGAATTCTTTGCATCTACTCCAAAGCGACAACCCCCTGCTACAAGATTTGGGGGAGGAGAGTCAGAAATAGACACTTGTATATCACTTGCTCCCATACTTTTTAAAACTTTCTCTGCTCTAGATGCTAGGTGCTTTCCAACCTCAACATCTCTTTTGTGTCCATACAAATTTATTGCACCAACTGCTATGCCGTACTTATCTTTTACCTTTTCATCAATACTAACATAAGTAAAGTCAGTTGGAAGCCAATCATTAAAAACTTCAAAGGTCAATACTCTTGATGTTGTTAGAGTTTTTTGTATCCTTCTTTGAAGTTTATCTCCCCACATTATATTGCCCTCATCATCATAGAACTCTCTACTCGCACGAGAGATTATATTTTGATGTTCAAAAAGAAAATCTATTGTTCCGCCTTTGTATTTTACTCCACCTTTATCATACTCATACCAGTCTTGAAGTGAGCGATTAAAAAACAATCCAGCTTGCATAAGTTCTTTAAACTCATCTTCACTTAAATTTTCTTTTTTTATACGACCTGTTCCACTTCCACCACCAGAGAAAATTAGATTTTTTCCAACTTCTTTAGAGTTATTTGCTAAACCATTTGGAAAATATTTATTTTTTGAGTTTAGGAGTAGTCTTGAACTCTCTATTGCTTGAGCTGCTAAGACAAAAATTTTTGCTTTTATGGAGTGGCTTTTTTTATCTTTATCATAGTAATGTACTTGTGTGACCTTTGATTTGTCACTATCTATTTTATATACAAATGCTTCACTAATTATTTCTGCATTACATTTTTGAAGTAGCGCTGCTCTAGCACTCCCTTTTGCCCCAGTTGCACAAGGATAACTTCCACAAAAGTTAGAATAAGCACAAGAGTTCCTTCCTAATGTAGCACTTGAGAGTATCGCTCTTGGTGTTGCAAAACTTTTATATCCTAACTCTTTACATGATTTATCAAACCACTTTGTTGCACCATTTACTTCTAAAGCATCCATACTCATAACATCTCCAGAAACACCAATAACCTCTTTTACTTTTTCATAATACGGTTCCAATTCTTCATAAGAAATCGGCCAATCAACTACATTAGCACCTTTTATCTCTCCATAAACACTTCTTAATTTAAAATCATTTGGTTTCATTTTATGAAAATATCCGCTCATTAGATTTGATGAACCTCCAACCATAGAACCATTCCAAAAGCTCCAGTTATACTCAGCTCCTTCAAATCTATCTATGCTCCCACCTTCATTTCTAACATTTATGACATGTTGCTCATCTTTTAAAAGAGGTGTAAACTTATCTCTTCGTGAGATTGCAAGTTCATCTTTTGAAAAATCTTTTTCTCTGTAATATTTTCCCTTTTCTAAAACTACGACTTTATACCCAGCATTTGAAAGCTCATAAGCAATTGGTGCGGCACCTGCTCCACTTCCAACTATACAAATATCATACTTCATAAAAGTACCTTTTTTGGTCGTGGTAGTCCAGACGCATGATGAAGCCATTTCCAGCCACTTTCATTTTTGTTGATGCCATAAATAGTATCGCCTAAAAGTGCTTCATATACAAAAGAAAGCATCTCATATATCCACTCTTCTCCCCACTCTTCTTTTGAAATGGATTTTAAAGTTTTTTGACGCTCTTTAAAACTTAGTGAGATGTATACTTTTTTATAAAGAAGCATAGCCTCTTCATCCAGCCATCTAGCTCCATTTTTTATATACCTTATTGCAGATTCACTCACTCTAGTGTGTGTTAAAATAAGGCTCAAATATGCCCTTGCATTTAACTCATCAAACTTTGGAGCATCTTTAAAATCCCCATATAAATCTTGTTGAGCAAGAGCTAAAGTATCTATAGTACTAGATGCTACAAGCCCAGTTGAAGTAAGTAAACAACTACTTAATCCTAAGGCACTTAGCTTTAAAAATGTGCGTCTTTTTTTTAAAATCATATTATGGATACCTCTAAAAATATATATGCATTATAACCCTTATTTGGCTACAATAAGATAAACAAAAACTCAAGAGCATCTATGCAAAAACTATTTTTCATTCTTTTACTAAGCTTCTTTTCTTTACATGCAAGTAGTATAAAAGTGGCTGTTGCGGCAAATGTCAGCTATGCCATACAAGATTTAACGAAAGAATTTAACAAAAAATTTCCAAATATAAAAGTCAAAATAATTCTTGGAAGCAGTGGTAAACTAACTGCACAAATAAAACATGGCGCTCCTTATCAAGTCTTTATATCAGCAGATATGAAGTATCCAGATGCTTTATTTAAACAAAAGATTGCCATCACAAAACCTAAGGTTTATGCTCTTGGCTCATTAGCACTTTTTTCACATAAAAAAATGGACTTAAGTGCTGGCATCTATGCATTAAAAAGAGCAAATATATCTAAAATAGCTCTAGCAAATCCAAAAACTGCTCCTTATGGCATAGCGGCCAAAGAGGCTTTAACAAATGCTAAAATATACAAAGAGTTAAAGAGTAAGTTTGTATATGGTGAGTCAATTTCTCAAACAGTTTCTTACGCTGTAAGTGCAACAGATGCTGGAATAATTGCTAAGTCATCACTTTATTCAAAAAATATGAAACATTATAAAAGAAAAGAAAATTGGGTAGAGATAAACTCAAAGTTATATACTCCCATAAAACAAGGCATAGTTTTACTACAAGAGAATCCAGATGCACGAAATTTTTATAACTTTTTACTCTCTAATGACGCAAAAAATATATTTCAACAATATGGATATAAAACGCCATGAATACCTTTAAAGCAACAATCACAAAAATTCAAAATGTTGAGTGTTTAAATATTGTAAATTTTGACTTTGCCCAGCAGAACCTTAGTATGATGAGTCTAGATTTAAGTAAAAACTTACAAGTTGGGAGTGAAGTTGAACTAACTGCAAAATCAACTCATATCGCAATAGCCAAGAGTTTTGAAGGCACTCTTAGCTACTCAAATCAACTAAGCGCTAAAATCATCTCTATAAACGAAGCACAACTCTTAACTAGCATACAACTTTCCTGCTCAGACATAATATGTGAAAGTGTTATAACAACTAGCTCATCACAAAGAATGAACTTACAAGTGAACGATAATGTCACTCTTCTTATACAAGCTAGTGAATTATCTATTAAAAGAGTTTTATAGTGTTTGAAATCCTAAGTAACCTCGAACTAGCTCCTTTTTTACTCTCTTTTAAATTAGCTGGTATTACTACTTTTATACTTTTTATACTTTGTTTGCCGTTTGCTTGGTGGCTCTCTCAAACAAACTCAAAAAGTAAACCTGTACTAGAAGCCCTAACAGCCCTTCCAATAGTTCTTCCGCCATCTGTTATAGGTTTTTATATTTTAATAGCTCTTTCAAAAAATTCTCCTATTGGTTCTTTTTTTGATGAGTATTTTAGTATAGATTTAGTTTTTAACTTTAATGGTTTAGTCATTGCGAGTTGTTTTTACTCTCTTCCATTTATGGTGCAACCTCTTCAAAGTGGTTTTGAAACAGTAAATAAAAACATGCTTGAAGCCTCTTATGTAAGTGGAAAAAGCAAAGTAGAAACCATCTTAAGAGTTGCCCTTCCAAACATAAAACCAGCACTCATAAGTGCTATAATCGTAACTTTTGCTCATACAGTTGGAGAGTTTGGCGTAGTTTTAATGGTAGGTGGAAGTATCCCAAATGAAACAAAAGTAGCATCTGTTGCCATTTATGAAATGGTAGAGATTATGGACTATAGTTCAGCTCATATCTATAGTGCTTTAATGCTGATAATGAGTTTCTTAGTTCTTCTTAGTGTTTATATCTTTAACCATAAGAATAACAAACAATTTGCTGGGTTTCATCGATAATGAAGAATTTGTTACAAGAGAAACTATAGATGGAACTAGTTTATTTATGGGTAGAAGATTATAAAAATATCAAAGAACAAGGCTTTAATTTTTCGCCTAGATTTGAGTGTAGTTATGATGAGAAGACAGAAGAATTAATTATAGATGAAAAAAAAGATTATGTAAGTATATTTCCTGAAAACATTAATGTTACTGCTATTATTGGGGAGAATGGGAGTGGGAAGAGTAGAACTTTAGAGTGCCTTGAAAAAATAATATTATCGGATGGAGAGCTAGATGAATTTAAATATATCTTGGTTTATTTTGATGAAGTGCAATTGTACATATCAAATATTGATATAGAAACTTCAATTCAAAAAGAAACTGTCTTTAATGATATTTGTTCATTAGCATATAAATATGATATTTCAAATGAAGAGATAGATTATGCACAACATTATAGTACTGCAAATTTACATTATTTAACACTTCAAAAACAAGAAATAGTGAACATACTTTCTGCAAAACAAAATGATATGGACTCTTTTCATATTTCTTCATTTATGTATGAGCCTGTAAAAATAGAAATTTCTTTAAAACATTATTACAAACTTATTCAAGAGCATAGAAAGTTCCTTGATTTTAAAAAGAGTGATGAAATAGAAAGAATATTAAAAGATATAACAGATTCATATCATCAATATTTAACGATATGTTACATTAGGCAAGAAGGATTGGATGTAGCTTCTAGAGTACTGAAAAATAAAGAGTTGTTAATAGAAAATATAAAAACTCCATTATCGCTAAAGCATTACATTAGTTTTTTTATCCCTATTGCAATAATGAAAGAATTTGAATTATCTAAAATGTCTCAAGAGCAAAAAGATATTTATTTTCATGAAGATTATTGGCATTACTTTGAATTTGATTTTATTGATGAAACAGAGAGAAGATATAATCATTTAAGTCATGGAGAAAAAGTTATTTTTTCTCAGCTTTTAGGTGTTTTTTTCTATATAAATGCATACGAAAAGTTATTATTTTTATTTGATGAGCCAGAAATAGCTTTACATCCTAATTGGCAAAAACAATATTTAAGTGAAGTAATTAACTTACTGAAAAAGATACCTAAGAAATATCATTTTATTTTTACAACTCATTCACCTTTTTTACTTTCTGATTTATCAAATCAAGATATTATATATTTAAATAAATATATAAAAGAAGATGCAGAAGTGAAACAAGCCTTACAAAAAGTAGGTAATTGTAAGAATGTAAGCAAAACAGTAAATATAAATCCTTTTGGAGCAAATATTCATACACTTTTATCTCATGGTTTTTTTATGGAAAATGGTCTTATGGGTGAGTTTGCAAAAAGTACAATTGATGATATTATTAAAAATTTAAAAGATGAAAAATTCAATCCAACAATGGAAGAAAAAGAAAAATTATTAGCTACTATAAAAATTATTGGCGAAGATTTTTTAAGAGTAAAACTATTGGATATGTATTACAAAAAATTTGATGATGATTTAACAAAAAAACAGAGAAAAGAAGAACTTTTAAAACAAAAACAAAATATAGAAAAAGAATTAAAACATTATGATTAAAATCCCATATCCAAATCAACAAGTTTTAGATAACTATTTTGATGATGTTAAGGATGAGCTTTTAGAAAGAATTCAAAAAATAAAAGCAGGAAAAAAGGTAACAAGAAAGAAAAAGACTTATAAAGTGACTAAACCAATAATGAGTATCTTAAATTATTTAGACAATGAAAATAATTTAAAAAAAATGATTTTAGCAAAACCAAATAATCTTATAAGAATGATTCAATTTACAGAAAAGAAATTTAAAAAAGCCAGATATTCAAAAGAAGCGCTAAATAATATTTTATTTAGTATATTTATTGACTATGGTTATAAAAAAATTGATAAATTGGAATTTATTGATAATATAAATCTAGGAAGTTGTCCATATTGCAATAGAAATTATATTTTTACTGTAAATAAAAAAGGTTCGGTAAAACCCGAAATTGACCATTTTTATCCTACATCAAAATATCCTTACCTTGCTGTTTGTTTTTTCAATCTAATTCCATCATGCCCAACTTGTAATGGATTTGGAGCAAAAGAGGCGAAAGATACTTTTTATGCTTACCCAATAACAAATCCTTATGAATTAAAAGAAGATGATTTTAAATTTTCAATCTCTCCAGAAAGTATTGAATTTTTTAATGTTAAAAATAAAAAATATGATTTTGGAAGTTTTGAGATAGAAGTGTATGGAAATAATGCAAATTTAGAAGTTTTTAAATTAGAAGAACTATATAAACAACATAAAGATATAGTTTTAGAATTATTAATAAAAAAAGCCTATTATCCAGATAGTTACGTTCAAGAATTAAAAGGTTTTGATTTTTCAGAAGATGAAATATATAGATATTTATTTTCTAATTATAAAGAAGAAAAAGACCTACACAAAAGACCACTAAGCAAACTAATAAAAGATATTTCGCAAGAGTTGGAGTTAATATAACAAAATGCAATACTTTTCAATAAAACAACTTTTTCATGTTAGACTTTATAAAAACATCAAGGTTAGCTTATGTCAAATATTACAGTATTAGAACAAAGTATATCAACAAAGAAAATAAACAAAAATGATTATATTTGTATAACAGATATTGCAAAATATAAAGATAGTAGTGATGCGAATGATATTATTAAAAACTGGTTTAGGAATCGTAATACCATAGAGTTTTTAGGTATTTGGGAAAGACTAAATAATCCAGATTTTAAACCCGTCGAATTCGACCTAATTAAAAAAGAAGCTGGACTTAACAGTTTTACAATGAGTGGAAAGAAGTGGATTGAAAAAACAAATGCTATAGGCATAGTATCCAAATCTGGACGATATGGTGGAACATATGCTCACAAAGACATTGCGTTTGAATTTGCATCTTGGGTTAGTGTTGAATTTAAACTATATCTCATAAAAGAGTTTCAAAGACTAAAAGAACAAGAGCAAAAACAGTTAGGTTGGGATATAAAAAGAAACCTAACTAAGATAAACTATAGAATTCATACAGATGCTATTAAAAACAATATTGTTCCAAACCTACTCAACCAATCTCAAGTAAATTTTATATATGCTAGTGAAGCTGATATTTTAAATGTTTCGTTATTTGGACAAACTGTAAAAGAGTTCAGAGATAAAAATCCGAAATTAAAAGGAAATATAAGAGACACAGCAGATGTAGCGCAACTTGTATGCTTATCAAACCTTGAAAGTATGAATGCTTTGTTTATACAAGAAGGTATGAGTCAAGCTCAAAGATTTGTATAACTGTACAAAAATTAGAAAGTGAAAATAAACAATGATAAAAATAGATATAAACACAAATATCCTCTCTTTAAAACTTGAGATAAATGAAGGTGACTTTATAGCTTTGAGTGGGAAAAGTGGAAGTGGTAAAACAACTCTTTTAAGAGTTTTAGCTGGGCTTGAAGTTGCAAAAGGAAATATTGAAGTAAATGGTGACTCTTGGCTAAGTGATAAAGTCAACCTTGCTCCACAAAAAAGAGAGATAGGTTTTATCTTTCAAGATTATGCTCTTTTTACAAATATGAGTGTTTTAAAAAACCTTTTATATGTCAAAAATGATATTAAATTAGCGACTCATCTTTTAGAAATAACAGAACTCTCAACTATGAAAGATAGACTTCCTTCAACTCTAAGTGGAGGGCAACAACAAAGAGTTGCACTTTGTCGAGCTATGATGAACAAACCAAAACTTTTACTTATGGATGAACCTCTCTCAGCCCTAGATGAACAGATGCGAACAAAACTACAAAATGAACTTTTAACCATGCATAAAGAGTTTAAAACTACTACTATCATGGTAAGTCACGACCCAAGTGAGATATACAGACTTGCATCTAGAGTAGTAGTTTTAGAAGATGGGAAAATCATAAATGATGGAACGCCAAAAGATGTACTACTTAGAACTTCAGGAAGTCAAAAGTTTTCATTTTCTGGACAAATACTTGAGATAAAAAGAGTAGATGCCATCTTCATAGCCATCATAGCAATTGGACAACAACTTGTTGAAGTTGTACTAAGTGATAGTGAAGCACAAGGTTTAGAAGTTTCTCAAATGATAGAAGTAAGCACAAAAGCTTTTACACCAATAATCAGCACTATAAATAAGTAAAACAAAAAGGATTTAAAAATGTCAAACTTTAAAATTACCCCAACAGTTTTTGGTCAAAGACCAGATTTCCCTAAACCTAACCCTGAGTTTATGAAAGCCATAGGTGGTGAAAAAGGAATGCAAGAGCTTTTTGATAAATTTTACGACATGGTTTCGCAGAGTGATATAGCACACTTTTTTCCTCAAGATGAAGAAGAAATGAATGAAGTAAAAAAACGAAATACTTTATACTTTATAGAGTTTTTTGGTGGTGCAAAAAAGTACTCAAGCCTTGCTGGTAAATCTATGGATGTTATAGATATGCATATAGGATTTTCTATAACTGAAAAAGCTAGATGGGCGTGGCTTGGAGTTGTAGAAGATTTACTGCAAGATCTTGATATAGATGATAATTTAAAACAAGGTTTTTGGGATACATTCGAGAGCTTTAGCAAGTGGACTGTAAATCGCGACACTATCGTAAAGTCATACGAAGACCTAGTAAAACTTTAGTAGTGTACTACTAACCAAATCGTTTTAAAATTAGGTTTTGTCCAAGAAACCCTGTGCTTTTTTAGAGCTGGAATATTTATATAATCTCCAGCAAAAAGTTTAACTTCTTTAGAGTTTTCAAACTCTAAAATTGCTTCTCCTTGAATTAGCATAACCCATTCAGAATCTTTTTGCTCGTACCATTTTCCCTCTGGCGTGACATGCCCATATGAGATAATACGCTCTATTTTAACTCCATCTTTTGATAGGATTTCTTCAAAAATTTCCTCTTTGATCTCAGTTGGGATAGATGCTAGCATATTACTCTTATTCATTAAAATATCCACTCATATAACCAACTACTCTTGAAGTGTCTCCACTGGCATCTGCGCTTGTTCTATAATCAAGTAAAGAAAAATCTAAAGAGAGTTTTTTTGCACTAATCATCATCGCTTGAACTCCTGTAATTCCACAAGCTTCACATCCACTGTGAAGTTTATTTATATCTAAATTTTTAATCGCTTCTAGACAGATAGCGTCTAAAGTATTTGCTTCTTCTTGATTGTAAAAATGACTCAAATCTGTACTAATTACAACACCATTATTTTCATCTTCTAAGATATAATCTATAATTTTACTGATTTGCTTGGCATCTATACTTGAATATACTAATTCTAAAATATTCACTTCTTGCATATAGTGTTTTATAAATGGAAATTGCACTTCTGTACTATGTTCTTTGTGAGCTTGTTCAAAATAAGATAATGAAAATTTATCTTTTAAACTATCTCCTAATTCAGTAGATGCCTCTATATCTCCAAGCGGAGTTTTATAAGATGCAAAATCTCCAAGACTTATGCCATCAAATGCTACTCTATGCGAAGGTCCGATAACTACAATATTTTTAATTTTACTATTTTTTAAAACTTTATAAGCAAGGTTAGCACTATAACCTGAGTAAACATAACCAGCATGAGGAACTATTACAGCTCTGCTTTGTTTTGCATCTGTATTTATATTTTGCTCTTCAAGGTGTTTGTTAAAATGTTCAAAATATCTATATAGCTCTTCTTTAGCATCTGGATAAAAACTACCATTTATGCTCATCTCTCTTTTCATTGAAAAACTCCTTTTATGCTACTTTGACATTTTATGCATTTGTTATTTTTTATATTTAGCATCTGTGCATTAAAACCGCTTCTTTTAATAAGCTCCGCATTACAAACACAGCAGTAAGTAGTGTTATCAGCTAAAATATTTCCAAGATAAACATATTTTATACCATAACTATGGGCTATTTCTTTTGCTTTTTGCATACTCTCTTCACTAGTTCTTGGAGTGTCAAGCATTTTATAATCAGGATGAAAAGCACTTAGATGCCACGGCACATCTACTCCTAATTTTGAAGATATAAATTCTGCCATTTTATGAATCTCTTCTTCACTGTCATTAATATCTGGAATGATTAAAGTTGTAATTTCAAGCCAAATATCACTTTTAGAAAACTCAATCAATGATTCTAAAACACCATCTAAGTCTGTTTTTAAAACCTTTTTATAGTACTCGTGCGAAAAACTTTTTAAGTCAATATTTACAGCATCTAGCCAACTGTTCATATCTTGCAAAACTTCTTTGGATTCATACCCACTTGATACAAATACATTTTTAATCCCATTTTCTTTAGCTAACACACCTATATCTTTTGCGTATGGATACCAAATAGTTGGCTCATTGTAAGTGTAACTAATACTTTGTGTTTTATGTTTAAGAGCTAAATCAACTATATCCTGAGGAGAATAATTTACGCTCTCATCAACAACAGATGTTTGAGATATAGAATGGTTTTGACAAAAAGGACAACGAAAATTACAGCCAACTGTTCCAATAGAAAGTGATGAAGAAGATGGCAAAAAATGATAAAGTGGCTTTTTCTCAATGGGGTCTAAATGCAAAGCACTTGGATGTCCATAGGTTTTATTTACTAGCTTTGCATCTTCGTTAAAGTTAACTCCACATATAGCACTTTTACCTTCTTTTAGAGTGCAATAGTGCTTGCATAAAAGGCAAGTTATATGGTTTTCATCTTTATAGGCAAAGTATTTCATCATAATCTTCTTGGATATGTTCAACTTGATATGTGTATATAGTTGGATGTTCATCATAGATGCTTTTAGTTGCACCAGCTTTTAAACTTAGATGCTCTAAAAAGAGTTCTGACGTACTTAACTGCTCCCAAACTTGAGGTAAAAATGTACCACTATATCTTGAATGCTTTAAGATAAGTCCATCTATATTTGGTCTAATCTTTTGCAGTAAATCTTCATAATCTACATACTCTAAAATTTTAGGCTCACTCAAAAGTGAAACTTCAATATTTAAAGATGAAAGTTCTTCTTTACTCAAAGCATTAAACCTAGGATCAGAAAAACCTGCCGAAACTCCATTGTAAGCAAGATCATCAAAAAGTGTTCTGTGAGCTATGATGGAACCTATGCAACCTCGTAACTCTTTGTTATACTTTAGAGTTACAAAAACTGCTCCATCTTTTTTCAGATATGGATATTCTTTTAAAATACTATTTTCATCAAAAGTATAATTTTCATCAAGTTTGTTTAATATGGCACTTTTTGCAATTTGTAGTAAAACTTTATCAAGCATAAGAACTCCTAATAAAGTATTATATTACTATAACTCTAAAAGTACAGTATCCCTACGAGTTGCTTCAAACTTTTTACATCCACTCTCAAAAGCACCACTCTCACCAATAAGAATACACTTATGTTTTGCTCTTGTTATAGCCGTATAAATTAGCTTTGTATTATGCATGATAAAGTGAGAAAAAGTCATGGGAATTACAACTATGTCATACTCCATTCCTTGTACTTTATGGATGGTTAAAGCATAAGATAACATTAGATGCGATTTAACCTCTTCATACTCGTAAACTACCACTACATCTTCATTTGGATAAAAAACGAACAGTTGTTCATCATCTTCTTCTATCTTAAAAAGTAGCCCACTCATACCATTATAGATGCGTCTTTGGCTTGAGTCTTCTCCAGTTTTAAAAGCGTCACCACTCCATGAGGTCATGTTCTCATTTTTAGTATGAACTACCTTGTCCATAAGTCTAAATTCTACTCCACCTTTTTTTACACATTTTTTTGGATTTGGGTTGAAGTATTCTTGTAAAACTTTGTTTAAATTATTGGTCCCAAGAGTTCCACCTTTCATAGGTGTTATTACTTGAAAATAATTTAGATACTCTTTTATCTGTTTGTTGTTAAGTCTATATCTTGCTTTTTCTATTGACTCAACAACTTTATGCATTATCTCTGTAACAATTTGCAAAGAGTTGCTTTCTCTTAATTCTTGAAGTTGTGTTTGAGAAAGCTCGCTTCTAAGTGTGTAATAGTTTTGTATGCTTATGTCTATAAACTCAAAATCTTCATAAGAGTTTCTATACTCTGGAACAATTCCTTTTCGTATATCATTTGCGATAAGTGTTATTGCTTGATCTTCACTCTGTCTATAAATCTTTGTAAGTTTTACAATAGGTGCTAACTCTAAACTCAAAACATCACTCAAAACATTTCCAGCTCCAATAGGAGGAAGTTGCGCATCATCTCCAACAATTATGACAATAGCATCTCTATGAATCTTTGCCATCAGTTTAGCAAAAAGAGGAGAGTTAATCATAGATGCTTCATCTATCAAAACAACACCAAAAGGAAAATCATCTCTATCTTCATGTTTAACTAAAAGACTCTGAATAGTAGCACTTTCATATCCAGTTGTATCTGCAATTCTCTGAGATGCGATGCCACTTAAAGCACAAGTTATTATCTCTTTTTTTTCATACTTAGTATTTAATAATTCAAGTATAGTTTTTGATGTTGTACTTTTACCAGTTCCTGCATAACCAACTAAAAAAAGTATAGATGCACCATCATTTATTTTTTTAACTGCTTCTTTTTGCTGTTCGCCTAAGTCCAAATCACTCTTTATTAAAAACTCATCTAAATCTTTTACAAATCCACCACTATCTTTTTTTGCTCTTTCTCTTATGGTGTCATATAGATATTT
The DNA here is from genome assembly GCF_029027405.1 of Sulfurimonas sp. NCBI lineage: Bacteria > Pseudomonadati > Campylobacterota > Epsilonproteobacteria > Campylobacterales > Sulfurimonadaceae > Sulfurimonas > Sulfurimonas sp. The sequence goes on from NZ_CP093396.1 coordinate 2,485,226, forward strand.
TTCAGCATCATACAGTCTTGCAGGAGAAAGTCTATCATTTTTCATAATGACTATACTTGATTCACTGACTCTCTCAATAAGTGCTAATTCGTACAGATGAGTTTTATCCACAAAGCCAAGAAGTTCATTTAAACCAGAAAAAAGTATCTCTTTAGCAACACAACTATTACCCTGTTGTTCACAGTAGTTCATAAGTACAAAATCCATCGCAGAACTTATACGATTTTCATCTTCACTCTCTACACCCATTTTAAGAGCCAACTCGTCTGCTCTTTTAAAACCTATACCATTTATGGAAGTAAGTATGTATGGATTACTTTTTATCTTTGAACATGGTTCATCAACATCTTTCATAGCAGTTGCTATGGCTGTAAGAAGAGTTTGTGAAACATCAAAAGGACTTAAAAACTCTCCTAATTTTCTCATGGAACGAAATTTTTTCCACGATGTTTGAATCTTTTTAAGTCGTTTTTCTTTGATGCCTTTAAACTCTAAAAGTTTTTGTATATCATTGTCTAAAATATTTATAAGTTCTTCTGAGCCAAATTGCTCTATCAATTCTGCTGATAGTTTTTTTGTAAAACCTTTAACGATTTTATTTAAAAAGAAAAATAGTTGATTTTGATTGACTTTGATAGATTCAAATTTAAAAGTTTTACCATATTTTTTATGTTCTTCCCAGTAACCACTTAGAGTAATGGCAGAACTTTTTATATTTTTCACATCACTCTCTAAGTAGGTTCCACTTATTTTTTCACCACTTTTTAATCGTGCAATAAAAAAGCCTTCATCTTCAAAAAGAATATGTTCTATTTGACCTATTAGAGTAGTGCTCACTCTATGCTTTAACTCGCTCTAGTCTATCGGATTCTTGTGCTTTATAAAGCTCTGCACACCCTTTTGATAGTTCACGGATTTTTAAGATGTAGTTTGCTCTTTCTGTTTGTGAGATTGCTTTTCTTGCATCTAAAACATTAAAAGTGTTAGATGCTAACATACATAAGTCATAAGCAGGAAGAGGAAGTCCAGCATCTAGTGCTGCTAAACACTCTTTAGATTTTGCATTAAAATCAGCAAACAGCATCTCAACATCTGCTACTTCAAAGTTGTATTTTGAGAACTGAATTTCACTCTCTTTATGAACATCTTTATAAAGTGTTTTATTTCCATCTTTATCTTCACTCCAAACAATATCAAAAATATTATCAACACCTTGAAGGTACATAGCAAGTCTTTCTGTTCCATAAGTTATCTCAACTGCAACAGGATTACACTCTATCCCTCCAACTTGTTGAAAGTATGTAAATTGTGTAACTTCCATACCATTTAACCAAACTTCCCAACCAAGTCCCCAAGCACCTAGTGTTGGTGACTCCCAGTTATCTTCTACAAATCTAATATCATGTTGTGAAACATCAAGACCAAGATACTCTAATGATTTTAAATAAAGTTCTTGAATATTATCTGGAGATGGTTTTATAAGCGCTTGAAACTGGTAATAACTTCCCAAACGATTTGGATTTTCTCCATATCGTCCATCTGTTGGACGACGAGATGGAGCTACATAAGCAACAGACCATGGCTGAGAATCTAGTGAGCGTAAAAAAGTTGCAGGATGAAAAGTTCCCGCTCCTGCTGGAATATCGTATGGTTGAACAATATTGCAACCCTCTCTCATCCAAAATTCTTGAAGTTTAAGTAACATCTCACTAAAAGTTATCATTATATTGCCTATTTAAAAATTTTTGTAATTATATCGAATCTAACTCATTTTACAAACTATATCGCCTACATTTTTTCCTAAAAATTTTGCAACTACTTCACACTTTACTTTAAGTAAAAAACATATTTTTTTTCTATGAGAAGGACTCATACATTCATAGTTGCCCATACCTTTACTTATGACTAAATCAACACTATCAAAAAGTTTTTTTGAGTAAGTATTTGCACGATTATAGGTAAACCCAGGGGTATTAACACCACTATCAACTAACTCACAAAGTTCATCAAAACCAGCCTCTTTTGCTTCTTTCATTGTCACATCATTTATAATTGGCTTTCCCCTAACCATATATGAATAAGAAGCATCTGGATATAACTCTTGGAGTGTTTGTATAAACACATAGTCAAATATATGCTCACCAACATTGTCGCCAATAATCAAAACGCTTGAAGCATTAGTGAGTTCATATTTCATTAGTTCAAAATCATCATAAGCAAAATCAGTATGAAAAACCTTTGAAAGTTCCTCTTCTAAGTCAAACTCAACTGCAGCAGCTAAATCTATAACATTACCAGCAACTGCTGTTTTTGTAGCTGTTAAAAGTTTGTTGCTAGATGTAAAAAGTTTATCTTTTACAAGCGGAACAAAAGAGAGAGCTTTTTTAGTAGAGAGTTCTTTTACTTCATCATAAAGGTCAGTTTTATTGGCTATTTCTGCCATTTTTCCATACACATAAGAAGCGATTTCAGGGGGATTATCTTCATATGAGAAGTTAAAACTCATCTCTTTAACTTTAGATGTCATTTCTTCTTTTAATGACTTTGAGGCATTTATGGCATCTGAGACTTTAATACTTTGGTTTATTATACAAGCAACGCAAGCTTCATCGATAGTCATATATTATGTAGTATGTTCATCAATAGCTTTATTCCACATAAGCTTATATTTTCTTCTCATAAACTCAACTTCTTGTTGAGAGAGTTTTAACTGCTCTGTTAGGGTTGCAATTGTTTTTCTATCTTCATCATAAAGTTCTTGAAGTGAACCTAGTGCTTCTCTTAAAAACTCGTTTTCCACTTTTACAGCTTCAATAGTTTCATCTTTGGCATCTAGAACTTTTTCATGCAAGTTAATAATAGTGCCTATTGTTTTTTCAACAAATTCTGGTTGCACGACCATTTCATGAGTATTGTGAGTAGAGAGTTTTTTTAGTTGAGCAGGTACAACTTCTCCTACACCTTGAGAAGGGTCAATCATTCTAACTCCATCTTCAACTTTTACAGTCAATTTTCCGCGTTCACATAAATCGTCAATACCACTTATATCCAAACCTGTTAAACTACTATACTCTTCATCACTCATCCACTGCATCAAAACTTCCTTTTATCAAGAATTTATTTAAGATATAATTGTTTCTATTTCCAAAGAATCAACTTCGACTTTTTTAGCTTTTGCAATTCTATCTTCTTTTAGTTTTACTGATAACTCATCATTATTAAGAGCAAGTATTTGCATCGCTAAGTATGCTGAGTTTATTGCGCCTGCTTTTCCTATAGCAACAGTAGCAACAGGCATACCAGCTGGCATCTGAACAGTTGAAAGTAATGCATCTATACCACCAAGAGCTGAAGCACTCATAGGAACACCAATAATTGGTTTAACTGTTTTAGACGAAAGTACACCAGCTAAGTGAGCAGCCATTCCAGCTGCAGCAATAAACACTTGTGCACCTTTAGCTTCAGCACTTTGAATATACTCTTTTGTTCTCTCTGGAGAACGATGTGCTGAAGAGATTATCATCTCAAAATTAACTCCAAAAGCTTCAAGCGTATCAGAACAAGATTTCATAACTTCATAATCACTTTTTGAACCTATTATTATCGATACAAATTTCATATATTTTCCTATATTTTATTTTTGCAATTATATCATTTTATTTTTCAACTTAACTTCCATCTCATTAGATGGAACAGGTTTTGAATAAAAATATCCCTGAATATAAGAACAACCATTGTTTACTAAAAAATCTTTTTGTTCTATACTTTCAACTCCCTCTGCTATTGTTTTTAAGTTTAGTGATGAAGCTAATGCTATAACTGCTTTTGTTATTGCTGCATCTTCTTCATCTGTTGGTAAATCTCGTATAAAAGATTGATCTATTTTTAATTTGTCAATTGGCAATTTCTTTAAGTATGCTAAAGATGAATATCCTGTTCCAAAATCATCAACGGCTAGCTCTATTCCAAGTTCAGATATTTGGTTCAAAATTTTGATGGCTTCTTCAGGATTAGTCATTATTTGACCTTCTGTCACCTCAAATTCAAGCCATTGTGATTTACACTCTGTTTCTATCATCATATTTTTTAAAAAGCTTATAAAATCTTTTTTTTGTAACTGTTTCATTGCCAAGTTTAGTGATAACCTTCCAGGATTCAAGCCTTCCTTATGCCAAGCTGAAACTTGCTTCATCGCTTGTTTCATTACCAACCTATCTAGCTCTACTATTAGTCCTGTTAATTCTGCTAAGGGGATAAACTTTGCAGGGCTTACTATACCCATTGTAGGGTGATTCCATCTTACTAAAGCTTCCATTCCTAGTAGCTTGTCTTTTTTTGCATCTATTTGCGGTTGATAATAAACTATAAACTCTTCATTTTTAAGTGCTGCTCTTAAACTTGCTTCCATAACAACTCTTTCAAATGCCAACTCTGTCATTTCTGATGAATAAAACTGAAAATTATTTCGCCCTTCTACTTTTGCTTTATACATTGCAGAGTCAGCATATTTAAGAAGGTTTTGAGCGTTATTGCCATCATCTGGAAAAAAGCTTATGCCTATACTACTAGATACATAAAGTTCATTATTATTTATAATCATTGGCTTAGCTAAACTATCTATAATTTTTTGAGCTAATTTAGATGCATCTTGAGCTAGTTTTAAATCATCTATTATGACAGTAAATTCATCACCGCCCAAGCGAGCGAGAGTATCTTTTTTTCTTATAGTTTTCTCTAGTCTTTGTGCAACAATTTTTAAAACTTCATCTCCAGTCTTATGTCCAAAAGAATCATTTATTTCTTTAAAATGGTCAAGGTCTATAAAAAATAATGCCATTATTGTGTTTGCTCTGTCTGCTTTTTCTATTGCTTGTTCTAGTCTATCATGGAACAGAAACCTGTTTGGAAGCCCCGTTAAAGCATCATGCTGTGCTTGATGTTCCAAGGCTTGAGCTATCTTTTTTTGTTCTGTTACATTTCTTATAATCTCCATTTTACTTGTTGTTCCATCTAAATTTTTAATAGATGTTGCAACAATTTCAAAAGATTGCCCATCTCCAATAGTTGCTTCATAAGTGACTTTATGATTTTTATAAATTACTTCTTCAAGTTTACAGTAAGAACATGGTTCAGATAAACCTGCTATAGAAGAGTAGCAAGTTTTACCTTCTTGATTACCAAACCAATCTAGCATAGTCTTGTTCATAAATCGAATACTAAAATCATCATTAACAACAAAAATACCAATCTCAATTTTATCTATAGCATCCATATATTGTTTCAGATTATAATTAGTATCTGCTAATCCCTTTTCTGCTAGTTTTTTAGCAGTTATATCTTTAGCATATCCTATGAAACCAATTGGATTTAAATATTCATCTTTTAGAGTTGCTAAAGTTAAATCAACATAAGCAACATCTTTTGATTTTTTTAATAGTCTAGTTTCTGCCCTATATTCGCCGTTTTTTCTAAGCTTCTTAATACTTGTACTAAATTCAACATAGTCTGCTTTTAGATACATGTAACTAGCATGTTTACCTACTATCTCACTTGATTTATAACCTAGTAATTTTTCTGAACCTTCATTACAGCTAGTAATGTTACCCTTTAAATCACTAGTTATAACACAATCATGAATTTCTTCAATTATTTTTGCCTGCTGTGCATTTTTTAACTCTAACTCTTTTCTTTTTGTTATATCAACAATAGTCCAAAGAACTGAATCTCTTTCTTCTATTAAATCTCCAGAAATATGTGCCCAAAAAATAGTTCCATTTTTATGTCTAAATTTATAATCAATTCCAACAGGCTTACCTGCAAGAACAAGATTAAATGCTTCTATACCAAAATCTATATATGCTTGTTTTGAGATATGAAGGATCGACGCAGTTTTCTTTATCAACTCTCCATCTTCATAACCAAACATTTCATTTAAACAATTATTTACCAACAGGTTGTTACGGTTTCTATCAACAATTAAAATCCCGATATGTGGGCTATTTAAAAATTGTTCCATTAGTTGCATTTTAAATTTAGTCATACTTCTTAATTGCTCTTTGGATTTGTACCCATATTAGCATCTGAAGGTATTCTCAAAAATGTATATGCTGGCATAGAAGTTGGCAAGGTTATAGGATTTACATTTCCACTATGAATCTCATCCCATATTTTTTTGTTTTGTGCCAAAAGTTGTTTTAATTTTAAGTAAATTTTTCCATCTTTTTCATAAGTTGAACCTATCTCATTATCGACAAATTCTATTTTACTTCCTAGTGGAGCAACTATTTCCATTTCATCATTTCGAAAAGTTTTATATTTGCATAAAAAATGTGTTCCTTCTTGTGTAACCACACCACTTACTTGATGAGTTCCGAGTTGTATAGAGAAGTCTATACTTTGTGAATCATTTTTCTCAAAAGGTCTAGAAATCAAATAGGCATCTGTATATCCACGATTTTGTAAAGATTGCAGTTCATATTGATATTTTGAATCATCAAACTTATCTTCATAGTAGTCATTCAGTGCCATTCTATAAGCTTTTGCAGTAACTCCAGCATAATAAGCTGTTTTTGTTCGACCTTCTATTTTAATGGAATCAACAACATTAGAATTAAGGATTTCTTTCATATGAGAAGCAAGATTTAAATCTTTTGCATTCATTACATATGTTCCAACACCCTCATCTTCTTCAAGCCTAAATAGCGTTCCAGTTTCAGGGTTCGCCGCATAAATCTCATAAGGAAATCTACAATCATTTGCACAACTTCCACGATTTGGAACTCGACCACTTTGAAGAGTTGAAATAAGACAGCGTCCACTATACGCAAAACACATACTTCCATGAACAAAAATCTCTAATTCTAAATCTGGAAGTTCTGTTTTTATAGCTACTAAATCCTTTAAAGATATCTCTCGTGCAGTAATTATCCGAACAGCACCCATATCATAAAATATTTTTGCATCTAAAATATTCATTACATTTGCTTGAGTTGATAGATGCAAAGGAATTTGTGGAGCTAAATCATTACAAAGTTTTAAAACTCCAGGAGTTGCAACTATAAAAGCATCTGGCTTTAACTCCGCCATTGCTAAGATATGTTTTTTTAAAAGTGTGATTTGAGAGTTAAAAGGAAATCCGTTTATAGTTGTATATACTTTTTTACCACGAGCATGGGCATAATCTATGCCTTCTTTAAATTCTTCCATAGAAAATTCTTTACCACTTCGTATACGAAGAGAAAAGTGACTAACACCACCATAAACAGCATCTGCCCCAAAATCTAGTGCAATTTTTAATTTTTCTAGTGTTCCCGCAGGGGATAACAATTCAACTTTTTGCATTATTGTCCGAATTGTGCTAAAAGTGCCTCAATATCGTCTGTTGATGCTACATCATTATTTTCATCACCAACTATATGTTTTGCAGATGAAACTCTCTTCTCATCATCAATTTTACCTTCAAACAAAGTATTCATATATGTTGAAAGTGCTCTCATAACATTTATAACACGCTCTATTTTTTGACGGTGTATATCTTGATACTGCATAATATCCATAACACTCATAATAGCATCTCCACTATTTTGAAGTGTTTCTAAGCCTTCATTAGAATTTACTAAAGCTTCTTCATTTTTTTCTAGCTGTGTTTTAAAAGCCTCAACATCAGGAAATTTTTCACTTAAAGTTTTAAATAGCTCAATATTTGAAGTTAATATTTCAATAACTTTATTTGCATTTTCTTCTTTATCCATTAAATCATTACTGATACCTTCAATAATGTCAAAAATCTCACTTGCTTTTTCTTCACTCTCTTTTGTTACATCATCTAGCTGATGCACCATTTTATTTTCATCAGTAGCTGGGAGTGGCCAGTGATGAGAAGTGTTTTCGCCATACCCTGCTGGAATACCGTCATCATCGCTATTTTCTGTGCTTTCTTCTTTAGCAGTTTCTTCTGAACTTACCTCATCACCAAGTCCTTCAATATCATCAATTTCCCCATTCATCATAGCATCTAATTCTTCTTGAGTCATTTCAATTCCCTAGCTAAATTTATTTATTGTCACTATAATAACATAAAAACCTAATAAGGGCTATATGATGAAAGTAGATTTACACAATCACACCAAACTTTGCAATCACGCACAAGGTGAAATCTCACAATATATCGAACAAGCTATTAAACAAAAAACAAAGTATTTTGGTATTTCTGATCATGCTCCAATGGATTTTGATGAAAGATATCGTATGAAATTTTCTGATATGAAGAACTATGAAAAAGAAGTTCTAGATAATAAAGAAAAATACAAAGACAAAATAGAAATTTTATTAGGTTATGAAGTAGATTTTTTACTTGGACACATGGATGAAAGAGTTTTAAATGCAGATGTTGATTATCTTATTGGTTCCGTTCATTTTGTTGATGAGTGGGGATTTGATAATCCTGAGTTTATAGGCAACTATGAGAAACAGGATATAGATGAAATATGGCAAAAATACTTTGACACCATAGAAGAAATGGCAAATAGCAAGCTTTTTGATATTGTAGGGCATCTAGACTTGATAAAAGTCTTTAAATATATGCCAAAAAAAGAGATTACTCTCATCACCAAAAATGCACTAAAAGCCATAAAAAAAGCAAATATGGTTATAGAACTAAATGTTGCAGGATATAGAAAACCAGTTAAAGAAGCTTATCCTTCACTATCTCTTTTAAAAGAAATATTTAAATTAAATATACCTATAAGTTTTGCATCTGATGCACATAAGCCAGAACAGGTGGGTCTTTTCAATGATGAAATAGTAAAAATGGCCAAAAATGTAGGTTACACAGAATGTGCCATCTTTAGGAAAAGAAAAAGAAAAATGATTAGTTTTTAATTTTACTTATCAAACGGAACAACTCGTCCAACCATAGCTTCTAAACTTCTTAATTCATAATCATGATGAGATTGCATCTCTGTCGTGTTTTTAATTTTATATTTTGTAATCCATACCATCTTATGGTGGGTAGCTTTTAAGTTTTTTGTTTTTAAATGCGCTCCAACTTCAGTATGTCCATAACAAGTACAAAAATAAGTCTTGCCATCTTCTACAAAAGTATAAGTTCCTGTTCCGCGAATTCCTGCTGTCATATTTGTAGTTACTATGCCGTGATTACCTTTGCTAAAAACAGCCATAACTCCGCCATTTATTACATTTAAGATTTTTTTTGAGCCTAGAGTGTCAAGTTTAAATTTTGTATTGCTTTTTGCAAAAAAAGCATCTTTACCGATATTAAACTTTACTTTTGAGTTTGCTTTTACTTCAATAGTATCACCATATTTAATCTTAGTGTTTTTGTTAACAACCACACCGTTTACCAATACATCCCCACTACCTGTTATTCCTTGAGCTTGAAGTAATCCAACCAAACTTAAAAAAAATAAAAACTTCCTCATCACACACTCCTTTTAGTAAATTTATATGACAGATTAATTATAACATAAAACTATGAAAAACAACTGTTTATGAAGTAATTAGCTTAGCTGAAGCTTTAAAGCGATTTTTAATAATTACATCTGTATAATGTCTTACATATTAATTATAAAAGGAAATTGTAATGGGAAAATATTTAGAACTAACTAGCACAGATTTTGAAGCAACTTTAAGCGAAGGTGTATCTTTAGTAGACTTTTGGGCGCCATGGTGTGGACCTTGTCGTATGATAGCTCCAGTTATCGAAGAATTAGCTGAAGATTTTGATGGAAAAGCTAAAATCTGCAAAGTAAATACTGATGAAGAGCAAGATATTGCTGTTAAATTTGGTATTCGTTCTATCCCAACTATCATGTTCTTCAAAAATGGTGAGATGGTTGATCAAGTTGTTGGAGCACAGTCTAAACAAGCTCTAGCAGAAAAAATAGACGCTCTTCTAGCGTAATTAAAGCGAAGCTGTATAATGGCAAAAAAAGGAGGTAAAAGCCTTCTTTCGTTATCTACGCTATTAGCTTCATTCTTTGGCTCTGCTATGATAGCAGTTGCCTTTGCATACTTCAACTATAAATTTTCAGAGTATAAGTTTATTGATTTTAATGAATGGATTTTTTATGAAAAAAAAGCTATTTTTAAACCAAGTGCCCAAAAATATATAGTAGTTTTTTATAGTTCAAGAGCTACAAATACTGCCCAACTTTTAGCTAAAACCGATTTAAATCTTCCAATATTAGCTATTGACTACTACAACGAAAGCTTCCCAAACTCTAAAAATACAACTTTTTTAAGAAGTGGTACAAAAAATTCTCTCTCATTTATACAGAGATTTAACATATACGAATCCCCCTGCATCTTTTTTATAAAGAAATCAAAAGATACTCTTTATAAACAAGATAGTATGATTCGTAAACTAGATAATTTAAAAGAATTATCTGAGCAAGTAAAAACTTTATAAACTAAGGAAAGACAATGATATTAGATTGTGCAATTATTGGTGGCGGACCTGCTGGACTTACTGCTGGACTATACACTACTCGTGGTGGTTTAGAAAATGTTACAATGTTTGAAAAAGGTATGCCTGGTGGACAAATTACTTTAAGTTCTGAAATAGAAAACTATCCTGGAGTAACTGGTGAAATCACAGGAATGGATTTGATGATGCCGTGGCCTGAACAATGTCAAAAATTTGGTCTTAAACATGAGATGGTTGAAGTTATAAAAGTAAGTAAAGATGGTGATATATTTACAATTCATAAAGGTGACGGAACTACACAAGAAGCTCATAGTGTTATAGTAGGTACTGGTTCTCGTCCTCGCCGTGCAGGTTTTGCAGGAGAAGATGAATTTTTTGGTCGTGGAGTTAGTACTTGTGCTACTTGTGATGGTTTCTTTTACAAAGGCAAAGAAGTTGCAGTTATTGGTGGTGGAGACACAGCTTTAGAAGAAGCTCTTTATCTTGCTAAGATTTGTACAAAAGTTTATTTAATTCACAGAAGAGATGAATTTCGTTCTGCTCCAAATACTGTTGATAGACTAAAAAGAACTGAAAATATAGAACTTGTTTTAAACTCTGTTCCTGATGAGGTTTATGGTGACAACATGGGTGTTACAGGTATTCGTGTTAAAAACAAAGATGGAAAACTTCGTGATATTGAAGTTCCAGGTGTTTTTACTTTTGTTGGTAATGATGTAAACAATCAAACACTTATGCAAGAAAATGGCGAGTTTTTATGTGATATGAATGCAAAAGGCGAAGTTATTGTTAACATAAGTATGGCAACTTCACTTGAAGGACTTTATGCAACTGGTGACATGCGTATCGCAGCTCCAAAACAAGTTGTAAGTGCAGCTGGAGATGGTGCTGTTGCAGCTCTTCAAGTTATCTCTTTCGTTGATGAAAAACTAAACGGTTAAAAAGGCAAAAAATGATTAAAGTTGGTGTATTTGGCGCAAATGGCAGAGTAGGACAACTTATTATTGATGATTTAAAAGATACTCAAGATATAAGTTTAAGTAGTGTGTTTGTAAGAAACGAGTTGAATTTTTCTATTGATCCGTCTGTTTTGGTATCTACAAATATAAACTCATTTTTTGATGCTTGTGACATTGTTATAGATTTTTCTCTTCCTGAGGCTTGTGAAGCACTTTTAGAAGCAGCTATAAAAAATCCTAAACCTTTAGTTATTGGCACAACTGGCTTAAGTGCACACCAACTTAATCTTTTAAAACAAGCAAGTGAGATTATGCCTATATTGTATGCTACGAATATGTCTTTAGGTGTAGCATTACTAAACAAATTAGTTTATCAAGCATCTGCAGCTCTTAAAGGTTTTAATATAGAAATAGTTGAAATGCATCATAAACATAAAAAAGATGCTCCTAGCGGAACTGCTCTTACTCTTGGAGAATCTGCTGCTAATGGTCGCGGACTTGGTTTAAATAAGGTTAGAGTAAGTGGCAGAGATGGAAATATTGGCGAGAGAACTGAAGATGAAATAGCTGTGATGGCTCTTAGAGGTGGAGATATTGTAGGAAAACACACTGTTGGTTTTTACAATGATGGTGAATTTATAGAGTTAAATCATACAGCAACTTCAAGAAATACTTTTAGTAAAGGTGCTATTCGTGCAGGAACTTGGCTAGCTAATAAAAAAGCTGGACTCTACTCAATAAGTGATTGCCTAGAGCTTTAATTATAAAAAATTTAGGACAAATTCAGTATAATTCTATTAATAATTTATGATGAGATAACAAGGAAAACTATTGAGAGAAGATGTTAACGAAAAATGTGCAGTTGTAGGAATTTTTGGACATGAAGAAGCTTCTAAACTAGCTTACTTCTCTCTTCACGCACTCCAACATCGGGGACAAGAAGCTGCGGGAATTAGTTCTTCAGATGGAAAAAAACTTCGTACTATTAAAAAACGCGGTTTAGTAATGCGTGTTTTTGATGAAGCTAAGTTAAAAACTTTAAGTGGTTCTAGTGCGATTGGTCATACTCGTTATTCAACTGCTGGTGAGGATTCAATTCTAGATGCTCAACCAGTATTTGCCAGATATGACTTAGGTGAAATGGCGATAGTTCACAACGGTAACCTCACAAATGCGGAAGAAGTTAGAAATAACCTTATAAAAAAAGGTGCAATTTTTCAAACTTTTATGGATACAGAAAATCTAATACATCTAATAGCAAAAAGTGAAGAAGAAAAACTTACTCCTAGGATAATAGATGCTGTTAAAAAAATAGAGGGTGCTTTCTCTTTAGTTTTTTTAAGTAGAACAAAAATGTTTGCTATGCGTGATCGTTTTGGGTTTCGTCCACTTAGTCTTGGACGACTACCAAATGGTGGCTATATAGTAGCAAGTGAAACCTGTGCCTTTGACCTTGTAAGTGCCGAGTTTGTTAGGGATATTGAGCCAGGAGAACTTCTTATATTTAAAGAGGGACGAGAACCAAAAAGTATTAAAATATTTGAACCTACCCCAAAACATTGTATTTTTGAGTATGTATATTTTGCAAGACCAGATTCTTTAGTTTATGGTCAGTCAGTTTATCAGATAAGAAAAAATATGGGAAAAGAACTCGCAAAGATAAGGCCTGTTGAAGCAGACTTGGTCGTACCTGTTCCTGATGGAGGAGTTCCCTCTGCTATTGGTTATGCCCAAGAGAGTGGTATTCCCTATGAAATGGGAATTATGAGAAACCATTATATTGGTCGTACATTTATAGAACCTACACAAGAAATGCGTGATTTAAAAGTAAAAATGAAACTCTCTCCTATGACAGATATCATAAAAGGGAAAAAAGTTATAGTTGTTGATGATTCTATCGTTCGTGGAACTACATCAAGACGAATTATAAGAATGTTAAAAGAAGCAGGAGCGAGTGAAGTACATATGCGTGTATCATCTCCTCCCACAACTGACCCTTGTTACTATGGCGTAGATACTCCAAATAAGGATAAACTAATAGCTGCGAATATGACACAAGATGAAATATGTAAATATATTGAAGCTGATTCATTGGCTTATTTAGACGAAAAATCTCTACTCAGAAGCGTAAATACAAAAAAAGACAATTACTGTACTGCTTGTTTTACAGGAAAGTATATAGTTTAATGACTCAAATATATACTTATGGCAACTATCTAAAAAATAAATTTAATTGCAAAGTTTACAAAGTTGGTATTAATATTTCTGGCTTCACTTGCCCAAATATAGATGGAACAGTTGCAAAAGGTGGCTGTACATTTTGTGAAAATGACTCTTTTTCAGCAAGTACCAATCAAATACAAGAACTTAAAGGTTTTCACCTTAACTTAAACTCCAAAGAAAACCCTTTCTTGCAAAAGCAACTTGAACAGCTTGAAATTCAATTTAATGCCATTAGCAAGAGGCAAAAAAATGAGTATAGTGCTAAAAAATTTTTAGTATATTTTCAATCTTTTACAAATACTTATGCTCCCTTTGAAACTCTCAAAGCACTTTATGATAAAGCTTTATCTTTTGATAATGTTGTAGGACTTAGCATTGGTACTCGCTCTGATTCTATTACTGATGAAACCCTTGATTATCTTTGTGAGTTAAACAAAGAAAAAGAAATTTGGATAGAATTTGGAATACAGTCTATCTACGATGAAACACTAAGTAAAATAAATCGTGGTCACGATAGTGCAAATGTAAAAAAGTGGATTTTAAAATCTAAAGCAAAAGGTTTAAATGTTTGCGGACATCTTATTTTTGGTCTTCCTGATGAGAACCAAGAGATGATGTTAGAAACTTCAAAACAAGCTTATGAATGGGGAATTGACTCTGTAAAATATCACCCACTATATGTAGTGAAAAAAACAGCTCTAGCAAATGACTTTTTAAAAGGTAAATTCACTCCAATTACAGAAGAGTTATACCTTGATACATTAGTCAAATCTATCGTTATGAAACCTAATAATATTTCAGTTCAAAGAGTTACAGCAGGGATAGATGACTCATCCTTACTCTCTCCAAATTGGTGCAGAAATAAAAACCAACAAGTTAAAAATATTAACAAAGCATTAAAACATTTAGGTTTAAAATACTAATTAGTTTTAAAAAATTCTAATTGCAGATTTAATTCTTCTGTCATTGAAGATAGATGCTCTGTTGATGATGAAATCTCTTGTACACTCTTAGAGTTTGAAGCAGATATATCGTTAATCTGGTGTATCTTAGTCATAATTTCTTTAACACCCTCTCCTGTATTTCTAGTATAATCAGAAGATACAACAACTCTCTTTAATGCTAGTGACATTTTTTGAGTACTTAACGCTACTTGCTCATCAACTACACTTGAAGATTCAACTAACTTGTCAAATTCTTTAGAATTTACTGATATTTGCCCAGATGCTTCAATAATATTTTGAACAATTACATTTACAGATGCTTGAATTTCTACTAAAGATTTTTGTGTTCTCTCCGCTAATTTTCTAACTTCATCTGCAACTACTGCAAAACCTCGTCCGTGTTCACCTGCTCTTGCTGCTTCAATAGCAGCATTTAAAGCTAAAAGATTTGTTTGATCCGCAATGTCACCTATTATCTCTAAAATATCTTTAACCTGCTCAGCATCTGTAGATAATTCATTTAGTTTTATAGCTAAATTATGTTCTACTTCGGCACTATTTCTTATGCTTCCTATCAATGAGTTAAAACCACTAGAAACTTCATCTATTATACTTGAAGCTTCATTCATTTCCTCTAGTGCCTTTGAAGTTTCTTCTAGTGTATCATTCATTTTATTATCTATAACTGTTGCTTCTTTACTTGTTTCATGAACAATATTAGATAATTCTTCTACACTTTCACCAATACTAGCTGCTGTAACTGATAACTCATTAGCAATAGCAACATTTTCAATAGATGTATTTTTGCTTTTGTTTACTGTATTGTTTAACTTTTTAGAAAAAGTGTTTATAGCATCCACCATTACGCTTAGTTCATCTTTTACATCATACTGGTACTGTACTGTTAAATTATTTTTATTTTCAGCAATTTCACGAGATATTCTACTTATGGGTTTTGTGATAGATGATATTATAAATAAAACAAAGATAATTACACCAACAAGCATAATTACTATCGTTGTATAAAATAAGTTCGTATTATCATTTAACTTTTCTTCTAGCTCTTTACGAGATTGTTTTAACATCTCCTTGAGACTATCTTCAGTTTTATAAACTGCTGAGCGAAGTTCTCCTTGTAGTCCTAATTTTTCGTTAAGTCCCAAGATTTTGTATGCATTTGCTAATGCAATAAATTTACTTTCATAATTTTTGATTTCTTTGTTGATTAGTAATTTTTGTGAGTTATTTTCAATATTTGCAATGGATTTTAATATATTTTTTATATTTTTAGAATGTTCATTTAAATACTTCTCGTCCTTCCTAAGTAAAAAATCTTTTTCATTTCTTCTAAGAGTTAATGTTTCACTTAAAATTTTGTAATTTTTAATTTTTGTAATCAAAGTTTCTGCACTATGAATAGACTTTCTCAACTCTCCTCTATACCCTCTTTTTTTATCTATGCCTATTTTTTTTACTTGTTTTAAAATTTCATTAAATTTTATTTTATAAACATTAAGATTTACTTTTAAAGATTTACTCTCTTCGTCCACATAAATTTCATTGTCATTAAACTTTTTCTCAAGCGTTATAATTTTATCTTCAATAGTTTTCATAATTAAATTGAACTTATCTACATATTTGACTTTTTTTCTAGCTAAAAAATCCTTTTCATTTCTTCTTTCTTGAAGAATTAAAACTTCTATATCACTTAAATCATTCTCTATTAAAGCTAAGTCTGATTGAATTGTTTGAATTTTTGATGAGAGTAGTACAATAACTATAATTGTAGAAACTAGCAATAGAGCTAAAAGAAGTAATCTTTTGGAAATGGACATTGATTTAAGCATAATTCACCTTGTATAAATTTATATCTTTATTTAACAAGGATAGCACAATTTAATTAATTATCCTAATTAATGACCATAAACCTTTCCAAAATGAGAAACATTTCTAAAGTAAGGTGGCCAATCAAAATAAACTCTGAAAGACTTCGCTTCTCCTGGTCTTAAATTTCTAGCAACAATGAACTCTTTTGTTATAGATTGAGGTCTATATAAAATATTAGAACCTCCTTTAAAAAAGTCCATGAAACCACTAGGTTTAAAGTAAGAACCACCTTTTATATTACCAGTTACATGACCTTTGTTTACAAGTTTAATCTCAAAGGTAACTTTACCTATCTCATGATTGCCTTCATTTCTTACTATACCAGTATAAACAATTTTTTCTATACTTAAAAGTCTTTTATTTTTCATTTTATAAAGTTTTGGAATTTTTGTATATTTATCTACTACTACAATGGAAAAACCTAAAAAAAGTAAGCAAATCAATGAAATAGAAATTATCATAGGAGGTATCAATTTTTTGTTTTTTTGTTTTATAGATGCTACTATACCTCCAACAAAAATAAAAAAAATTATACCAATAACAATAAAATGCCAATAATTAAAAAGTGTTGTCATTTGCACTTTGCTCCTAATAAAATATTATATTTTTTAGAGTAGTAAAAAGGCTCTAAAAACATCTTCAATTCTTTTGTTTGACCTACTTCTATATCTTCAATAGTAATCGATATTTTTTGAAATGCTTTAAATGAAAATAAAAAGTTTTTCAACTTATTGTTACTAACTTTATATGCTTTAGCAGTTACTTTGCAACGATTAAAATAGCGTTTTGAGTTATTTGTAATTGTTCCTTTAATTACAACTGCTTCTGTAAATGTTAATTTTTTTTCACTTGTTAATACAAGAGCATTTTTAAATAAAAATTCATGCATTTTCACATATCCAATAGTTGGAACACCCAATAGTATAATAAAAGAAGAGAGTATAAAAAAGATTGCTAAAACTGTTTTTCGTCTAAGGATAATACCTATAATAATCAAGAATAAAAATAGTATAAAAGTACCACCAAAAAGCATATAATCGTACGATATGAGATTATTTATAAAAGCGATTGTTTTTGATTTCACTATATTTATTTCCTACTTAGTTTGCTCTTGAATCTTTTTCAGCTATTCCACTCATATTAAATCTACGAGCCAACTCTTGCTTTATTCTATCTGGAGAGATATTTTTTACAGCAAGAGCAACTAGCATATGATAAGTCAAATCTGCTGCTTCATAAACCATCTCATGTTCATTATTATCTTTATATGCGAAAGAAAATTCACCGGCTTCTTCTACAACTTTTTTCAAAATTGTATTGTCGCCTTTACTCATAAGTTTTGCTGTCCATGAAGACGCAGGGTCTGCATTTTTACGCTCTTGTATCGTATGGTAAAGAGTATCAATAACTCCATATAACACCTCCGAACTAACTTCTATATCTCCTTTTGCTTCTCCAGACTCTAACTCTGTAAAAAAGCATGAACGCCTACCTGTATGACAAGCAACTCCTTCTTGAGTAACTTTTATAAGTAACGTATCATTATCACAGTCAATATTAAATGAGTGTATTTTTTGAATATTTCCACTGCTCTCACCTTTTTTCCAGATGCGTTGTTTGCTTCGTGAAAAATAATGCGCTATCTTTGTATTTAGTGAAAGTTCCAAAGCCTCTTTATTCATATATGCCATCATTAAAACTTCACTATTTTTTTCATCTTGAACGATGACTGGCAAAAGCTCAGACTTTTGCCAATCGACTCTATTTAAGACTGCATCTAAAATCATTACTGTGCCGTAGTTCTTTTTCTAGTTTCTTTTGTATCAACCCAAATATTTGGAGTTGAACCACCAGGAGTTAAGAAAATCTTAGCATCTCTATTTACTTGAAGTGCCTCATTAAACTTACCTTGAACATTAAGTTGCTCTAGTTGTAAAAGTTTAGTAGTCAGTGATTTTGAAATCAAAATATTTGCTTTTGCTTTTGCATCTGCTTGAATTGTAATAGCATCCGCTATACCTTTTGCTTCAATTCTAGCTTTTTGAGCCACTCCTTCTGCTTCAGCAGCTCTTTTTAGTGCTTCTTGTTTTACACGCTGAACATCTTGTTCTGCTTTTTGTACTTCTTGTTTAGCTATCTGAACTCTCTCTATCTGCTCTTTTACTTTTATAGGTAAAACAATATCACGAAGCTGAACTGATTGAAGTATAGCTGGAGAATTTTCTAGAGCTAAAACACTCTCTCTAATTCCTGCTTCTATCTCAGCACCCAAATCATTTCTCATCTGTGTAAGTGATTCAGCATCATACTTACCAATTACATTACGAACAACATCTCTTACAACAGGATTAATAATTTTATCTTCCCACGAGAATCCCCAGTTTGAAATTGTTTGTGCCGCAAACTGAGAGTTAAGTCTATACTGAACAGTTAGCTCAATAGAAACTGGTAAACTCCTTTTATCCAGAACTGTAACTGCTGGTTTTGCAATAATACCTGATTTAGAACCACCAGTAGCCTCTATCCGAGAGGCGTAGTTAATGATACGAACTTTAGTATCTACAATATAAACCTTTTGAATCACTGGAATGATAAAGTGAAGTCCTGGCAAAAGTGCTTGATCTTGATACTTACCATTTGTACTTAAAATCCCACGCTGTCCCTCTTCAACAATAGTAAAAGGTTTTGCTAAAACTAACATGATAATAACAGCAACAATAAAATAAGCTATCCCTGCTTTTCCTCCACCGAAATTCAAATCAATCTTTGGCATCTGTGGACCACCGCCACCTCCGCCACCAGAACCACCACTGGATTTTTTTCCAAATCCTCCACTTTCACTCTTTTTTTTGTTAAAATAATCATTCATATCTGATGCCATTAAAATATTCTCCTCTTTCATTTTATTTTATTTTTCTAATCTATATAAGTTAAATAGTGTTCATACTTAGTATTTCTACCAAAAACTATGTCAAAATATGTACTCTGAATTTTTTCAGTCATCTCTCCACGAGAACCACAACCGATATCTCTAGCATCTACATTTGCTATTGGAGTAATTTCTGCTGCTGTTCCGGTTAAAAAAGCTTCATCTGCAACATATACTTCTTCTCTTGTAATTCTTCTACGAGTTACTTTAATACCAAAATCTTCAGCCATTTCTATAACCATTTTTTGAGTTATAGATGCTAAAGAGTTATCATTTGGAGGAGTTATTAACTCACCATTTTTTACCATGAAAAAACATGCACCCGAAGCTTCTGCTACATAACCTTGGTCATCTAAAAGAAGTGCTTCATCATATCCACAATCAATAGCTTCAAATTTAGCCATTTGAGAGTTTAAATAATTAGCAGATGCTTTTGCTTTACCCATATTTGAAGTATTAGCTGGGCGAGTCATAGATGCTATTTTAAGTCTTATTCCATTTTTAAGCCCATCTTCACCGAGATAAGCACCCCATTCCCAAGCTGACATAACAGTTTCAACAGGAGCATCTTTATGATAAACACCCATAACTCCATAACCTAAGAATGCAAAAGGTCTAATGTAAACATTATCTCCTACAAATTCATTCTTTTTTATTAGTTCTATTTGAACTTTATTCATCTCCTCAACTGTGTAAGGGATATCAATAAGAGTCATTTTTGCTGACTCTTTTAATCTTCTAGTATGCTCATTTAAACGAAAAATTGCATACCCTTTTTTAGTCTTGTAAGCTTTAGTACCTTCTATTACACCATTTCCATAGTGTAGCGTGTGGGAAAGTACATGTATCTTGGCATCTTGCCAAGCTACAAATTCTCCATTCATCCAAATATATTTGGCTGCATCCATTAAAATCTCCAATTAAGTGTTGCTTTATTAAGTCATTGCTATTTTATCCAAATTGATGTTTATTATTTATTAGTAATAGTTTATCTTTAAGTATTTTTTCATATAATATGAATTATAAATCCACTTAATGAAAAGGGGCAAATTTTGTCACAAAATCCAAACAAAACATTAGATGAAATTCTTAAGCAAAGAGAAGACAGACAAGCTATTGTTTCAACTGAAGAAGCCTTAGAGGTTGAAAAACAAGAAGCTATTTGGGCTGATGAAGCAAACCAAGAAACTCATCTTTTCAATGAGGTAGAAGATGAATCTCCAACTAAAATATTTGAAGCACTACCTGCTAATCATGTTTATGCAAAATATGAAGATATTGATAAAGACTTACTTCAAAAAGATATAGAACAAATTAAAGAAAAACTCGGTCCAGTATCTGAAAAAGACTTTCAACATCTACTCAAACTTGAGCGATGGTCAAGAGGTGCTACATTTGCTGGTTTCTTTATGATATATCTAGTAACTGCTTTAGAAGTTTCTATAGGACTTGGTGCATTTGCTTTTTGGACATTAGGTATTATTGCTGCAACTCTTGTAGGTGTTGGAAATGTTACAAGATGGGCTGATGTAACTCATCCTATCTTGCATGGTGCTTATGATAAGGTTCCAAACATTCCATTAAAGTATAAGAAAAAAGGGTATGCTAGGGGTACTAGAAGATATATCGACTGGCTTGACTGGATAAAACCAGATGCTTGGGAGTATGAGCATAACATTATGCATCACTATCATTTAGGCGAAGCTGATGATCCTGATAATGTTGAAAGTAATCTTCAATGGCTTATAAATTTTCCTGCTCCTTACTGGTCTAAAAAAATTATTGTTTATGCTTTTGCCTGTGTTTGGAAGCCTGTTTATTATGCTCCAAATACTATGAGAATTTTGGATAATAAAGAAAGACGAATAAACAAGCAACCTGAAACTACAGACTATAACTATCTACCATTCTCTGAAACTGGCATAAAACTTTGGAAAGATTTTTATTTACCTTATGGATTATTTCAATTTGTTGCTATGCCACTTCTATTTTTACCACTTGGTTGGGGAGCAGTTCTAAGTGCTTTAATCATTTTAGTTATGGCAGAAGTATATGCAAATCTACACTCATTTTTAGTGATTGTACCTAATCACTCGGCTGGAGATATTTATCAATTTTCTCAGCCTCACAAGTCTCAAGGAGAGTTCTATCTTAGACAAATTATGGGAAGTGTTAATTACAATACAGGAACTGATTTAATAGACTTTTCACATGGCTTTTTAAATTATCAAATTGAGCATCACTTATTTCCAAACACTCCTCAATCCTACCAACAAAAAATGCAACCTCTTGTAAAAGAAATCTGTTTAAAGCATAATATCGAGTATAGACAAGACAGCGTTTGGAAGAGAATAGGCATGACCATTGATTTAATGGTCGGAAAAGATAAAGTATTGAGAGTTGAGGGAATTTAAAACCCTCAATACTCTTTTAAGACATTGTTTATTTGAACATATGCTTGAATTGGTGTAGTTTCAAAATACTTAATATTATGTTTTTTTGCAAAATCTCTTGTCATATCCTGTACTTTTAAAAGATTGAACCTTGGTGCTTTTGGAAATAGATGATGTTCGATTTGAGTATTTAATCCACCATAGAACCAATGAACAAATTTTCCACCAATCAATGAACGAGATGTTCTCATCTGAAGTTCCATCCATGAAAGTAACTCACTCTCTTCTTTTTCAAAAACTTCACACCCTAAGTGGTTAGTAATAAATCCAAATGCAAGCCAACCGGACAAAACAAGATATAAAGTGATAAAAATAGTAATAGCACTAGCAAATGGCATAAAATAAAATATAGGTCCCCATATAATTGGCCAATGAAGAAGCATCATTGAAAGTTCACCATATTTTTTTCTCTTAATTGCAAAGCTGTATGATTGAGTTATAAAAGCAGGATACATAAAAAACATTGCTCCCCAAAAAATAAGATATTTAATACTTCTTAAAAATTTGCTATTACCTTTTTGTTTTGTTGTAAAAGCACCATCCATAGCAAGTATATCTTCATCTTTATCAGGAACATTACACCAAGTATGGTGATTGACATTATGTTTAAAATCCCACCAAGAAGATGAATTACTTAAAATAAAAGCAGAGAATGGATAACTAAGCTTGAAGGACAGTGTTTTATTTTTAAAATATTGAGTATGTAAAATATCATGAGAAATAAACACCGCACGAGTAAATATAATAGTAAGAAATATTCCTAAAAAGAAAGCATGGAATGCCCCTAAAGCCATTTCTTGCCAATTTATCACAATTGTGTAAAATATCGCCATTGATAGTATTGTTGCTATCATTTCAATTGAACCACGAACTGGAATACGCTCTAAAAGACCAGCTGCTCGAACTTCATCTTTTAACTCTTTGAAAATATCAGGATATATTGACACAGACATACTCACACCTTTAAATACAAATTTTTAGCACCCATTATATCCAGAAAATTAAATAATTATACTGATATATGTCAAAACAAAGCCCATGTAGAAATGAGCTTTAAGTCTTACCAGTGAACCTCAGCAGTAAGCATCGCAGAAGTCCAGTCTTTTGAATCTGAATTTTTTAAGTCATAAGTTTGACCTGAAAGAAACCATTTAACATTTTTGTTTTGTTGCCAAGCTAAACCATATATAGCGTTATACTCGGTTGAAGTAATATCATTGCTTAGTGTGTCTTTATTTTCCCAGTTATCATAACGACCAACTAAAGAAAACTGCTTTTTCTCACCAAAACGCAAAGTAGTATTTATAGAATAACCTTGACCATTCCAGTCAGTTGTGCTATCAACACGGTCATTGTCAGATTTAATATATTGAGCAGCTATTAAAAATGATGGCATATTATATACCGCGTGTAGACCATAAAACTTATAATCAGCAGTCTTACCAGATGCATCTGCATTATGAGAGTTTTGCATATTATATTGACCAAAAAATGAAGCATCTGCATAACTGTCTTTTGTAGGTTTTCTCTTTTTTGTACCATTTCCTAAAATAGATGCTGTTAATCTCCACTCAGCTGAAACACCATCGCCAATTTCTTCATCATTAGCTCCACCATTATCATTTGATCCATGGTAACCTTCACCATTAAATATACCTAGCTCAGATGTAAAATAATCAGTTTTTGTTTTAAAATTAAAACCTAAATCAGCAGAATTCGTTAGATGTCCAGCTTCACTCGCTTCTACAAAAACTTTAGAAATAGAACGCATCCCCCAACCTTGATGCTCTTCATAATCGATCCAAGGTCTGTGAACCATACCAAACTCAACACCTGTAAAAGGTAAAACATCATTTAAATAAAGGTACGCATATTTAACATAAACATTTGAATGACCTTCACCTTTAGCTGTTTTATTTGTATAAGTTGCATCTAAAGTCACACGAAGGTAACTTTTAGGGTCCTCTAATAAGTACGCTTTAACTTGAAAGTAGTTTCGACGCATTTCAAAGTTATTTGTGCTATCACCTTCTTTCATATTTTTGTTTACAAAGCCTAAGTAATGCGTCCCGTTAAACTTTAATTTTGAAGCTTTTGCAGAAACTTTTGTACTAGAACTTTTTAGCTCTACTCGACCTTCCCCTGCCGTTGTAAAAACTTGTCCATCTTTGTCAGAATATAACTTAATATCACCTGCAATTGCACCTACTGTACCAATTGTTAATGCAGCAAATGCTGATAAAACGATTTTTTTCATTTTAGATTCCTTTTTTTTTGTTATGCTATTATACAAAATATATATTATATTATTATTATAAGGATAGTTATGCGTTATGCAGATTTTGACAAAGCTCTGGAGAATTTAAACATAGTAACACGCATGACACAGAATGAACTTAAAAATCAATATCTAAGATTATCAAAAAAGTATCATCCTGACATGCAAAAGGGAAATGATAAAAAGTTTAAAGAGATAAATGAAGCATATAAAACTATACAAATATATATGAAAAATTTTAGATTTTCTCTAGATGAAGAAGAGTTTAATAGACAAAATCCTTTGGCAAATAGACCTGATGATTGGTTTAAAAGTTTTAACTCCTAAAGATACAAGAACCATAATTATTTAATATTATTAGTTGCCTAGTCATATTATAAAAGAGCAGGAAAAGATGCACCCGCTCTATTGATGAACTGAATGCAACTGCCACACTAAGTATTTTATTTAACATTTTCGTACCTTTTTGTTTTAAGATTCGAAAGTATAAAATTACTTCTTAAGTGAAAACTTAAATCTTTTCTCCATAGCTATCGCTTCATCTCTTCCATAAACTATTATTTCTTTGTCTATCTCTATCTTTTTTGAACTTATTTTATCAGGATAATCAACAAAGTTTAAGATATGTTTAATGCAGTTTACTCTAGCTTTTTTCTTGTTGTCACTTTTCACAATTGTCCAAGGCGCTGCTTCTGTATGAGTTGCACTTAACATCATAAACTTAGCAAGTGAATACTCATTCCAAAGCCTTTGTGACTCTTTATCAACAGGAGATAATTTATACTGCTTTAGTGGGTCTGTTTCTCTAGCTTTAAATCTACTCGCCTGCTCATCTTTTGATACTGAGAAATAAAATTTAAATATTTGAATACCTTCATCTACTATCATTTTTTCAAACTCTGGAGCATCTTTTAGAAATTTATGATGTTGTCTTTCTGTACAAAATCCCATAACAGGTTCAACCATTGATCTATTATACCAACTTCTATCAAAAAGCACCATCTCTCCTGCACTTGGTAAGTGCTTTGCATATCTTTGAAAATACCATTGTGAAGTCTCTTTATCACTAGGTTTTTCCAATGCTACAACTCTTGCCCCTCTTGGATTTAGATGTTCTGTAATTCTCTTGATAGTTCCACCTTTTCCAGCAGCATCACGACCTTCAAATATCATAAGAATTTTAAGACCCTTATCTTTTACATGATTTTGAAATTTTAAAAGCTCTACTTGAAGTTCAGAAAGCTCTTTTTCATAAGCTAGCTTTTCTTCTTTTACCCAAATCTGAACTTTACCTTCTTTTTTTGATGCTGATCTTCTATCTGAACTTTTAGTTCTTCTTTCTTTATTTTTTTCTTTATTTTTTGCCATTTAACTCTCCTTTTAGCCTATAAATTTACCTGTACTTGACACTTGTGCATCCATTATCTCTATCTCTCTTGCTCCTGATATAACAATGCTAGGATCAAGTGCATAATTTAGAGAATCTTCTCTTCCTTCATAATCAACTGCATGAAGTATGACCTTTAACGACTCTAATCTAGCTTTTATCTTATCTTTTGAACGGATGATAGTCCATGGTGCTCTGTGAGAATGTGTTTGCTTTATCATGTTGTACTTTGTAGTTGTAAACTCATCCCATTTTTCTTGAGCTTGCATATCTATCTCACTCAGTTTCCATTGTCTAAGAGAATCATTTTTTCTTCTTTCAAATCTTCTAGCCTGCTCATCTTTTGTAACACTATAATAAAGCTTAACAAGTATGATACCTTGACGAACTAAATCATTTTCAAAGCCTTTAACCCCTCTCATGAAATCATCATATTCTTTTTTTGTACAAAAATTAAATACTGACTCAACCATAGCTCTGTTGTACCAACTTCTATCAAAAAGAACAATCTCTCCACCAACTGGAAAGTATTGTATATATTTTTGATAAAACCATTGAGTTTTTTGCTCTTCTGTTGGTTTACCAAGTGCTACAACACGATAATGTTTTTCATCCATATATCTAGTTACTCTTCGTATAGTTCCTCCTTTACCAGCAGCATCTCTACCTTCAAAAAGAATAATCATTTTTTGATTTGTATTCTCAAGATGTTTTTGCAACTTAATAAGTTCTGCTTGATAAGGCTTTAATCTTTGCTCGTCAGCTCTTTTTATATCAGCTTTACTTTTAGGAGATTTTTTACTTTTTATTTTTACTTTTGATTTTTTATACCCGTCTATCAACTCTTCTAAAGAAACTACATTTCCATCTACTTCAAACATACTATTATTATTTACTTCCATTTATCTAACCTTTATAGTCTATACGATAAGTATACTCCTAATAATCTTAGTAATCTCTTTGTAAGCAAACTTTTTTATACTTCTACGCTTTCAAAAGGAGAAATAAATTTTTGACAAAAACAATTGGGCTTAATGAATAATACAAGGGTTTGAATAATCATTTTTCTTATAACTGATTAGATAATCTTCTAGAATTTTTAAATTTAAATTTTTAGAAATCATTTCAAATGTAAAAATACTTTGTTATCTTTTAGCATGGATTAACCGTTTTAAACAAGGCGGTAAAATTCATAAATATACTTAAAAATTATGCTAATATGTTGGCAATAATCTAAAAAGGAAATACATGCAAGAATATGTTTTAAAAAGTGATGATTTTTTAGTATCACAAACTGATGAAAAAGGTAAAATCATATTTGCAAATGATGATTTCTGTAAAATAGCTGGATATACATTAGAAGAACTTATTGGCCAACCTCATAGTATTGTTCGTCATAAAGATATGCCCAAAGCAGCATTTAAAGACTTATGGCAAACTGCGAAAAGTGGTAAAGTATGGACTGGTTATGTAAAAAATGCTACTAAAGATGGTGGCTATTACTGGGTTTTTGCAACTGTTTATCCTATGTATGATGATATAACACATCAGAAAACATTTATGTCTTGTAGAAGAAAACCTTCAACGCAAGAAATAATAGATGCCCAAACACTATATAAAACACTTAACTAGGATAATTCTATGAATACCTTACAAAAAAATATAATACTTATTGTTTCATTTGCTTTATTAATAGCATCTTTATTGTTAACAAATTCTACTATAATTCAAGTTATTGTAGCAGTAATTGCGATTGGTGTCGCTATAGCTCTTCAAAATATTCCATCATCTCGAGAAGCTAATACCTTAAATGAAAAAATAATACAGCTAATAGAAATGCTGAAGTTTAATATTAATAAAATAGCTATCGATCAACATGCAACTTCGCAAACAGAACAAAATTTTAATAAGATAATAACAATCCATCAGTCATCCATAGAAGAAGATATAAAAGTTGCAGGTGAAATGGTTTTGACAGCTGACAAAGTTTCAAAAGGAAATTTTTCTATAAGAATTGCTTCTAATTCAAAAACACCATATGTTCATGTTCTTAAAAATAGTATGAATAAAATGCTTGAAGAATCTGAGAAAAATTTGGATAATGCTATCAGTACACTTCAAAGCTTTTCTGATGGTAAATTTACTACAAGAAGTACTGTAACCGTTGAAGCTAAAATGGCTGATTTGTTAAACAATATTAATACTCTTGGTAAATCTCTTGAAGATATGCAACGACAAAATGAAGATTCAAATAATCAAATAATAGAATCATCAAATACATTAAATACTACAATAGAAAATATTACAAACACAACAATCGTTGAGTTTAAAGATAGTATAAATAATATTGTAGATAGAATTCATTCTGTTTCCCAAAAAGAAAATGAAATGGTTGATAATCTACAATCTCTTGTTCAAAATGCAAATGAAATGAAAACGATACTTTTAACTATTGGCGATATCGCAGAACAAACAAATTTACTAGCTCTAAATGCAGCCATTGAGGCAGCTCGTGCGGGTGAGCATGGTCGTGGTTTTGCAGTTGTTGCTGATGAAGTTAGAAAATTAGCTGAGAGAACACAAAAAAGTCTCTCCGAGACAACAGCTACTACCAAT